>JAIPBU010000037.1 GCA_021738535.1 Bacteroidales bacterium | reverse complement strand
TAATTGCTCAATATGTTAACATTATAAACCAGTACGTCAAAGAACTTAATGTTGCTATTTAATTTGAAAAAATATTTAATAAAAAAAATGCATATTTACTTGTTTAGCCATATTGCTTTATCGTCCGGGGGTGTTAAGGAGGGGGTGTTAAGGTAATTCCTTCTATAACGAACCTTCGCATAAATTAATATGCACCTAATAACATACCTTGCATATACACTCCTTACCCTTTAGTCTTTTGTCTTTAGTCTTTTGTCTTTAGTCTTTTGTCTTTTGTCTTTCACCTTCCTACCCGTACGCATTCATTAATGGACCTTTACGACCGGTAAATTTGCTGTCTGCAACTGCTTCCATGCGTTTCTTATAAAGCAGGCAAAGAGTCTCCGCAACCTGGTCCACCGAAAAAGAACTCCTGTTTATTGTAGCATCAAAAAGATAGTCAAGATTAAGGGGTTTCTTATCAAGGAAGTTAAGAATAAGGTTATACCTCTTTTCATCTGTATCCACAACAAACTCCTCGGCAGCCTCAATATCAAGCTCTTTCTTTTTCATAATATTCTCGACCCTCCAGTAGAAGGGAGCTACAAGCCTTACATGAAGAGCTCTTTTAACGGAGGTGGTAAGAGCAACACCTCCCCTGCCCACCAGAACAACATTGCCTTCCTTGCAAATGGTCAGAACAACCTCCCTGATGGTTTTCTTTACTTTGGAATCGCTGATATACTTCCCCGAGATAGCCATAAGCATCTCAGAAAGACCTGATAATTCGTGTCTCTTGATATAACTCTCAACGTTATGAGTGCCTGTGTCCAACTCGCGAGCCGTATCGGAAAGAACCTGCTTGTCAATCCAGCGCCACTGTGATGTACCTGTTTCCCTGTTCATTTTAGTTACAAGCCTCTTGGCTATAGCCACTGCATCGCAACCTGTCTGCCGGGAAATGGTCACGATCGGACCGTAACTACCGGAATGACCTCTAAGAATATCTTTCCTGTACCTCTGATCAAAATATTTAAAAAATTTCTCCGCCACCTTATTATTGTTAACCGGATCAAAACAAAACTTTACACCATTATCCCGGATAGTCCGGATGAGATCAACTCATTTTGTCTATTAACACTAATAAGATACAAAAAATTATGCAAACAGGCATAAACCCCCTGTCATTCATGCGAAACCAGGAATGACAGGAGATTTAAGATCAACGAATTAAGATTTCAGATCTCCGTGATTATCTGTGTTCTCCGTGTTGATTTATTGTGATACCGCTCTGTTTACTGAATTAAAGAGGCAGGTCCTTTGCATGTTCTGCTTCTACATCTTCTATTGACTTAGGTTTAGGTTTACCCAGCAGTTCGTAGCCTGTTTCGGTGATAAGGAAATCTTCCTCATTCCTTATACCTCCAAAGTCCCTGTACTGGTTAATCTTATCAAAATTCAGGAAGTCTTTATTAGTCCCTTCTTTTTGCCATTTATCAATCAGTTCGGGAATAAAATATATGCCCGGTTCAATTGTCAGGACAAATCCCGGTTCAAGTTTCCTGCCCAGCCTGAGTGATTTGATACCAAATTGCTTAGGACGTTCCTTACCATCCCATCCCACATAGATCTCTCCAAGGTCCTCCATGTCATGGACATCCATTCCCATCATATGACCAAGACCACAGGGGAAAAAGAGGGCATGTGCTCCGTTTGTAACGGCATCGTCCACATCACCTTTCATAATGCCCATATCTTTAAGGCCCCTTACAATCACCCTGGCCGATTCAAGGTAAACCTCTTTAAAGGCTATGCCCGGTTTAAGCATATCGATAGATGTATTATGGCTATCCAGGGTAAGATTATAAATATCACGCTGAACCTGTGTAAAATGAGGATCTACAGGAACGGTACTGGACAGGTCTGCTGCGTATCCCGATTCAATCTCAGCGCCTGCATCCAGCAAGAACATCTGTCCGCTCTTCAGGGTATTTCCATGGTAATGGTTGTGCAATGTCTGCCCATTAATGGTTCCTATAATCGGGAATGAAATTCTTGCCCCTACTTTTTCAGCCTCATAATTAACAGCGGCAGTTATTTCTGCTTCTGTAACGCCAGGTGCAGCCATACGCATGGCTGTGCGATGCATATCTACTGATATATCTGCTGCTTTTCTTAATTCTTCAATCTCCCATGGAGCCTTATAATTTCTTTGTGCAATAACTGCACGGACCAGTTCAGGTGATGATTCCTTATGTGATTCGGCAGGAGTTATCCCCAGCCATTCAAACAGTTTGATTTTATTTTCCGGCCTGTATGGAGGCAGAAAATGTATAGTTCTGCCTTTCGACCTGTTCTCCTGGAGTATTTCAACCAATTTCTGCAACGGCTCTGAACGCTTAATGCCATAAGCTGATGCGCGCTCAAGTATTGTTGGCTGAGGTCCCATCCAGACAAAATCTATTACCGTAAGGTCATCGCCAAAGATGATATCTTCACCGGTTTCACAATCAAGTATTCCGGCCAGAAATGGGAAATCAAGTCCGAAAAAATATTTAAATGAGCTATCCTGGTGAAAATGAAAAGGATTATCGGCATAGTTCATCGGGCTTTCGTCATTACCCGGCAGCAGTATAAGTCCTGATCCTACTGTTTCTCTTAATTTCTCTCTTCTCTTAATGTATACTTCTTTTTTAAACATAATAATTTTTGATTGGTTATTTACATTGATTCGTGTGCTGTTCTTCGTATTATCTCATTCTGCAGGTCTTCACCCAGATCGTTGAAATAGTCACTGTAGCCTGCAACCCTAACAATAAGGTCCCTGTAAAGCTCCGGGTTCTTCTGTGCATCCCTTAAGGTGTCAGCATTAACAACATTGAACTGAATGTGGTGTCCGTCAAGCTTAAAATAGCTGCGTATAAGGGCTGTTATCTGTGCATAACTCTCTTCATCCTCAAAAAACTGGGGACTGAACTTCTGGTTAAGCAAGGTACCCCCTGT
Organism: Bacteroidales bacterium; assembly: GCA_021738535.1. Classification (GTDB taxonomy): domain Bacteria; phylum Bacteroidota; class Bacteroidia; order Bacteroidales; family VadinHA17; genus UBA9300. The sequence continues at coordinate 34,536 of JAIPBU010000037.1, read as the reverse complement.
CTTCAGATGGTCAATCTTTGATGCTGATTTAATAACGGCAGTGGGCCCCAGCCTGTCTACCCCCTGGAATGGGGAGATGCCTTCGGACAGTGGCATAAATGCTTTCCTGCCATCGGGTGTTGCACCTATAACTGATCCAAAATATACGTGAGATGTAGTTGGAAGCATATTGATTCTGTGGACGGCCCCCCTTGGTGTGCGGTGACCATTGACAGCATCATAAAATGCTTCAAATACCATCACTGCATGGTGGTCCGCATAATCGTCATCATTACCGTACTTTGGAGAATTATATATCAGGTCATATTGCAGCTCCTCAAATCCTTCAAAATCATGCTTAACAGCATCCATCAGCTGCTTCCATGAATATTTCTTTTCATCGTAAATATTATGCCTGATTGAACTTAACATATCCGTTATTGTACCAAGTCCCACACCCTGAATGTAACTTGTGTTATAGCGTGTTCCTCCTTCATTGTAATCCTGACCGTTAGCTATACAATCTTCTATCAGCAGGGAGAGGAATGGTACAGGGAGGTTTTTCGAAAAAATCCTTTCAATCACATTATTACCCCGTATTTTGGTTGAAGCAAAATATTCAAGCTGTGAACTGAAGGCAGTGAAAAGATCTTCAAAATCTTCAAAATCCCCGGGCTCTCCGGTACGTAAACCGATTGTTTCACCCGTGCGGGGATCCTTCCCGTTATAAAGTGTTATTTCAAGGATCTTTGCCAGGTTAAAATAACCAGTCAGCCAGTAGGACTCAGTTCCAAAAGCTCCTGTCTCGACACAACCCGAGGCTCCCCCGTTACGCGCATCCAGGATCGACTTTCCCTGCCTGAGCAATTCCTGTATAATTGCATCTGTATTAAAGCAGGATGGCTGGCCGAAGCCTGTTTTAATGATATCAAGAGCCTTGTGAATAAACCTGTCAGGATTTTTATTCGATATCTGCACCATGGAACTGGGTTGAAGTATCCTCATCTCCTTTATTACATCCAGCAGCATGTAGGTCATTTCATTGACGGCATCAGTGCCGTCAGGTTTCAGTCCCCCCAGGTTTATCAGCGCAAAATCCGTGAATGTGTTGCTCTCCTGAGCTGTCACACCAATCTTGGGTGGTGAAGGATGGTTATTAAATTTCACCCAGAAGCTGCCCAGTAATTCATAAGCTTCTTCTTCAGTCAGGTTTCCCTTTTCAATATCCTTACGGAAAACAGGGTAAAGGTGCTGATCAAGCCTGCCGGGATTAAATGAGTCCCACGGATTGAGTTCAGTAACTACACCAAGGTGTATAAACCAGTAATGCTGCAGCATCTCGTGGAAGGTTTCAGGTGCATTGGCCGGCACTTTACGACATATACGGGCCATCTCTATCAGTTCACCTTTACGTTTTTGATCTTCCGTACCTGATGCCAGCCTTTCAAGTTCATCAGCATTTCTTTCAGCATACATGATAATTGCATCGCAGGCTACGTCCATCGCTTTAAGTTCCTCGTGCTTATCATAGGCAAGCGGATCATTAAAATAGTCCAGTCCCCGGATACTCTCGTCAATCTCTTTTTTCAGATCCAGGAAGCCATTATTGTAGAGTTTATAACCCAGTACTGTATGTCCGGGAGCTCTCTGTTCCTGGAATTCCGTAAACACACCAGCCTTATAAGCCTTTTTCCAGGCAGGTGTCATGGCTTTCATTACCTTATCCCTGTTACTCTTACCTTTCCAGTAAGGTATAACCTCTTCCCTGTAAATCTCTTTCACCCTGTCACTTACCTTGAAAGACACTTTTTCCCGTGTATCCAGTATTTCAAGATCTTCAATTGAATGTACATTGATCTCCGGGTAAGTTGGGGTAGCCTTTGGCGCAGGGCCTCTTTCTCCAACTATTAGTTCTCCCTCATTGATGCAAATCTTTTTATTCTTAAGAATATACTCAAAGGCATAAGCCCTCAGCATGGGTACAGATAGCTCCCCTGCCGGGCCGCTTTTATAAAAGCGGGTTACGAGCTCTGCCCTCTCTGATGATATATGCTCAGTTGCATCAAGGCTGTTTTGTCTTAGTTGCTTTACTCTTTCTGTAAGTTTCATGTCCTTTTATCCTCCAATCTTTACATTAATTCCACTTTCTTCAAAATATCTTTTTAATTCATTCATTCTTTCTGATGATGGTTGCTCAACTCCCTGCATTTTGTAATCAAGCTTAAATCGTTTGTACTTGGAGCTTCCAATTTTGTGATATGCCAGAAGATCTATCCTGGATACATTTCCGCCTGCTTCTGCATCAATAAAATCCCTGAAAGCCCGTATTTCTTCCTCCCCGTCATTTATGCCCGGAATTACGGGTATCCTGATAACTACTTTTTTCCCTTTGCCTATAATGTATTTATAATTGTCAAGTATCAATGAATTTGAAACACCGGTATAATGCTTATGCTTACCCGGGTCCATGTGTTTAATATCAAAGAGGAACAGCTCAGTATACGGTAATATTGAGTCTATAACTTCCCGGTCTGCAAATCCCGAGGTATCAATGGTTGTATGCAGTCCTTCATTCCTGAACACCTTTAAGGATTCAAGCAAAAAATCAGGTTGAACAAGCGGTTCGCCCCCGGAAAATGTAATTCCTCCTCCTGATTCCTCAATAAAAACCAGGTCTTTTTTTGCAATATCAAGCAGCTCATTACTTGAATAATACTTACCAACGGTCTCCTTTACTGTGAATTCCTTACTGCCTATACGGTCGGTCCTGTCAATTTCCTGGATACCGGAACTTATACCCTCCGGATTGTGACACCACCAGCATGCAAGCGGGCAACCTTTCATAAAGAATGTCACCCTGATACCCGGTCCGTCATGTATTGCATATCTCTTGATATTAAATATCAATCCTTTCATATCTGTTAAATCTGTCTGTATAAAAAAGTCTTGGAAAAAAATATATCAGAGGGATAAACTATAGAACATCCAGCATTCATACAACCTTTTTCCCAGGCGGTTATACATAAAACAGTATGTAAGCTGATGTATCATCTTAATCTGTATTGATTTGCAAGATACAAAATTCCTGAGAACACAAAGGCTATATACACTACATTAAGTAAATAATAAGATTTATTAACGAGTAATATAATAAGCACGCATTACACCCACATATATAACTGTTTAAATAACATTAACATTAAATTAACACTTTTGATTGCAACACACAAAGCAAACGAACGTCTATAATTTGAATGGAATCAGTTCACGGTTTTTCAGGACAGGTTAACCCGTGAAATAATAATAACCATTAAATATTTACGCAGCCATGAAAAGATTATTTACATTTTTAGCAATTGCATTATTCCTGAGTTTCTCAGGATTTGCCAAAGCCCCGGTAGCTCAGGGGAAAACCCACTGCTGCCTGGGCAACTATGTTGTTGACAAAGCTATTGAACAGGTTTATGTTGACGGCAAAGCTCTCAGGACGTTCATAGTTACATATGAAAATTCAGACCTTACTGTCAGAATAGGAGTAGACAGGTCTGATAAGAAAAGCACAAAGTATGTTGTCATCTCTGATGATCTTGAAATAATGTACCAGTGCACAAATAACAGGCATTTTGGTGTAAAAAGACTGACCCGGGATTATCTGGATGATGGTTTTTCAACATCCGATCTTTCCCTTGACAGACAGCAATATTATCACCAGAAGGTAATAACACAGCTTCCTAAAAGTGAAATTGACCATGTCAGGCTGATATCGGTCTTCTTCCCGAAGCTGGTTAAAGACTATGAAAAAGTGTTCGCAGTTAGATAAATTCCACATACTAACTGAGTAGTTTCTTCTACGATCAAGTTTTAGGTTTTGTTTAAGTTGGGCAGCCCTCCCGGGCGCCCTTCTTTTTTTTTAGTAAAGTGATAAATCTCACTTATTTCTTAATAATTAATATGATCCCATTTAATATTTTTGGAATAATTTTTCAGCCATGAAGAAAGCTATGGGGAAGTTTGTTTCGGGGATATTCTGTTTGTTGATTGTTTTATCTGCACATTCACCTGCCAATGCATCAGTGAAGGAGAATGACATTATCCTTGATCTGCGTAATACTGAGTTCAGGAAAGATGTAATCAAACTAAATACGGAATGGGAATTCTACTGGGAGAGGCATATTAGCCCGGGAGCTCTGCAAGACAGTCCGGCATCACCTGATGCAATAGTAAAAGTTCCTTCATACTGGACAGAATACAAAGCTGAAATACCCGGAATCGAGAAATACGGGTATGCCACGTACCGACTGACCATTCTGGTACCCCGCAATATAAGAACACTTGCTTTTGACATACCTGTTTTTGATTCAGCATTCCGCATCTACATTGATGGCAAATTAGCCGGGCGCAACGGGCTGGCAGGTGACAAAGAATCTGTGACAAGGCCTGCATACTCCCCTTTTACCTATGAACATAAGGTTAACGACGGTGAAATAGAAATAGTGGTTAATGTATCTAATTTTCACCACCGCAGAGGGGGATTCTGGTTACCCATGAGAGTGGGTACACCCGAAAATATAAATAAAGCCGTCAGTAACCGGCTTCTTTATTCACACGTCAATGACGGTATTCTGTTGTCTTTTGCATTGTTTTTCCTGATCTTCTATTTGCTTTTCAGAAGAAATGAATCAATGCTGTTTTTTGCCCTGGCCATAATAGGAATGCTGATCAGATCTGTATCAACAGGCAGCTTTGTGATACTCTCCCTAATGGACCTTGAATGGACAACATTAATCAGGTTGGAATATATCGGGGCCTTCATGGCATTGATATTTGGAGCATTATATTTCTACAAAATTTTTCCGGACAGGTTCTTCAGGGTTTTCGTCATAATTATTTCGGTACTGTTTTCACTCAGCATAATACTTGTAATTATCTCCCCGGTCAGTATATTTGCCAGTGCAATAAGGATCTTCATTCCCAGTGTTACTGCTTTATTGATTTACGCCGGTGCTAAAAGCAATGTGTCGCTGAAAAAACCGGATTTCCCGGGACTGCTAAATATCTCGGGCTTTGTAATCCTCCTGGGCGGAGCATTGAATGATATTGCTGTTTCCAGGTCAGGCTCCATGCTATCAGGAAAATACCTGCTGGCATATACTTCCACAATTTTCATATTCACCCAGGTGGTCATCCTGATCAACAAATGGGTAAGTTCATTTAATGAAGAGCAAAGGCTGCATAAAGAACTTGAGTATGTAAACAAAAACCTTGAAGACATTGTAATTGAAAGAACTTCAGAGTTAACAAATCAAAAAGCTGAAGTGGAAAACAAGAATAAGGAGATCGAAAAAAATAACAGGATACTTGAAAAAAACCTGCATACGAAAGACAGGGTATTCTCAATAATAGCTCACGATCTCAAGTCGCCCCTGGTAAACCTTTCAGCCCTGATTGATTTATTAAAAATGGATAATCCCACAAAAGAAAGGGATAAAGCACAGTACCAGGCATCCATTAATGAAATGGAGAAGCAGGTTAATTTCACCAATAATCTGATAGATAATTTACTGTTATGGGGAGAGGGACAACACAGCAGGGTTAATTACAGACCGGGAAAAGGAAATATAACTGATACCGTGCTAAGTACTTTCAACCTTCTTAATCCACTCGCTGAAAAAAAGAAGATACAGATGAGTTATTCCCACAGGGGTTCGCCACATGCATGGTATGATTCAGACCTTGTAGGTATTATTATAAGGAATCTTGTTTCAAACGCCATCAAATTTACTTCAGCCAGGGGTATTGTCAATGTAATGGCAGAGGAGGTAAATGATGTGATTCCCTGCCTGAGAATTGAGGTAAGTGACACCGGTAGTGGTATTGAGCCAGGCAGGCTGCAAAAACTGAAGAGTGACTTCAGACTGGAAAGTACTCCTGGTACGGCAGGTGAAAAAGGAACCGGGCTTGGTCTGCAATTATGTTTTGACCTTGTTAAGATCAATGGAGGAGAAATGCATATTAGCAGTAAAGAAGGAGAAGGGACAAAAGTTTCCTTCACCCTCCCCCTTCATTCTTAAATCATCATAAAGTTTTCTGCCTAAAACTGCATGCTTTTCAGTTTATCAATGCCTTTAACCTCCGAATGGGGACATCCGAATTTACTGCAAACAGTTACAGACCTGGACAACTTCAATCCTTTATCAAGGTACAGGGCCACCAGCTGCCCTCCGCAGGTGCAGGGGCTTGCAATAGGCAGCGTTACCTTGCATGTAGGACAAATTAACTCGTACACCACATCATTTTCCAGTTTAGTATCAAAAGAAACCTTACATTTATCACCCACCACAGGGCTGACAAAAAGGTCTGATACATTTTTCTTATGCCTGGCTTTCAAATGTATGGCACTATGATCAAAAAACACCACGTCATCTGAAATAAGGCTATGACCGTTTGGACAATAAGAATCCCCGATTACTTTAAGCTCTGCCTTTTCAAGCTTGTCTGTTTCAAGGGTCCTGGAATAAACTGAAATCCTGTCTTTCACTTTATTCTTCATAATATATGGTTTTGGTTATTCAACCAGTGTCATCTCATCAATCAAATAGCCAGCTCCTGCAAATTTATCAATAAGAAACAGGGCATACCTTATATCAAGACTTATATTACGACTTTGCTCCGGGTTAAACATTAAATCGCTGCTAACGCCTTCCCATGCGCGATCAAAATTAACACCTATAAGATGCCCTTCGGCGTTTATAACCGGGCTGCCTGAATTTCCTCCGGTAGTGTGATTATCAGCTATAAAACAGACAGGCATCTTACCATCCTGTGCGTACCTCCCGTAGTCCTTCCCGTAAAATAATTCCTTCAGCCTGTCAGGTACATCATAATCATATATCTCCGGGTTATCCTTTTCCATAATACCTTCCAGGGTTGTATAATGAGTATAATATACACCATCTTCAGGTTCATAACCTCCAACTTCACCATAAGCTACCCTGAGGGTGAAGTTAGCATCGGGCCATAATACCTCGTCGTCTGCAAATTCCAGCTGTGCTTTCATATAAAGTCTGTCGAGCATGGATATCTGCGATCCCAGCTCAATATATTTCTCTCTTACAGTACCCTGCAGCATTTCACTGACACCGGCAGCCAGTTTATACAGAGGATCAGCCTCCAGCTGACCCATCAGCCTTTTGTCAAAATTGTTAACGAATTGCATTGATTTGTCCCTGTCGGTAAAGACGCTGCGACTGTATATATCATCGGCAATCATTTCAAAATTCCCGTTACAAGCCTTGTACAATTCCTTGTAGGCATCTATCTGCCACTTTTCATCCATATTTTGTCCGTAAAGTTCCATCATGGCAACAAACAGTTCACGGTCTGTATCCCTGTCATAATTACGGAAAAAACGTTGCAGCCGGGAGGACAAACGATCAAGTATGCCTTGCAATGTCTCCTCATCTGCGCCATTATTAACCGCATTTACCAGGGGCATAAATGTACCGGCAAGACTTATAGCCTCCACTCCTCTTCTTCCAAGGGTCTCAGTGGAATAAGAATTTACCAGGTAATACTCCTTCATACTATCATACAAAACTTTATATTCAGATAAAATATCCCCGTAAGCCTTTGATCTCTTTCGCTTTTGATCTACCCAATTACGGAAATCATCTTCAAAGCTAAGTTTCTTCTCAATTGTACCTAGTCTTTCCATCCCTGACTTTTCACCAATCCACCTCTTCCAGGAATTAGAGATACCTGCGGCTTTACTTGAATACTTGATTCGTATACCGGGATCTGAGTTCATTGCTTCCTTAATGATATCAAGTTTAGCTCCTCTCAGCTCGATCATCCTGGGATAAACATAATCTGTCAGCATTGAGATATGGTAAGAAGGGACATATTGTGATGTACCCCCGGGGTAACCGAAAACCATAGTAAAATCGCCCTCTTCAACACCTTTAAGTGAAATAGGGAAATGATATTCGGGTTCATATGGAACATTATCTTCGGAATAATCTGCGGGCTCATTATTTTTATCCGCATATATCCTGAAAAGAGAAAAATCACCTGTATGTCTTGGCCACATCCAGTTATCTGTATCACCACCGAATTTACCAATAGCAGATGGAGGTGCTCCAACAAGCCTTACGTCCCTGTAAGTCTCGTTCACAAAAAGGAAGAACTGGTTACCCATATAAAAAGGGCGCACGAAGGCTGAATAATCATTACCTTCAGTTGCCCCGGCAACGATTTCAGCAATATTATTCTCAATTACCTCGCTTCTTTCATCTTCACTCATCCTCTTTTTCACTCCCCTGGTTGCTTCATCAGTCACATCCTTCATATATTTAAGGAAAGTAACTGTAAGTCCTGGGTTAGAAAGCTCTTCTTCTCTTGACATAGCCCAGAAGCCATCAGTAAGATAGTCATGCTCAAGAGTAGAATGTGATTGTATACGGCTGTATCCGCAATGGTGATTGGTTATTAACAGGCCTTCCGGGCTGATAAGCTCAGCAGTGCATCCTCCTCCGAAAATCATTACTGCATCCTTCATGCATGCCCTGTTAACACTATAAATATCTTCTGCACTTAACTTAAACCCCTTTTCCTGCATTATCTCAATATTGAATTTCTCTATCAATATCGGGATCCACATACCTTCATCACTCCTGACTAATGGTGCTGTCAGCAAAGTGATTAATAATACTAAAAATATCTTCCTCATAATTAGTGTTTTATAAAATTTGAACAATGTTAATTTACAATTATTTTTTTTAATTCCCTGTATAATCTCTGAACGGGCAGCCCCATAACATTAAAGTATGATCCCCTGATTTTCTCTATCCCGATAAAGCCAATCCATTCCTGTATACCATATGAGCCTGCCTTGTCATATGGTTTGTATGTATCAACATAGTATTCTATCTCCTCTGTTTCAAGCTGCGAAAAAAACACTTCAGTCTCAGAAAAAAATGTACTGTTCCTGTTTCCGTTCCTGATACAAACACCTGTAATAACCGTATGCCTGCCTCCTGACAGCCTGTTTATCATTTCAATTGCTTCTGTCCTCCCTGCAGGTTTATTCAGTATATCATCTCCGAGGCACACTATTGTATCAGATGCAATAATAATATTCTTATCATCAACTGAATGAACTGATCCGGCCTTTTTTTCAGCCAGGTACATAGCTATCTCCTCTTTTTTCAGACCATCCGGATAGTCCTCTCCCGCCGCAGGGTTAATTACGGTAAAATCAACATCCAGTCCCTTCAGGAGCTCTCTTCTCCTTGGTGATTGTGAAGCAAGAACAATCTTTTTATCTTTCAGCAAATCAGATAACATAATCAGAATGAAAGTCCCTTGTTATCAATTAACCAGAACAAAACTGTATAAAAGATTCCGGTAAGCATAACAATTTTAATGGTCCTGCTCACTGTTTGAAAGCGATCGCTTCCTCCGCCGAGCAGCCTGATAATACAGAAAACCAGCGGAAGAACTGTGGCCAGCAATATGTACAGAAGTGACACAATGTCCCTGATAAACATAGCCCACATAATTATCATAAGCACAATTGTCAGGGCCATTATTACCGATGCAACTACCCCGGATACTTTAATACCTGCCACTACAGGAAGTGAACGGCTGCCATAGGCGCTGTCGCCTTCAAAGTCCTCCATATCCTTTACAATTTCCCTGGCAAGGGTTGTAAGGAATGCAAAAATTCCATAAGCAGTTACCCAGTAAAATATAATCTTAACAGCCGATATACCTATCAGTTCCGGGCCATAGAAATTCAGCATTCCTGCAAGCTCAAAAACGACAACAAGCATTGGTACCATTGCAGTTAATATGGAAACAACAATATTGCCAACCAGGAACTGTCTTTTATATGTGACTGAATAAAAATAAAGTAATCCTGATACAAGGAGAAAAACTATTCCCAGCCACAGGTGGTTTATCCGGTATGATACCCAGAAATCAAGTATAACACCTGTGGCACTGAGGATGTTGTGCCACATCATTGCCCTTCGCCTGGGTATATGGGTTCCCACAATAACTTCACCCTTATTGACGATATCTGTTCTAATATCGAAATAGTCATTTATTACATAACCACCTGCTGTAATAAACACGGTAGAGAGAACAAGGATCAGAAAATCAGTGAATGGTAAGCGGAGTCCAAGATAAGACTCCATGCCCTGCGGCATTATTCCCTCCAGGGGCATATTGCCTGCCAGTGTAGCAATGAGGGCATACCTGATAAGAAACTGCGTAATAATCACAATCAGCAGATTCTGCCATCTTATAAGTTTAAAAAATGGTATCATAATTTACCAAATAAATGCATCGTTATTCATCCATTTACCGTGTAGTCTCATTACCTGTTCAATCACATCCCTTACACATCCGTCACCTCCGTTCTTGTCAGAGATATACATCGATATCTGCTTAATTTCATTATCTGCATCTCCCGGGCATACCGCAACGCCTGCCATTTTCATTACCTTAAAGTCAGGTATGTCATCACCCATGTAGAGGACTTCCTCCTTTTCCAAACCTTGTTGTGTAATGAAATCCGAAAGCACAGCTGACTTCTCAGCTATTTTCAAATAAACATGCTCTATTCCCAGTGAATTGAGCCTTCTTTTAAAGGGCTGCGAGTTACCACCTGAAATTACGCATATTTTATATCCATTTTTTACTGCCAGCTGTAAAGCATATCCATCTCTTAAATTTATAGTCCTGAGCGGGTTGCCTTCGAGGTCCAATGTAATTGTCTGGTTGGATAATACTCCGTCAATATCAAAAACAAAAGCTTTTATCTTCTGCAGGTCTTCTTTAAAATTAGTCATTAATCCGGCCTGTATACTTATTTATAATTGATTTACTGATTACTCTGTATAACTCTTTTAAATCGCCTGAGAAAGATACTAAATCCAAATGCTTTTCAATAGTTTTTTTATCATTTCTTACTGCAGGTCCGGTTTGCGAGTTAAGAGGTCCCATATCTGAAGCCTTTTCCATTGTTTCTCTTACAAGAGGATAAAGTACTTCATAACTGACTCCGGCTTTATTACAAATTTCTTCGGCAGCACTATACATATGGTTAACAAAATTGCAGGAAAAAACAGCTGCCAGGTGCAGGTATTTTCTACTGTCACTGTTCATCTCTGATACACTGTTACTTAATGATGAGGCCACTTCGGACAGCAGGTTAAGCGTATGCTCATTGCTTCCTTCAATAAAAAGAGGGATAGCAGAGAAATCATATTCACGTCCATGGGTAAAGGTCTGCAGGGGATAAAAAACACCCCTGTTAACAGTTTTGCTGTCAAAAACATCCAGACCGACGCTACCTGCAGTATGTGCAATTACTGCATCACCGGGAGCCTGCAGTGATGAAAGAACACCTTGCAGGTTATCATCATTTACTGCTGTAATAACCAGTCCTGTCTCATCCGGTATTTCCATACCTGTTCCATGCCCACACCCGAGATCCTTTGCCAGGGCAGCGGCACTGCCCGGTGTTTTCGAAATAATACTGAGAATATTATGCCCTGATGATTTCAGGGCATATGAAAGTGCAGTTCCTACCCTGCCGGCACCTATAATTACAATTTCCATATGGCAAAATTTCAATTTTACCTGAAAGATATGAAAAATGATTTTACCTGTACCCGGGCAAACTGTCTAAAGTTAGTGGGATATTATTGCCGTCAGCGATCCGGATTTATTTACCGTATAGATCCTCATGCATGTCAGTCACATCAATATTGTATGACTTATATGACTGATAATAAGGATTATTGCTTGCTCGCATAAGATAATTACATTCCCAGAACACACTCCCGCTTACCAATAAGTAGGCACCACTCTCAAAGCGTGTCATAACCGACATAAAATCAGAGGGATTACACATATAATATGTCGAAAGCGGGTTACCAACCGGGTTGAACCATGCCGAGTTATTAGCTGAATCGTAATACACATACATCGGGTATCCCTGGATTTCATTTATCACATCACCTTCACATCCGCACTTTGGTTGCTTTTTACATGAAGCTGTAAACACAAAAAATCCAATAAGGCCCGCAAATAATATCTTTAAAACAACTTTCATCCGAAATTCCTTTCCTGGGTAAAGTTACAATTGTTTATATACGCTTGCAATAATCGTGCAGAAATCATGCCTGGGCGGTAGGACCGCCAAAATTCATTGGCATCACCGGTCCGGATCCCTTAACTTCTTTTATGGGACCATGCGCCGACTCAAATTTCTTAATATTGTCGTTCAATGCTCCCAGCAAGCGTTTTGCGTGTTCGGGTGTAAGAACAATCCTTGACTTCACCCTGGCCTTTTTAATTCCCGGCATAATCCTTACAAAATCCACAACGAATTCAGATGAAGAATGTGTAATAACAGCCAGGTTTGAATAAATACCCTGGGCCACATCCTCATTCAATTCGATATTGATCTGGTTTTGTTTTTCATTTTTGTCAGCCATAATATTATTGCTTTTCTTCTTCAACTTTATCTTCAACCTCACTCTCAGCTCCGCGAACCAGGGCCTCATATTCCTCCTGTGAACCTACAACTATGTTATTATATCTACGGTCGCCGGTTCCGGCAGGTATGAGGTGCCCCACGATCACATTCTCTTTAAGTCCTTCGAGCGGATCAACTTTACCAAGTATTGCTGCTTCATTAAGCACCTTGGTTGTTTCCTGGAAGGACGCTGCAGAGAAGAAACTGTTTGTCTGCAGGGCTGCCTTTGTAATACCCTGAAGAACCTGGCTTGAAGTTGCCGGTATTGCATCACGGGCTTCCACAGTCTTAAGGTCACGGCGCTTAAGCATTGAATTTTCATCTCTCAGCTTACGGGCTGTTACAATCTGGCCTGACTTAAGCGTCTGTGAATCTCCATTATCCAGTACTACCTTCTTGCCATAGATCCAGTCGTTCTCATCCATAAAGTCGATCTTGTCAACTATCTGTTTCTCCAGGAATTTGGTATCACCCGGGTCTTTAATATCAACCTTACGCATCATCTGTCTCACAATGATCTCAAAGTGCTTGTCATTTATCTTCACACCCTGCAGCCGGTAAACTTCCTGTATCTCGTTTACGATATACTCCTGCACCTTGGTCGGTCCCTTGATGGCCAGTATATCTGCGGGTGTAATTGCACCGTCTGACAGAGGTATACCTGCTCTCACATAATCATTCTCCTGTACAAGGATCTGTTTTGACAGTGGAACAAGATATTTCTTTGTTTCACCGGCTTTAGACTTAATAATAATCTCCCGGTTACCTCTTTTTATCTTACCAAAACTAACTTCACCATCAATTTCCGAAACAACGGCAGGATTGGATGGGTTACGTGCTTCAAACAGCTCTGTTACACGAGGCAGACCGCCGGTGATATCACCTGATTTGCCTACGGCACGCGGTATTTTCACAAGCACATCACCTGCACCTACATCATCACCGTCTTCAGATACCAGGTGAGATCCAACGGGAAGGTTGTAAACCTTGCTTACATCTGACTTCTTATCCTGTATCCTGATAGTCGGGTTTTTGGTCTTATCTCTTGTCTCGGTAATTACTTTCTCCTTGAATCCGGTTTGTTCGTCAGATTCCTCTCTGAAGGTTACTCCGTCAATAAGGTTCTCAAGTTTTATCTTACCTGAAATTTCAGAGATAATAACGGCATTGAACGGATCCCATTCACATATCAGGTCTCCCTTCTTAACCTCGTCACCGGGATTAATGTGAAGGGTAGAACCATATGGTATTGTATGTGTTGAAAGCACAATCCCCGTGTTCTTATCAACAATTTTCAGTTCACCCAGCCGGCCTATTACTATATTCTTTTTCTTACCAAGATCCGGGTCTGTTTTTTCAACGGTACGCAACTCTTCAATCTCTGCCACGCCGTCATACCTTGCAATAATGCTTGATTCAGCAGTTATATTTGATGCCGTACCACCAACGTGGAATGTACGCAGCGTAAGCTGTGTACCGGGTTCACCAATACTCTGGGCGGCTATTACACCAACTGATTCACCTTTTTGAACCATGTGCCCGGTGGCCAGGTTACGTCCGTAACACTTGGCACAAACACCTTTCTTTGATTCACAGGTAAGTACAGAACGTATCTCAACATACTCAATGGGTGAATCTTCCACCAGTCGTGCCAGGTCTTCAGTTATCTCAACTCCTGCATTAATAAGCAGCTCGCCTGTCAGTGGATGGTAGATATCATGTACTGTTGTACGTCCCAGTATCCTCTCATATAAGGACTCAACCACTTCTTCATTCTTCTTGATGGCAGTTGCCACAAGTCCTCTCAATGTTCCGCAATCGGGTTCAGAGATAATAACATCCTGTGAAACGTCAACAAGGCGGCGGGTCAGGTAACCTGCATCCGCAGTTTTAAGTGCTGTATCGGCCAGACCTTTACGTGCACCGTGAGTAGAAATAAAGTATTCCAGAACGGACAGGCCTTCTTTGAAGTTTGAAAGAATCGGGTTTTCAATAATCTCACTTCCTGATGCTCCCGACTTCTGGGGCTTGGCCATCAGTCCCCTCATACCTGAGAGCTGCCTGATCTGCTCTTTTGAACCCCTTGCACCTGAGTCAAGCATCATATAAACAGAGTTGAATCCCTGTTTATCTGTCGAAAGCTGTTTCATCAGGGTCTGTGTAAGCTTGGCATTAATATGAGTCCATATATCAATAATCTGGTTATACCTTTCATTATTGGTGATGAAACCCATATTATAATTATTGAGTACTTCCTCAACCTGTGCATAACCTTCATCAACTAACTGCAGTTTTTCTTTAGGAATAATTACATCCTCAAGATTGAACGACAGTCCACCCCTGAATGCCATTGTATAACCCAGATGCTTTATAGCATCAAGGAAAGCCGCGGTCTTGGCAGTACCTGAACTCTTAAGTACGGTACCGATAATATCACGCAGCGATTTTTTAGTCAGTATATCGTTAATAAAGCCAACTTCTTCAGGAACATATTCATTGAATATTACCCTGCCAACAGTAGTCTCGATTAAATGGTTTACCTTTTTACCATCTACAATATCGTCAACTTTAACTTTAACTTCGGCATGGAGATCAACTTTACCCTCGTTCAGTGCTATTGTTGCTTCCTCCGGTGAATAGAATACGAGTCCTTCACCCGGCACCTTATGGTTCTTTGTACTCTTCCTGGCCTTTGTAATATAGTACAATCCAAGTACCATATCCTGCGAAGGCACGGTAATAGGAGCACCATTTGCAGGGTTAAGTATATTATGAGAAGCCAGCATCAGAACCTGGGCCTCCAGTATAGCAGCATTTCCCAATGGCAGGTGAACAGCCATCTGGTCGCCGTCAAAGTCGGCGTTGAAAGCAGTACAGGCAAGCGGATGAAGCTGTATTGCCTTACCCTCAATAAGTTTTGGCTGGAAAGCCTGTATACCTAACCTGTGAAGAGTCGGGGCCCTGTTAAGCAGAACGGGATGTCCTTTAAGTACGTTCTCAAGTATATCCCAGACAACAGGATCTTTACGATCAACAATTTTCTTCGCAGATTTAACTGTTTTTACTATACCCCTTTCAATAAGCTTTCTTATTATAAAAGGTTTATAGAGTTCTGCCGCCATGTCTTTGGGCAGTCCGCATTCATGGAGGTTAAGCTCCGGTCCTACAACAATAACGGAACGGGCTGAGTAGTCAACCCTCTTACCAAGAAGATTCTGACGGAACCGTCCCTGTTTTCCCTTAAGGCTGTCGCTAAGCGACTTGAGTGGACGGTTAGCATCAGTCTTAACTGCATTAACCTTCCTTGAATTATCGAAAAGCGAATCTACAGATTCCTGCAGCATCCTCTTTTCATTCCTCAGGATTACTTCCGGGGCTTTGATCTCAATCAGTCGCTTAAGCCTGTTATTTCTTATTATTACCCTGCGATACAGGTCATTCAGGTCGCTGGTGGCAAAACGTCCGCCATCAAGGGGCACAAGAGGTCTCAGTTCCGGTGGAATAACCGGTACAACCTTTATTACCATCCATTCAGGATTATTTATACTCTTTGAAGCCCTGAAAGCCTCAACAACCTGGAGTCGCTTAAGCGCCTCATTTTTACGCTGCTGAGAAGTCTCCGTACTTGCTTTATGCCGCAGTGTAAAAGACAGATCATCAAGATCGATCCTGCTGAGGAGCATCTGAAGTGCCTGGGCCCCCATCTCGGCAATAAATTTGTCCGGATCATCATCTTCCAGGTACTGGTTTTCTTTTGGCAGGCTCTCAACTATATCCAGGTATTCCTCCTCGGTAAGAAAATCCAGGTATTTGACACCGTCTGCTTCTTTTATGCCGGGGTTAATTACCACGTAGCGCTCATAATATATTATTGAATCAAGCTTCTTGGTAGGTAATCCCAGGAGGTAACCAATTTTATTTGGCAATGATTTAAAGTACCAGATATGAGCAACGGGAACAACGAGGGCTATATGTCCCATTCGTTCACGACGCACTTTCTTTTCGGTAACTTCAACACCACAACGGTCACAAACAATACCTTTATAACGTATTCTTTTGTATTTACCGCAATGGCATTCATAGTCTTTGACAGGTCCAAAGATCCTTTCACAGAACAAACCATCCCTTTCCGGCTTATAAGTACGGTAATTGATGGTTTCAGGCTTCAAGACCTCACCACTGGAGCGATCAAGGATCTCTTCAGGGGAAGCCAGTCCTATAGTGATCTTAGAATAGTTTGTTTTAGCTTTGTTGTCTTTCCTGAATGACATATGATGTAATTATTAATATCAATAAATTGTTAAACACAAAACACTGAGCCTCCTCATCAATCGAGGTTAAGGCTCAGTCCCAGTCCTCTGAGTTCGTGCAACAGCACATTCAGCGACTCCGGTATACCCGGCTGAGGCATGGGTTCTCCTTTTACTATTACCTCGTAAGCTTTTGCACGTCCCAGCACATCATCTGATTTAATAGTAAGAATTTCCTGCAGGATGTGTGCGGCGCCAAATGCCTCGAGTGCCCATACTTCCATCTCACCGAATCTCTGTCCGCCAAACTGTGCTTTACCGCCCAGTGGTTGCTGTGTGATCAGTGAATATGGTCCTATTGAACGAGCGTGCATCTTATCATCAACCAGATGACCCAGCTTAAGCATGTATATAACACCCACTGTGGCAGGCTGGTGGAACTGTTCACCGGTACCGCCGTCATAGAGATAGGTGGTACCAAACTTTGGCAGCTTTGCCTTGGTGGTATACTTACTTATTTCGTCAATTGATGCACCATCGAAGATTGGTGTGGAAAATTTAACACCCAGCTTCTCTCCGGCCCATCCAAGGACTGTCTCGTATATCTGTCCCAGGTTCATCCTTGAAGGTACACCGAGCGGGTTAAGTACAATATCCACAGGTGTTCCGTCTTCAAGGAAGGGCATATCTTCGGCACGAACGATTTTTGCAACAATACCCTTGTTACCGTGTCGTCCCGCCATCTTATCACCAACTTTAACCTTACGTTTCTTGGCCACATATACCTTTGCCAGTCTTACGATGCCTGCCGGTAGTTCATCACCAATACTTATATTGTATTTCTTCCTTTTGTAAACACCGTCTATCTCCTTATGCTTGATAAGGTAGTTATGCAGTAACTGTCTTATTGTGTCATTTTTCTTCTTGTCGGTAGTCCATTTGTTAGGATTAACGTTCAGATAATCAATCTCCTGCAGTTGCTTAAGGGTAAACTTGGTGCCCTTTGGTATAATATCAACGTTCAGATAATCTTTAACACCCTGTGATGTTTTACCATTTACAAGGATAAAGAGTTTATCAACAAGTCGCATCTTCAGATCCTCGGCATTCCTGGCAAATTCAGCATCTATCTTTTCAAGAAGAGGTTTTTCAACCGTCTTTGATTTACGGTCCTTGATAGCCCTGGAAAAAAGTTTTTTGTTGATCACAACACCTGTAAGTGATGGTCCGGCCTTCAGTGAAGCATCCTTAACATCTCCTGCTTTGTCTCCGAAAATTGCTCTCAGCAGTTTTTCCTCCGGAGAAGGATCAGACTCACCTTTAGGTGTAATCTTACCTATTAGTATATCGCCTGGTTTAATGTGTGCTCCTATTCTGATAAGTCCATTTTCATCAAGATCCTTGGTTGCCTCTTCACTGACATTAGGTATATCGGATGTCAGTTCTTCTATACCTCGTTTTGTATCCCTTACTTCCAGTAAATATTCATCTATATGTACCGAAGTAAAGACATCATCCTGCACAACCTTGTCAGAGATAACAATGGCATCCTCGAAGTTATAACCTTTCCAGGGCATGAATGCCACCTTAAGGTTGCGTCCGAGAGCCAGTTCACCATCTTTGGTTCCGTATCCTTCAGTAAGCACCTGTCCTGCCTCAACCTTATCCCCTTTCTTTACAACGGGCACAAGGTTAACACATGTATTCTGGTTTGTCTTATGATATTTAGGAAGTTTATACCTCTTTATATCATCGTCAAAACTTACAAATTTCTCTTCATCGGTTCGTGAATACCTTATAACAATTTCTTCTGCATCCACATATTCAACTACGCCGTCGCCTTCTGCCACTATCAGTATTCTTGAATCCCTCACCATCTGTCCTTCAAGGCCTGTTCCAACGATAGGTGCTTCCGGTCGCATTAAAGGAACTGCCTGGCGCATCATATTTGATCCCATCAAAGCACGGTTAGCATCATCGTGCTCAAGGAAAGGAATCAATGAGGCTGCGATTGATGCAATCTGGTTCGGGGCAACGTCCATCAGGTTAATATTACCTGCTTCCTCATGCGGATAGTCGGCTTCATGACGGGCCTTCACCCTTGGATTCACAAACTTACCCTCATCATTAAGAGGAGCGTTGGCCTGGGCAATTATTTTTTCTTCTTCATCTTCAGCGCTCAGCCAGACAACACCTTTATTAGTGAGGTCTACCTTGCCTGTTTCAACCTTTCTGTAAGGCGTTTCAATAAAGCCAAGGTCATTGATTTTCGAGTACACACAGAGTGAAGAGATAAGTCCGATGTTTGGTCCTTCCGGTGTTTCAATCGGGCATAGTCTTCCGTAGTGGGTATAATGAACGTCCCTTACTTCGAAACCTGCTCTTTCACGAGACAGACCTCCGGGTCCGAGTGCTGACATTCGTCTTTTATGAGTCATCTCGGCCAGTGGATTTGTCTGGTCCATGAATTGTGACAGCTGGTTGGTTCCGAAGAATGAATTAATTACAGAGGATAGGGTTTTTGAATTAATAAGATCAACAGGAGTAAATACCTCGTTATCCCTTACATTCATTCTCTCCCGTATGGTTCTGGCCATACGTGCCAGTCCCACTCCAAACTGGTTGAACAACTGTTCACCCACGGTTCTCACTCTACGGTTACTGAGGTGGTCAATATCATCAATATCGGTTTTTGAATTGATGAGCTCAATGAGATATTTTATAATCTCAATAATATCCTCCTTGGTAAGCACTTTTACATCGGCTTCCGTATCGAGGCCGAGTTTTGTATTTATCCTGTACCGGCCAACCTCACCCAGGTCATATCTTTTATCAGAGAAGAATAATTTATCTATAACATCTCTTGCCGTAGCAACATCAGGTGGCTCAGCATTTCTCAGTTGCCTGTAAATATACAGTACTGCTTCTTCTTCTGAGTTACAGGGATCTTTATGCAATGTATTATAAATAATAGCATAGTCAGACACATTCTGATCTTCCCTGTGCAATAATATATCTTTTGCACCTGAATCAACGATCAGGTCGATATGTTCATTTTCAATTACTGTTTCACGGTCAAGGATAACCTCATTTCTTTCGATGGATACCAGTTCGCCCGTATCTTCATCCACGAAGTCCTCGAACCACGACTTAAGCACCCGTGCAGCCAGTTTTCGGCCAATCAATCGCTTAAGGTTAGTTTTTGAAACTTTTTGTTCCTCCGCCAGGTGGAATATTTCCAGTATTTCCTTATCGCTCTCATAACCGATGGCACGCAGCAATGTTGTAACAGGTAGTTTTTTCTTCCTGTCAATATATGCGTACATCACATTATTTATATCGGTTGCAAATTCGATCCATGATCCTTTGAAAGGAATAATTCTTGCGGAATATAATTTTGTTCCGTTTGCGTGTATGCTTTGTCCGAAGAACACGCCGGGTGACCGGTGCAGTTGTGATACAACAATTCTTTCAGCACCATTAATCACAAAAGTCCCCCTGTCTGTCATATAGGGAACAGTTCCCAGGTATACATCCTGGATTACCGTATCGAAGTCCTCGTGTTCAGGATCGGTACAGTACAATTTCAGTTTTGCTTTCAGCGGAACACTGAAAGTCAAACCCCTTTCAATACATTCTTCAATGCTATATCTCGGGGGATCAACGGAGTAATCCAGGAATTCCAGAATAAAGTTATTCCTGGTATCACTGATAGGGAAATTTTCATTAAAGACCCTGT
Organism: Bacteroidales bacterium; assembly: GCA_021738535.1. Classification (GTDB taxonomy): domain Bacteria; phylum Bacteroidota; class Bacteroidia; order Bacteroidales; family VadinHA17; genus UBA9300. The sequence goes on along the minus strand of JAIPBU010000037.1, from coordinate 14,018 downwards.
ATAATCCCTCGTTTTTTCTGTTCTCGGGAGTTGTTCCCATCTGGAAAAACTCCGTAAACGATTTCAATTGAACCTCCAGAAAATCAGGATATTCCAACTGATTTTTAATGGTTGCAAAACTGATTCTATTGTTCTTGTTTGAGGTCATTATTATGGAATTATATGAACTTATTATTAAAACGACAAAAAGGCTTGATCCCGAATAACAGCGGGACCAAACCTATAAACCTAAGCAGTGTAAAGCTTATTTAAGTTCAACTTCGGCTCCGGCTTCTTCAAGCTGTGTTTTGATACCTTCAGCCTCATCTTTAGGAATAGCCTCCTTGATAGGTGATGGAGCAGAGTCAACTACAGCTTTTGCTTCTTTAAGTCCAAGACCTGTAAGTTCTTTTACAAGTTTAACTATCTGCAGTTTCTGTCCACCCGGGGCATTCAGCACAACATCAAATTCAGTTTTTTCTTCAGCAGCTTCTGCTTCACCACCACCGGCGGGGCCGGCAACGGCAACAGCAGCAGCGGCAGGTTCTATGCCATGCTCTTCCTTAAGGATGTCCGTAAGTTCATTTACCTCTTTTACAGTTAAGCCTACTAATTCTTCTGCTAACTTTTTAAGATCTGCCATCTCTCAGATTATTTTAATTTGGTTATTACTCTAATTATCTTTCTGTGATAGTGTTTCAAGAACACCATGAATATTGTTTGAGCCCGATTCCAGTGAAGAAATAAGATTCTGCATTGGTGACTGCAGTAAGGCAACAAGGTCTCCGAGCAGTTCATCTTTGGATTTAAGGGCAGCCAGTTTATCCAGCTCTTTATCTCCAATATAAACGGACTCTTCAACATATGCACCTTTCAGCAGGGGCTTGTCATGTTTCTTGCGGAAGTCCTGCATCAATTTAGCAGGAACATTTCCGGTTTCAGTAAACATGACAGACGTAGAACCTCTGAGGACATCATAGATTTCCTCCAGTTCTTTATCAGATTTTTCCAGGGCTCTCTTGAGAAGAGTGTTTTTCGCGACTATCAGTTTGACGTCTTTCTTAAAACACGCTCTCCTGAGATCCGATGTATCTCCAGCGTTAAGCTCGGCGGTATCGGTCAGATAAAAATGGCTGTATTCACTGAATTTTTCAGCCAGGCTGTCTATTATTGCTTGTTTTTCTTCGCGTCTCATTTTTCCTCCTAATTTTCAGGTTTTTCCTCAAGACCTTTGGGGTCTACTTTAATTCCCGGGCTCATTGTACTGGACAGGAATATACTCTGTATATATGTCCCTTTTGCAGCGGCGGGTTTAAGTTTGTTAAGTGCTGAAATAAACTCTTTGGCATTTTCAACAATCTTTTGAGGTTCAAATGAAACCTTTCCCACAGGTGTATGAATAATTCCATACTTATCAACTTTAAAGTCGATTTTTCCCTGCTTAACTTCAGACACAGCCTTACCTATATCCATTGTCACAGTACCACTTTTCGGGTTGGGCATAAGTCCTCTCGGACCAAGTATCCTACCCAGCGGACCGATCTTACCCATAACGCTTGGCATTGTTATCACGACATCGATATCAGTCCATCCGCCTTTTATCTTTTCGATATATTCGTCAAGACCGACATGGTCTGCTCCGGCTTCTTTAGCTTCTTCTTCCTTATCGGGGGTACATAGCACCAGCACTGTGGTTTCTTTACCTGTTCCGTGAGGGAGGGAAACTACGCCCCTGACCATCTGGTTCGATTTTCGTGGATCAATACCTAACCTTACATCGAGATCTACTGAAGCATCAAATTTGGAAAAGGTTATTTCCTTAACCATTTTGGCTGCTTCAGACAGTTTATAAAGTCTGTCCTTCTCGAGCTTCTCAAGGGCCAACTTTTTATTCTTGGTAAGTTTAGTCATATTATCCTTAAATAAATTTTAGTTACTACCGGGAAACTGACCTTTTACGGTTATTCCCATACTTCTGGCAGTACCGGCTACCATTCTCATGGCAGATTCAACTGTAAAACAGTTTAAATCCTCCATTTTTTCTTCAGCAATTGTACGCACTTGATCCCAGGAAACTGATGCAACCTTGTTAACGTTGGATTCCGGTGAACCCTTCTTTAACCTGGATGATTCCAGCAGCTGTACAGCTACCGGCGGCGTTTTTGTAACAAACTTAAATGACTTGTCAGCAAAAACGGTAATAATAACCGGTATTACTTTACCGGCCTTATCCTGGGTCCTCGCATTAAACTGCTTGCAGAATTCCATGATATTCACACCCTTGGCACCTAAAGCAGGTCCCACAGGCGGAGATGGATTAGCTGCACCGCCACGTATTTGTAACTTAATTAATCCAGCAACTTCTTTTGCCATAATTCACATTTTGCTTAGTTTACGCGAGAGCTTGACAGTCACTCAGGAAGCATTATAATTGTTGTGACCGTCAATATCTTTAATTAATTATTCACTTAACTTTCTTTTTCTACCTGCATAAAGCTAAGTTCCAGGGGAGTTTTCCTCCCGAAGATCTTAACCATTACCTTTAGTTTCTTCTTTTCATCGTTTACCTCTTCAATAATACCCGTAAAGCTGTTAAAGGGTCCGTCTACCACCTTAACTGATTCACCCACATAGAAAGGAACATTTATTTCCTCATCACTTGCTGCCAGTTCATCAACCTTACCAAGTATCCTGTTTATTTCCGATTTCCTCAGGGGCACGGGATCACCTTCCTGGGTCCCCAGGAATCCAATTACGTTGGGTATATTTTTCAGGATATGCGGTATTTCTCCGACCAGTGCTGCTTCAATAAGAACATATCCGGGAAAAAAATTCCGTTCTTTGGATATCTTTTTTCCTGCTCTTATCTGATATACTTTTTCCTGCGGAATAAGTACCTGTGAAATGTAATCATGAAGCTCAAGACGGTTAATTTCACTTTCAATGTATTCCTTGACCTTCTTTTCCTTCCCACCTATCGCACGCAAGACATACCACTTCTTTACATTTTCACTCATCGGAACCTTATGCTTTTAATATAATAATTCGTATACAAATGACATAATATTGTCAAAGGCATAGTCCATAATCCATATTGCCACGGCAATAATCAGTGAAGCTATCATTACCACAGTTGTACTGTTCTGCAATTCGCTCCAGGTTGGCCAGGTTACCTTATGCAAAAGTTCGGTAAACGACTCTTTTATGTATTTTCTGATTTTCTTCATTTCATATAAACAATTTGCACGGGAGGAGAGGCTCGAACTCCCGACACCTGGTTTTGGAGACCAGTGCTCTACCAACTGAGCTACACCCGTATACCAGAGAGCAGGGAGTAATAAACACTCCCTGCATTTATATATGAATAATTACCTTATTCAACTATCTCAGTTACCTGACCTGCTCCTACTGTTCTTCCACCTTCACGGATAGCAAAACGCAATCCCTGGTTAATAGCAACCGGCATAATGAGTGTTACTTCAATCTCCACCCTGTCGCCAGGCATAACCATCTCTGTTCCTTCAGGAAGCATAATCTCACCGGTAACATCAAGTGTTCTCAGGTAGAACTGAGGACGGTAGTTGTTATGGAAAGGAGTGTGGCGTCCGCCTTCTTCTTTCTTCAGAACATATACTTCAGCTTTGAACTTGGTATGCGGAGTGATCGTTCCGGGCTTGGCAAGTACCATACCCCTGGAGATCTCTTTCTTATCAACACCACGAAGCAGCAGACCTACGTTATCGCCGGCTTCACCGCGGTCGAGGATCTTACGGAACATCTCAACACCTGTACATACAGTCTTTCTCTTCTCTGCACCAAGACCAATCATTTCAAGTTCGTCGCCTGTGTTGACAACACCTGTTTCAACACGGCCTGTAGCAACTGTTCCACGACCTGTGATTGAGAAGATATCCTCAACCGGCATCAGGAATGGTTTTTCATTCTCACGGGGAGGGATTGGAATATACTCATCAACATACTTCATGAGTTCCAGTATCTTCTCCTCCTCTTTGGCATCACCATTCAGTGCGCCAAGTGCAGAACCAAGAACAACCGGTACATTGTCTCCATCAAACTCGTAGAAATCAAGAAGTTCACGTACTTCCATTTCAACAAGCTCCAGAAGCTCATCATCATCAACCATGTCAACCTTGTTAAGGTATACTACGATCTTAGGCACGTTTACCTGACGAGCAAGCAGGATATGCTCACGTGTCTGTGGCATCGGACCGTCAGTTGCTGCAACAACGAGAATAGCTCCGTCCATCTGGGCAGCACCTGTTACCATGTTCTTAACATAGTCAGCGTGACCCGGACAGTCAACGTGTGCATAGTGACGATTCTCTGTCTGGTATTCCACGTGCGCTGTATTAATTGTTATACCCCTTTCTTTTTCCTCGGGGGCATTGTCAATTGAATCAAAATCCCTGATTTCAGAGAGTCCTGTCTTAGCAAGCACTGTGGTAATAGCAGCAGTCAAAGTAGTCTTACCATGGTCTACGTGACCAATGGTACCGATATTTACGTGCGGTTTCGACCTGTCAAATTTTTCTTTAGCCATAACTCCAACGTATTAGTATTAAAATTTATTCATTATTAAATAATTAATTCGAGCCGATGACGGGAATTGAACCCGTGACCTCTTCCTTACCAAGGAAACGCTCTACCCCTGAGCTACATCGGCAAAAAATAGAGCGGGAGACGGAATTCGAATCCGCGACCCTCAGCTTGGAAGGCTGATGCTCTACCAACTGAGCTACTCCCGCTTATTTCTCCAACATAGGCCCTGCTCAATAACCGTCTGCAAAAGTGCGGCCCTATCAATCTTTGTTTAGTGGGGAGAGCAGGATTCGAACCTACGAAGTCATTCGACAGCAGATTTACAGTCTGCCCCAGTTGGCCACTTTGGTATCTCCCCGTATATAACGCAGATGCCCTTACAGGACATACACTTGCATCGTTTCCCATGAGCCGATGAAGGGATTCGAACCCCCGGCCTGCTGATTACAAATCAGCTGCTCTGACCAGCTGAGCTACATCGGCAATTTTAAAGAACGCTAATTTTTAGGGGGTTTCACCCTTGAAAATCGGTTTGCAAATGTAGAAATATTATATTTAATCAACAAACTAAAAAGTGATTATTTTGATATTAAATATTATATACCGCGCATCTTTTCCTTCTGCTTGGTGATCTGCTTCTTTAAAGCATCTATAACATTATCTATTGATTCCTCAAAGGATTTGCTTTGCTTCTTTGCAAATAATGGTCCGCCGGGGTATTCAACCTTTATCTCTGCAAGTTTATTCTCCATTTCCTGATCCTTGCTCAGGCGAAGGAAGACCTCTACTGATATAATATCACTGCTGTACTGACCCAGTTTTTTTACCTTGGCATCAACAAAATCCAAAAGCTTTTTGTCTGCATCAAATTTTACCGAATGGACCTGAATATTCATTTCTTTTCCTCCTAAATTTTATTTGCCCTGGGATGAGCTTGTTTATATACTTTTTTTAATTTCTCAAATGTATTGTGTGTGTATACCTGGGTTGCCGAAAGATTGGCATGTCCAAGCATTTCTTTTATCGAATTAAGATCGGCACCGTGATTAAGCATGTGAGTGGCAAAACTATGGCGCAGAACGTGTGGACTCTTCTTCTCAACCGTAGTAACCATTTCAAGATAACGGCTTACCGTATTATATACAAATTTATCATAAAGAGCTTTACCCCTGTCAGTAAGAAAAAGAGCGGGCTCTTCAGTTCCCGGGAATTCCTCGCTGCGCTTTTCCATGTAGCCGGCCAGGCCCTCACAAAAACTGGCTATAAGTGGAACAATCCTCTCCTTGCTGCGCTTGCCCCTTACCTTGAGTGTGCGGGATGAAAGATCAACATCATCTGTCCTGATAGCTATAAGCTCAGCTCTCCGTATTCCTGTTGTGTATAAGAGGTCAATTATGGCCCGGTCCCGGATACCACTGTAATCCGAACCAAAATCATATGTATCAAGCAAAGTGTCCAGCGAAGCTTCCTCTACAAAAACAGGCAGGCTCTTTCCCTTCCTGGGCAGAACTATGTTCTCAACCGGGCTGGAATCAAGCTCTCCCCTGCGCATGGCATACTTAAAGAAAGTTCTTAGCGACGATATCTTCCTGTGTACAGTAATGGTTGAATATCCTTCGTCAATCATGCTTACCATCCATGACCTTATGTCAGCTGTCCTGATATCCCTGATATCATCAGAGCCCATATGCATATTTATAAATGAAAAAAACTGCCCGATATCGTTTTCATACGAACGAACAGTATGTTGAGAATAATGTTTCTCAAATCGCAGGTAATCAAGAAATGATTCCTTATTCACCATAAAAGGAACCTGTAAATTAAATTAACAGAACTAGTCCTCTTCTTCCTGTAATTTCTGAATATAGATTGCCTTCTTTATTTCCTCCCTGCGACGATCTGAAGGCTTTATGTAAGCCTGGCGATCCCTGAGCTCCCTCACAACGCCGGTCTTTTCAAACTTGCGCTTGAACTTCTTAAGAGCCCTTTCAATGTTTTCGCCTTCTTTTACCGGAACAACTATCATAATACAATAATTATTTTTAAAATGAGCCGCAAAGATAAAAAGTGTAATCCTTATTTCAAAAAATTAAAGGAGAATAATATCAAAAAGCGTGTACTTCTCCCGGTTTCCCATCCAATTATCCATAAATTTAATCATTTTTTATGATACAAGCAAAATTTTCAGGGGCATTACCATATGTCACAGCGGATAAAGGTAAGGCCTGAGTCTTCTATACTGTTCAGTGTTGAAAATACGGTTGTCAAAAAACTGCGTAATACTATCAATGTTACCGGCCAGTCGCCTGTACGCCATGATTGCATCTACATTTCTCTTCTCAATATAGGGATGGCGAAGAAGCTCAGTATAACCCGCAGTATTAATATTGATCCTTTTTAACATTGTAGTGTCACAGTAAAACCTGTCAAGGTGCATCAGTACTGTTGATGAGTCAAGGCCGTATACTTCATATAATTGCCGTGGACTGTAGAAACAACCCAGCAGCTCCCTGTACCTTACTATCCTGGAAGCCAGTACCGGCCCAATTCCCCTGAGCTGTTCCAGTTTGCAGGAATCAATACTGTTAATGTCTAATTGCTTTGGCCTGACAGCTGTTCTTTTTGCCCTTCCAGAATGCGCCTTTTCAGCCAGACTATCTAATGCTGCTTCCCCATTTTCCGTTTTTTTTGCTTCACGGGATAAACTACTGCCAATCTGATAACTGCTTTTTCCGTCCCGGTCATTATCAATTTTACTGATGCGTATAAAAGGAATTAGCCTGTCAAACAAAGAATCACTTATCCCGTATATCCTCCGAAAATCATCTGCCTTACGGAACCTTGCACCTGTATTGCGATAATTAATAACTGTCTGTGCCTGCCTTTCGCTCAGCCCCAGGACAACAAGCTCAGATCCGGATGCGGTATTAGGATCGAAAATAAACAGGCTGTCCTTATGCCGGGTTTCGCCATCCTGACTTTGTTCACCCGTAAAAGGTATATTTTCTTCCGGTATTGATTGCCGTTCATATATCCCTCCCACGTTGAATATCCTTATTATAATAACTGCAAGAAGAATTATCACAAGGACCAGTGAACCATAACGCTCACGCCTCGAATATCCGAAATATTCCTTAAGAAATTTCTTAAATGACATAATATGCCTTTTGCAGTGAGACACTGCAATATACAAAAAATATCTTATAGCAGGGGGCAGGGAGCAGGGAGTAGATGCGGCATGCCTGCCGCATCAAATACACATGCAGAAAGGTGATTTTATATATGGATGCGGCATGCCTGTTAATTGTATTTTTCCACCTTACCTGACTTATACCTCCTTAGGTAGTCTTTCATGTCAGCCGCCACTTCAGGAGCAAGTATCAGCAAGCCTGTGATATTCGGGAAGGCCAGTGTAAGAACCATCATATCAGAAAAAGCAATTACATTATCAAGTGTTGATGAGGCGCCTACAACAGTAAAGAAAAGAAAAATTGAATAGTAAATATATGCTGTAATATTTCTTTTGCCGCTTATACGGTAAATATAATTACCGAAAAGGAATTTAAAGCCGTTCAGGCCGTAATAAGACCAGGAAATCATTGTTGAAAAGGCAAAACACAGGATTGCCAGCACAAGGAGGTAAGGAAACCATGGGAATACTGACTCAAAAGCTGCTGATGTTAATTCCGTGCCTTCCAGGGTAGCTGTTGACTCATGGAAGCCTGTAAATATTATCACCAGTGATGTCATTGTACAAATCAGTATGGTGTCAATAAATGGTTCAAGCATGGCCACTATGCCTTCCTTCACAGGTTCATCAGTGCGGGCAGCTGCATGAGCCACGGCTGCCGAGCCTACACCGGCTTCATTAGAAAAGGCTCCGCGCTGGAAACCCGTTATTATAACTCCAATGATACCCCCTTTGATGGCTACCGGATCAAAAGCGCTTCTGACAATAAGAACAAAAACATCATCAATGCTGGTAAAATTCATAAAAATAATGACCAGTGCAGCACCTATATAAAGAAAAGACATAAAAGGAACCAGCTTTGAAGTTACCCGGGCTATGCTGCGTATGCCGCCTATCACAACCACACCAATAAGTACAGACAATAAAAGGCCAAACCAGAAACCATGCGATTGCATTCCCGGGAAGATGGTAGTGAACTGTGCAAAAGACTGGTTTGACTGTAACATATTACTGCCTCCGAAAGAGGCAAGTACCATCATTATAGCACTGAATACGGCAAGAATTTTTCCCAGGGCACCCAGGTTTTTTCTTTTAAGGGCCATATTGAGATAATACATTGGTCCGCCCGACACCTTGCCATTTTCATCAATATGCCTGTATTTCATACCAAGCGTACATTCTGTAAACTTCAGGGACATACCAAAAAAACCGGCAACTATCATCCAGAAAGTGGCTCCCGGCCCGCCAACTGCTATAGCTATGGCCACTCCGGTGATATTACCCAGTCCGACCGTTGCAGACAGGGCAGTGGTCAGTGCCTGGAAATGACTTACTTCACCGGAAGAACCGGGTTTATCATATTTGCCCCTTATAACTGCAAAAGAATGCCTGAAAGCTCTCAGATTGATAAACTTCATCCTGAAGGTAAAGAACAGTCCCCCGAATAAAAGCCATAGCACAACTATTGGTACCCGGGCTCCTATATCTAATCCCACAGCTGCCACAGGGTCCCAGAAAAAAACATTCTCAAGGAAATTCACTACCGGCTCAAACGCATTGTTGATACGGTCACTTATTGTCAGTGGGTCTGGATTTGAGATCAGCATTAAAGATTATTTATCAGCCAATAAGTCCGAGTCCGTATATAAATACAAGTGTTATGGCAATTGGTGCAATAAATTTAACAATTACAAGAAAAACATTCAGCAACCTTCCTTTCAGCTCCCCCTGGTTTGTTATCTCATCGGCTACAGCTTTTTTGCCCAGGTACCATCCAACAAAAAGTACGATAAATATTGCACCCAGTGGCAGCAGGATATTTGCTGAGAGGTAATCGAACCATCCGAAAACTGTCTTGCCCAGTATTAGGGCATCACTGAGGGGACCGAATGAGAGGGTGGCAAAAACACCTACCAGGGTAATTGCAGAAGCAGCAATTATTGTGGCCTTTCTCCTGCTCATGTTTAATTCTTCCGAGAAATAGGCAACAACCACCTCCAGTACTGACACGGTTGATGTTAATGCGGCTATAGAAAGCAGTGTAAAGAATATTATTGCAAAGAAATAGCCACCTGCCATTTGTTCAAAAATATTTGGCAGAACAATAAAAACCAGGCCAAAACCTTCTGCGGGGTCTATATTAAAGGCAAATACGGCAGGAAAGATCATTACGCCTGCCAGGATAGCAATGGATGTATCTGCAACTGTCACCTGCAGTGCAGTGGTGGGCAGGTTAGTATCTTTCTTTATATATGAACCATAGGTAATGAGAGTACCCATACCAATGCTGAGAGAAAAGGCCGCCTGCCCCAGTGCATCAAGAATGACCGGCCATGTTATTTTGGAGAAATCAGGTTTAAAGAGGAATTCCAGTCCCTCTCCTGCCCCGTCAAGTGTAAGAGACCTGATACAAATAATAATGATAAGGAAAACCAGTACCGGCATTAGTATCTTGGTATATTTTTCAATCCCTCTTTTAACTCCCCTGTAAATAATAAATGCTGTGAGGAACATAAAAACCAGTTGCCAGAGCAAAGGTCTGAATGAACCCGACTGGAAAACCTCAAACGATTCCTTAAGCTGCATTGCATCCTGTCCTGAAAACCCGTTGGTAAAGGCCTGCACAAGGTATTCAAGTGTCCAACCGGCAATGGTACTGTAAAAAGCCAGTATCATAAATGCTGCCACAATACCCATAAGGCCTATGAGGTACCAGGGTTTACCGGGTGCAAGCTTCTTAAATGAACCAAGAGCATTTCGCTGGGCTCTTCTGCCTATAGTCAGCTCAGCCAGCATAACCGGGAATCCAATAGCAAAAATAAAACCCAGGTAAATAAGAAGGAAAGCCCCTCCACCATTTTCACCGGCCACATATGGAAATCTCCATATATTTCCCAATCCCACTGCAGACCCTGCAGCTGCGGCTATTACACCTACCTTGCCGCTAAAGCTATCCCTGACCGGCACATCATTATTTGTCATCTGTTTATTAGTTAATTGGTTAAATGAATTAGTCAAAAAGTGAGCGGTCTAAATTGGTCAGAATTGTTATATTATGCAAATGAAATTAAGTGTTCTGCAGCCGGTTTAACAAATCAGAAGGGATAACCTATACTGATATTCAGAGTAAAATCATTCCTGAAATTCATTTTTCGCCGCTGAATGATCCACCTTGGCTTGTCGGGCAGCTGCGGATCTCTCAGTTTCATCCCCAGATCAGCCCTTAGAACAACAAAATTAAGGTCAAAGCGTAATCCCGCTCCTGTGCCTAAGGCCATGTCTCTGTAAAATTTGTCCATTTTGAATTGAGCCCCCGGTCTGTCCTCATCCTCGTAGAAGGTCCAAATATTACCTGCATCAAGGAATAGAGCTCCGTCCAGCTTCCAGAATAACTTAAAGCGGTACTCTACATTAAATTCCAGTTTAACATCTGCAGTAACATTAAAAAAAGTGGAATCGACCGGGGTATATGATCCCGGTCCCAGCGACCTGACCTGCCATGCCCTGATACTGTTGGCTCCACCACTGAAATATTGCTTTTCAAAGGGCATGGCCCTGGAATTGCCATAAGGAACTCCCAGCCCTGCAAAGGCCCTGTATACTATGCTGCTTACATCATTTAATGTACGATTATAGCGCAAATCTATATCCGCCTTTACATATTGAGCAAATGTTTGTCCGAAAGCCTCGTAAGATCCATCCTGGCTCCTTCCAACACCCATCGCCCTGTAAGCCAGCGACATGACATTTCCTGCCAGTTCTCCCGTTGTCTTTATATACCAGTAATCTCTTGATTTTTTTATATTTTGATTATTAAACACATATACATAATTCCCGCCCAAAAGAAACACGTCCTTATAACTAAAGGCCAGGTAAGAGGAGGTATCGATACGCTGTTCATAAGCCGGATCAATAAAAGGCAGTTTTACAAGGTTCATCTGCAGGGGATTTACCGAGTGTTTTGTAAAGCGGCCGTCTTTCCAGTTGTAACCAAAGGATGCATTTGCCACCGTGCGGGTGTAAAAAGGCATTTTCTGGTAGTTATATGCTGCGTTAATAACAGTTTTCGGATTATATTTCTTAATAAAGCTTTCCTTTTCCAGGAAGGGAAGCAGAAAACGGGGAAGGGTCAGACTGGACTCAAATCCATATTCCTGGAGGCTTCCCGACCCGGTAGTTTGTTCAGGTAAGGCTTCATATGCTCCCTTCAGCTTAATATTCAACCTTTCCGCCCCCCTGAAAAGGTTTTTGTTCTGGTAAACCAGGTTGACAGCACCACCAAGGTTACCTGCCGAATTGGTGCCTTCAAGCTCAATCCTGTATTCCTGGGAAACCACGGGTGTAAGATTTACTATACAATCCAGTGGCTTTTCAGAATGATCCCAGCCCTCTGTTATGCCAGGATTATTATACCCGATATTGACCAGCCGGAATGTCTGAAGTGAGTTAAGGTGATCCCGGCTTTTTTCCATGTTGGTAAGCTGGTAGAGGTCTCCCGGATCAATGTAAAGCGACTGCAGTATGACATCCGGCTTTACAGAATGTTTTTCTTTATCACTTATAAAATAATAACCTTTATAGTAGGTTGTATCCTGTTTTTCAAGGTATGCATCTCCCCTGTCAAGAGACTCCCTGGGATCATAGGATGTATAAATATAAATATTGTTGAGTCGGTACCGCTGATGATCAGTCTCAACGACCCTGCTGTTATCACTGTACCTCAAAAATTTGCGCACCTCGTAATATATATCTACCTGCTTTTGTCCCACAGTGCTGTCAACCTCGAAATGAATATGATCACGCGAGAAACTGTAAAAACCCAGGTCTTTAATAAACCTCTCAAGTCTTACTCTCTCCTTTTGCATTACATCAACATCATAGATCATATTGTCCTTGATGAGACAATTGATAGTATCCATAAAAAACAGTGATCTTATATTCTCATCTTTTATATCATAAATAACATCCCTTATCCTGTATGCCTCATTCGTTCTAATCCTGTACGTTACATCAGTCTTCTGCTTTCTGCTGAAAACATCAGTTGACACCTCTGCGTTGAAGTAACCTTTTGAAAAAAGATAATTTTCAAGCTGTTCTGTCGACTTGCCTGCAGAGAAGGGATCATAGATCACCGGTTCTTCTCCTATATCCCTGAGCCAGCCATGAGGCCATCGATCTTTCTCAATATTAGACAGATTGTACAGTCCAAGGTAGAACCGTGCGCCGAAAATTTTCTTGTTAGGTTGCTGCTTGATATAAGGCTCAATATCTGACTTTCTTACCTTGTTATTATCGATCTTTACATCCGATTTCGCGAGTAATGTGCTTTCAGCAGGTACATATTTTGCAGGGTTACATGAATAAAGTAACAGTATTACTGCCAGAAAAACCGGCAGTTTTAAGGTAACAGTGCTTTTATTTAAAGGAAAATATTTCAACATTTGTAAAAACTAATCGCAAATATATCAAATAAATATTCACTTTCTACTAAATCCTGCCACCACAAAAAATGCTCAGTTCTTCAAATATCAAACTAATAAACTCACTGGAGCACAAAAAATACCGTGAGAAGTATAATTTATTTGTCATAGAAGGTAATAAGATTGTCAGTGAATTCCTTGGGGGCGGGATGCCTGTTGAGAAAGTTTTTGCAACCCCCTCCTGGCTCAAGAATAATAAGGGAACAAAACTGTCAGCTGCGGGGGAGATTATCAATGTAAGTGACAATGAGCTGAAAAAAATAAGTAAACTCAAAACATCGCCGGGCGTGCTTGCCCTTGTAAGAATTAACGACAGGCAGCCTGATATACAAAGGATATCGACCGGTTTGTCGATCGGACTGGAAAGTATCAGGGATCCGGGTAACCTGGGAACAATTATTCGTATTGCAGCATGGTTTAATATCACTTATATCATTTGCAGTAATGACAGCGTTGATGTATATAATCCAAAAACAGTCCGGTCAACCATGGGTGCACTTGCACATACAAAAGTAATATACACAGACCTGGCATTATTTACAGAGAAACTCCGCAAACTGGGCACTCCGGTTTATGCGACTGACCTTGATGGCAGATCCGTGTATGAGAGTAAATTGTCAGAACGGGGTTTGTTACTCTTCGGTAACGAATCGAAGGGATTATCAGGAAGACTGGAACCTTTTGTCAGCGATAAATTGCTGATACCACCTTCAGGGAGGACCCTGCCCGGAATTGACTCTTTGAATGTAGCCATGTCTGCAGCAATAATATGCAGTGAGTTCAGGAGGAAAAGACAATAGGCAGTGAGG
>JAIPBU010000036.1 GCA_021738535.1 Bacteroidales bacterium | reverse complement strand
TAGATTTATGGAGACGAAAAAACAATATTTCAAAGAACGAAATCGATCGTTATGTAAACGATGTTATGATATTTTGACATTCCTTAGATGTAAACGATGTTGTGATATTTTATGTAAACGATGTATTGATATTTATCACCTATTGTTTAGTAAATTTATTCTATGTCCGTTGCATATAAGATTCATGATCAATCGAAAGTTTATTTTGTTACTTTGACCATAATTAAATGGTTGGATATCCTCAGCAGAAACAGTCAAAAACTGTTGATAATTGAATCACTTAAGTATTGTCAGGATAACAAAGGACTTGATATTTATGCTTACTGCATTATGCCAAATCATATTCACCTAATTATTGGAGCAAATGGAGAATATCCTCTATCAGCCATTTTAAGGGATTTCAAAAAATATACTTCAAGGCAAATCGTAAAGAATATCAAAGAAAAGCCTGAAAGCAGACGTGATTATTTTATGCAAATTATTGAATCAGAAGGCAAAAGACAAGGCAGACCACAAAAGCATAAAGTGTGGAAAAGAGGATACAGAGCATATGAGATAAGCAGTAATAAATTTTTTGATCAAAAATTGGATTATATACATAATAACCCTGTAAAAGAAATGATTGTAAGCAACCCCGAAGATTATATATTTAGTTCTGCACGTAATTATGCAGGAATGGATAGTAATCTGGATGTTATTGTAACTAAGGGAAGATGGAAAGCTTACTAACCTGTGCAAAAAAAGTTTGTGTTGATCTCCCTCCGGCCACCGTAGCCTTGGCGAAGGTGGCAGATCAACGCCAGGCGCAGGTCATGAGACCTGCACCAACGAAGAAGCCAAGCCTCTTTTTATTATCTTTGCCCAACAGCAGCACCATAAACATGGAGATCACAATAAAAGACATATCCCAACTCAAAGAGGCAGCCCGGAAGGTCATAGAATACATGGGCGATAAACGCATATTTGCCTTTTACGGATCAATGGGGGCAGGCAAGACAACCCTCATAAAAGCAATATGCGAACTGATGGGCAGCACAGACGTGGCAACAAGCCCTACCTTCACCCTGGTGAATGAATATAATACCTCCGGCGGTGATACACTGTATCATTTCGACTTTTTCCGTATCGGGAAAATTGAAGAAGTATTCGATTTTGGCTTCGAGGAATACCTGCAGTCAGGTCATCACTGCTTCATGGAATGGCCGGAAAAAATAGAAGCCCTGCTGCCAGAAGAAACAGTAATGGTTAAAATCAATGTAAATGACGACGGTAGCCGCAAGGTGATATTGCCCTGAATCAATTATTTTTTTACCTTTGGTTTCACCAATCAAAGCCCGGAATATGCAGGAGAGAACAAAAAAGGATAAGTATATATCCAATGCGGCATTTATGCCACAGGAAGAACTTCTCGAGACAGGTCTCAAAAAAAAGAAAGTATCAATAGGCATCCCCTGTGAATCGGAAGAAAATGAAAAAAGAGTGGCTATCACACCGGAAGCCGCCAATATCCTGGTTGAAGCGGGTAATACGGTCATTGTACAGGAAGGATCAGGACTGGGAGCCAATTTCAGTGACAGAGACTACAGCGAGAACGGCGCACAAATAGTTAAAACCACGGATGAAGTATTCAACTGTGACCTTGTTATTAAGGTTGCTCCCTTCTCAAAGGATGAGGCAGAAAAGCTACAGGATCGCCGCACCGTACTGTCATTCCTTAAAGTGCTGAAGCAAAACAAAGCCACACTCACAGCAATGATGAAGAAGAATATCACTGCCATTGCCTTCGAGAGTATAAGGGACAGCAGCAATGAACTGCCCGTGGTTGAATCAATGAGCGAGATTAGCGGTATAACAGCCATCCTTATTGCAAGTGAGTACCTCAGTAACCAGCATGGTGGCAAAGGCGTTATGCTGGGAGGAATATCGGGCGTCACACCTGCCGAAGTGGTCATAATAGGTGCCGGAACCGCCGGTGAATATGCCGCCCGTGCAGCGCTCGGACTGGGTGCAGAGGTCATGGTATTCGATAATTCAGTGCAGAGACTCAGAAGGTTTCAGTCGACCCTGGGTCAGCGACTAAACACATCGGTCTATCACCCCCAGGTGCTGGATAAAGCTCTTAAGTCAGCCGACGTGCTGGTGGGTGCAATACAGATAGAAGACCTGAGACCATGGTACCATATAACCGAAGATATGGTGAAAAAAATGAAAAAAGGAGCATTCCTGATAGATCTTAGTATAGACCGTGGCGGATGTATAGAAACAATAGAATGCCGCGACCTGAAAGATCCTGTTTATGAGAAACACGGCGTCACGCATTACTCTGCCTGGAACCTGCCCTCAAGAGTGGCACGCACCGCTTCCATTGCCCTCAGTAACGTATTTACACCACTTATCCAGGACATGGCCGACCGGGGAGGACTCGACCATATGCTTAAAACCAACCGCGGCCTCAGCAACGGAGTATATGTCTATAAGGGAATCCTTACTAACGAAACACTGGGACAAAAATTCAACCTCCTCTCAAAAGACATTAACCTGCTGCTGGCAGCCTTTTAATTCTGTTTTAATCATTGACTCTCCCTGACCGGATGTGCACTTTAAAGGAAACACCCTTTCCTTGGAATCAGGGTCAAGTTCAATGGGCGTATTACAGTGAGTCAAATATTTCTGACACCTCTTACCAGGTCTATTTAAAATTCTCAATGGTATTTTTATATAACTGCATGGATTTGTCATTATAAAATGGTGTTCCTATTAGCATAATCTCATTCTCAAGATCATGCCATGAGTTAATGTTTTTTATACATTTCTCACAATCTCCATAGATTAGGGTGATGATTTTGAATTTAGACTCAGATAGGCTGATTGAATCGAATGCAACTAACTCATCATTCTCGTAGATTAATAGATCTTCCGGAATATAGATCTGTGTATTAATCACAGTTTTAATAATTTCTTTTGATGTCATTTCACTCCAGTCTTTTTTCTGAGGAGAACAAGAAAGGAGTAATAATAATGCAATAAAGAGATAATGTCTATAAATTATATTTTCTCTATTCATAAAGCCTTCCAATATTAAAATCATAATATACAAAGGTATTAGCCTCAGGACTGAAGGTGATAATTCTATTAGATTCTACGTCTGTGGTAAATGACATGGCATCAAACTGCAATTTTAAATCAGCTATAGGATTACCATTCCAATCATATATATGAATATTTTTTCCATAAGAAGGCATCATGTTTGTCTCTTTGTCATATTTTCTTTCCCCATTATAAAGGCAAAATATCAGCTTTTCATCGGATTTTACAATCTGATTTGTTAATTTTTTGTCTGGGTTTGCTTGATCAGGCTGCTGGTATATCTTGTTTGGACCAAATGATTTACTAATTATATTACCATTTAAATCAATAACTATTAAATGATCTGAATAGTAATAAGCGAATGCAATCTTATTCATTTGTTGATTTATTGTAAATGTATAATAACTTAGTAAATGATTAACAGGGAGTTCATCCCAATTATATAAATTGATTTTGTTTTCAATAGTCATACTATCTACTATATTACCTTCATTATTTAAAAACACCAATAGAGTATCATGGCTGAATGATGAAAGTGCGAATATCTCTTCTTCCATTGTGGTATAATAGATGATAAATAAATCTTCAGGGAAAGTAATCGCTGTTTTTGACAAATAATTACTATTGTTTAACACTCTGTCAATCTCATATTTTACGATTCTTTTTTTTGCATGATCAGGTATCCAGATGCACTCTTGATTTTTATCCAAAACTGCATAAAGTGGATTTGTTAATTCATGAGGGCCCCTACCCTTTAACCCTCCATGACCTAAAAAATCAAATGTATATTTATTATATAAATGAAATTGATACTTGTTTTCGATTGTATTAGTTAAAATAAGTATTGAGTCAATTTGTTCCAGGAATCCTCCTTTATATTTTTCTTTCGTTTCCACGATTTTACCCTTTAGATTGAATTCTTTTGCGAACTTATTGAATTTTATAGTCGATTTTTGATTATCACATGAGATTGTAATACATATAATTAAACCAAGAGAAATGATTCGTGGAAATGGTATCATAATAATAATTTTATATACGTTATTAATTATACTATACAATTAAGGTAATCCAAAAAATAATAACAGGCATCTTTAATACCTGTTATTATTGATAACCAAAATGCTTTCATTAATTGATTTAATCAGTATCACATGTATCTCTGTCCCCCAGAGGCTCTTTCATAAGATATATATGACAATCAGAACACTGTACGCAACACTCAATTGTTGGAGAATTCTTACATCCCATTGTACATGTTGCACCCCATAGTCCTCCTGAATCGTCCTGAAAAGCCTCAATATTTGCTTCTTCCAAATAATAATTAGAAGAAGAAATATTTGGTAATGAAAAACTCAATGAAACAACTAAGAGGGATGAACAAAGGATTAAAACTAGTTTTTTCATAGCAATGATTTTTAAAATTTATTATCAATTATATGGCAATTTACACCATTATAAATAACAAGTCAACTGAAAAGATTATGCTGTAGGATGTTCTGTTAAATATATTGTATGAACGTCTTATTATCAAGGATTATTAGACGAATAAAATTTAGGAATACCCTCAAAATCATTATATTATTAAATAATTTTTACTATATTTAAATTAGTTGTATCATTTTTATTAGTTATATGAATTAATATTCAGTAATCAAACATTATGAAAAAGAGATTTATTTGCCTGGGGCTATTTTTTTTTGTATTACAAATTGGACACTCACAA
This sequence comes from Bacteroidales bacterium, assembly GCA_021738535.1. Classification (GTDB taxonomy): domain Bacteria; phylum Bacteroidota; class Bacteroidia; order Bacteroidales; family VadinHA17; genus UBA9300. Next base: position 33,681 of record JAIPBU010000036.1, on the reverse strand, counting down.
ACAGGAGAATCTTATGAGTTATTAAAAGATAGTATTTTAGAAGATATTAAAAGTAATTGGCCTGTTTTTGATACTGCATTTCATGAGAACTATTTCTTAGTATGTTCAAGTGAAAAAGTAGAATTACAAGAGGAAAACACAGAGATGAGATTTATTTACACTCCTGGGTTTGTCCACAGATATTATTTAGGCAGTATTGGAGAACAAGGCCTTAAATGCTCCTTAAAACTTTATAAAGACAATGAAGAGGAGTCGGGCATAGAGGATTCTTTAATGTTTTCTATAGAAAAATATACCAATGATAGTCTATATATTTTCGCGGATTATAAAATTGAAATCTTTACGCAATTACTATTAAAACTAGAATTAGATCCTAATGCGAAAGGTGTTGCAGTTGCACTTAGCACTGTTCAAATTCCTGCTAACGATTCGTTAAGAAGAGAAATATATAATCGCAATTTGCGGCGAAGGAAAAACAAATAGGTAAACCTAACCTGATGATTAATTCATTAAACACAGTTTTCAAGTAAAATACATCAATAATTTTTCCATAACAAGATGTATTATATTATCCAGTAATGCACAATATTTTAGGATTGACATAATTACTATAAATAATTGGGCATATTTCTCCCGTGAAGCTATCAAATGTCCGCAGTATAAGTTGATATACAATAGTTTAGAAACCAGAATGCTTTAAAAAACTGAGTAATACAAATGCACATAGTTTCTGTCAATAATATACACTCTGATAACATCAAAAAAGAAATAATCGAATCAGAAATGGGCCTTTGATATTTCTATTAATTCTTTTGCTTTAGGTTTTGAAACAGGTATAACAATTCCAGATATCATTTCTATTTTTTTGTCAGAAATAAAGAACTTCTGAATGTATTTCAGATTGATAATATAAGACTTATGACATCGATAAAACATATTGGTTCGGAACAATCTTTCAATGTTATGTAAACTATACAGAATTTTAATTGGTCTGTCCTGATTCAAAATATATACAAATGAGCTGTTACGAGCTGCTCTAAAAAGAATGATTTCATTAAAATCATAATAATTGTAACCAAGGATAGTTTTTAAAGCTACTGGTTTTAAGAGATTAATATTATTGTTTTTTTTCATATCAATATTCATTGATCTGAAATGATCACAATTAGAAATGATTGTTGGTTAAACGAACAAGATATTATGTTGTATGCACATAACAAAATGACTTTAAGAACAGCAATTAGTTATCAGACTAAATACATTAACACCAAATATATAACATCTAATAATAAAATTCAAATTTATTATTAATATCATTCAAGGACTAGTTCATCCCTCTTCCTGTTTTCATCATTGGGATACCCTGGGCATTTATTATAGAAATTTGCCCACCAGTTCCTGCTTATCATAAAAACCTCAGAGAGGCCTCACTGCCTGTCACCTCCAGCTTAACATCAGCGCCGCAGTAAAATGCCCTGTTATCAGCAATATGCCCCGCAGGGAAATCAAAGGCCACAGGGTATGAATATCCTGTGACACCATCCATAACAACCTCCCTCTCACCAAGGGTATATTCAACGGACGATTGCTTAATGCCCGTAAGCCCGCCTATAACAAGACCCTTTAAATTTCTTAGTACACCGGCCAGCTTTAAACCCGTTATCATCCTGTCAAGTGAATAAAAATACTCACCCCTCTCCTCCAGGAAAAGTATCTTCCCCTCCAGGCAATCCTTCAGATCAGTGCCCATCAGGTTACTTACAAGCGACAGGTTGCCTCCAACAATTATCCCCTGCGCAACACCATCCCTGGAAAGCTCCGGCTTCCATTCCTGGTCGTGCGGCTTTTCAAAAAGCACATCCTTCAGTGAACGGAGTGTTTCACCCCCCGGCTCATTCCTGTGGTAATTCAATAACATCTCCCCGTGTATAGTGCTTATCCCCAGCCTGCAGTTTATGTACATATGCAGAACGGTGATGTCACTGTACCCGATTATCCACTTGGGATTCTTCTTGAATGCACTGAAATCTATACGGCTTATTATCCGTGACATACCATATCCCCCCCTGGCACAAAAAACAGCTCTTACCGAACTGTCGTCCAAAGCCTGCTGCAGGTCAGCATAGCGCTGGTCATCACTGCCGGCAAAAATACCGTGCCGCTCATAAAGAAACTTTCCGCGCCTGGCAGTCAATCCCCATGATGCAATGGTATCTATAGCTTCCTCGATAGTTTCCTTCTCAACCAGTCCTGACGGGGCTACAACCGCCACAGTGTCACCTTCATTTAATAAAGCGGGTTTTATCATTCTGTCTGTCATACCGCAAAGATAAGAGCTTTTTTTCTTACCTTTGTCCCATTCTTCAAATCAAGGACAAAACACTTTAGTTAAGTATGAAAAAGCCTGACAGACACCTTATTACCTCTGCCCTTCCTTATGCCAACGGACCTATACACATTGGTCACCTGGCCGGTGTATATGTACCAAGCGATATCTACACCAGGTACCTCAGGATAAAGGGAGAAGACGTTATCTCTATCTGCGGATCTGATGAACACGGTGTGCCAATCACAATGAAGGCAAGGGATGAAGGAGTCACTCCACAGGAAATAGTCGACCGCTACCATAAGCTTAATAAAAAAGCCTTTGAAGATTTTGGTATTGAATTCGATACCTATTCTCGGACAAGCAATAAAACACACTACGACACTGCTTCTGATTTTTTTAAGAGCCTGTACAAAAACGGCAAATTCATCGAAAAAACAACCGACCAGTATTATGACAATGAAGCAAAATGCTTCCTCGCCGACCGCTATATAACAGGTACATGCCCGCACTGCGGACATGATGAAGCTTACGGCGACCAGTGTGAGAACTGCGGAACCTCCCTCAGTGCAACTGACCTGGAAAAACCACGCTCAAGGGTAAGCGGTTCTTTACCCGTGCTTAAGAAAACAAAGCACTGGTTCCTGCCCCTCGATGAATATGAAGACTGGCTGAAACAATGGATACTCGAAGATCATAAAGAATGGAAATCAAACGTATACGGACAGTGTAAATCATGGCTCGACCAGGGACTGCAACCCCGTGCCGTCAGTCGCGATCTCGACTGGGGTGTGCCGGTACCGGTAGAAGGTGCTGAAGGGAAAGTACTGTATGTATGGTTTGATGCACCCATAGGATATATATCCGCTACACGTGAGCTCAGAGACGACTGGGAAAAATACTGGAAAGACCCGGGAACACGCATGGTGCACTTTATAGGTAAAGACAATATCGTCTTTCATTGCATAATATTCCCGGTGATGCTGAAGGCCGAAGGCTCATATATCTTACCTGAGAACGTGCCGGCCAACGAGTTCCTTAACCTGGAAAATGACAAAATATCAACCTCCAGGAACTGGGCCGTATGGCTGCATGAATACCTGGATGATTTTCCGGGCGACCAGGACGTGCTGCGCTATGCCCTGTGTGCAAGTGCCCCGGAGACAAAGGATAACGATTTTACATGGAAAGAATTCCAGAACAGGAACAATAATGAACTGGTGGCAATACTGGGCAACTTCGTAAACAGGGCGCTGGTGCTCACAAATAAATATTTTGACGGCAGGGTACCAGCCCGTGCAAATCTTAATGATTATGACAGGGAGGTACTGGCAGATATCCGCAAGCTGAAAGAGAAAGTCGAAAAATCACTCGATGCCTACCGCTTCAGGGAAGCACTGCGTGAAGCGATGAACGTCGCCAGGCTGGGCAATAAATACCTGGCAGATACCGAACCATGGAAACTCATTAAAACAGATGAGGAAAGGGTTAAAACAATATTGAATATCGCACTGCAGATTACTGCCAACCTCACAATTATACTCGACCCCTTCCTGCCTTTCTCAGTTAATAAATTGCGTGACTGGCTAAGCATAGATACTCTGAAATGGGACTATGCAGGCAATGATGAACTACTGGAAGCCGGGCATGAAATAAAAAACCCCGGTCTGCTCTTCAGGAAAATTGATGATAGTGAAATACAGAAGCAGCTGGATAAACTGATGGAAACAAAGAAAAAGAACGAATCAGAAAAAAAAGAAGCAGAACCGGTGAAGGAAAATATCAGCTTCGACGACTTTACAAAACTGGATATACGCACCGCCACCATCATAGATGCTTTTAAAGTACCAAAAACAAAGAAACTGCTTCAGTTAAGCCTCGATACAGGTGTCGACAAAAGAACAGTGGTATCAGGTATAGCCGAATATTTCAGTCCTGAAGAAATAACAGGCAAACAGGTATCGGTTGTCCTTAACCTCGAACCACGCAAGATAAGGGGTATTGAGTCCCAGGGCATGATACTCATGGCCGAGGAAGACGATGGCAAACTGTACTTTGTTGAACCCTCAGGTAAAACAAAGAATGGCAGTCCCGTAAAATAAAAGATTAAATCATCGTCTCTTAGTCGCTTAGTCTCTTAGTCGCTTCGTCGCTTATTATTTCTTCCAGATCCAGATCTGGGGGTAACTATCCGATAACCTTGTGCGCTCATCCACCGCACCCTGGCGGGTAGGGAATGAATTTATTATTACCCTGAAATAACCATTACCGGCATTTTCTATTCCTGCATCATGACCATCACTCACAAGGTCTGAAAAAAGTGTCCTGGCATTTTCCTGGCTCCTGAAGCTGCCAACAACCAGGTGGTAAGATCCCTGGGAGGCAACAACAACCTCACCTGCAGCCCCGGCAGACTTATCTGCCTTCTCAACAGGCTCTGAAGTAACACCCACCCCGGCAGGCTGTTTATCACCCGCATGCACTTCCTCTTTCACTTCCGCAGGCTCACCGGGTACCTGCTCACTTTTCTCATCCGGCACAATTTTCTTACTCCCTGATGGCATCTCGCTGAAAAGGTTCTCCTGTGCCTTCTCTATCTCCTCGAACTGAACACCCGCAAGGGGATTAAGACTGGTCTCAGACCTGAAAAGGTCGGTCTTAAGCGGCACCACCACCATGGCTAAAACAAAAGGAATGGCTACGGCTGCCCTCCACAGCATACGGCGCCTGCCGGCAACAACCAGCGGGTCCCTCCTGCTGCTGCGCCCACTGATAACCTCCCTTACGTCATATCCCTCAACAGGCTCACGCCTGAAAGATGACAATCCATATGAATCAAGAAGGTAATTTATATCCTTATCGGGCTCAAACTGCAGCTTCGATTCACGGTTCTCCTGGAAATAGCCTATCCCTTCAAGATAAACCCTTTCCCCCTTGGAAAGCTTCTTCCTGAGTCCACCAATATAATTCTCTACAATATCCCTGGCAGCGGAATAACCCACCCCGGTCTTTTCAGATACCCCGGCAATGAGCAAACCGTCATTATTGTCAAGCTTGCTGTTGAAGGATATTGCCTTCACAGGGGGAGTGAAAGTGTGATTCTCCCTGTCAATGGCAGCAGGGGTATAGTTCCCTATAAAGCCCCCGAAACCGGGCAGAATAACACAGTCGTTGCTGTATAGCAGTTCTCTTATAACCGGACTCAGATCTTTCATAAATTTCTCCTCTCTTTGGTACAAAAATAAGAAATATTTATTTTATCTCAGCAATCTAAATATTATCTTCGTTGTCCGATGTCTGAAAAAGAGAGGAAACAATGAAAGAACTGAGAATGGTAGACCTTAAAGGTCAGTATGACAGGATCAAGAGCGAGATTGACAATGCGATACAGTCTGTGCTGGATTCATCTGCCTTTATAAAGGGGCCCGAAGTTGAAAAATTCGAGGAAGAACTGGCCTCTTACCTGGGCGTTAAACACCTTATCAGCTGTGCTAACGGAACCGATGCACTGCAACTGGCCCTGATGGCCCTCGACCTGGAACCGGGTGATGAGGTAATTACAAGCGACTTCACCTTTATAGCCACTGCCGAAGTAATAGCTTTGCTCGGACTGAAACCGGTATTTGTCGATCCCGAAACAGATACATTTAATATATCAGCTTCAGAAATAGAAAAAGCCATAACACCAAAAACAAAGGTGATAATGCCGGTCCACCTCTTCGGTCAGTCGGCTGACATGGAAGAGATACTCAAAATTGCACGCAAACATAAGCTGTACATAATTGAAGATGCCGCACAGGCAACGGGAGCAGAATACCTGTTCCCTGACGGCACAGGGAAAAAAGCAGGTACAATAGGCGATATCGGCTGCACCTCTTTCTTCCCCTCCAAGAACCTCTCCTGCTACGGAGATGGTGGCGCTGTCTTTACCGATAATGATGACCACGCAAAAAAAATACGCAGCATCGCCAACCATGGCAGCACAAAAAAATATTACCATGATAATATAGGTATTAACTCCAGGCTTGATGCCATACAGGCCGCCGTACTGAGGGTTAAGCTGAAATATCTTGATGAGTATAATATCACAAGGAGAAAGGCCGCGTCGTTCTACGACAGGCAGCTGAGTGTTACGGATAAACTTATACCTCCCTACCGCTCACATAAATCAACTCATATCTTCCACCAGTATACCATTATGCTGAACCCGGAAATAAGAGACCTCATGAAGGAATACCTTGCAACAAAGAACATCCCTTCAATGGTATACTACCCCGTGCCCATGCATAAGCAAAAGGCATATAACCACCTGGGGATCAAAGATTCTGACTGCCCGCTGACCACTTCATTGTGCACCTCCGTTCTTTCCTTACCCATGCATACCGAACTGGTTATTGAGCAACTACAATACATTACCGATAATATTTGTACCTTCCTGGAAGATAAATAAACGATATGAATGATTATTTCGCACATGAAACAGCAGTAATAGATGCAGGCTGCACAATCGGTAAAGATTGCCGTATCTGGCACTTCTCGCATATCATGAAAGGAGCAGTCCTTGGGAATAAGTGCAACCTGGGACAGAACGTGGTCATATCCCCGGGCGTGGTGCTCGGTAATAATGTAAAAGTACAGAATAACGTATCGGTATATACAGGTGTAATATGTGAAGATGATGTCTTCCTGGGACCTTCAATGGTGTTCACCAATATTGTCAACCCCCGCAGTGCCGTGGTGAGGCGCGATCAGTATGTTGAGACAAAAGTGGAACAAGGGGCAAGCATAGGGGCAAATGCAACTATCATCTGTGGTAACAATATCGGTAAATACGCATTTATAGGTGCCGGGGCCGTCGTCACCAAAGAAGTTAAACCCTATTCACTCGTTATTGGTAATCCCGCAAAGCATGTGGGATGGATGAGCGAATACGGGCACAGGCTCACTTTTGATGACAATAACATGGCTGAATGTCCCGAAAGCGGCGGGAAATACAGGCTTGCAGAAGACAGTGTTTCAAAAATTATTGATTAGTTTTACAGCTCAAACAGGAATCTATGAGTGAAAAGTCAAAAAATTTTGGCCTGATAGGCGTGGCCGGATATATAGCAGTACGCCACCTTGAAGCAATCAGGAATACCGGGAATACCCTCCTGGCCAGCCTTGATCCCTTCGACAGTGTTGGTATAATTGATAAATATTTCCCCGACAGTGATTTCTTCGTTGAGTTTGAGCGCTTCGACCGTCACTTCGAAAAACTCAAAAGATCAGGTACAAATATCGACTACATAAGCATATGCTCACCTAACTTCCTGCATGACTCACATATACGCTTTGCCCTCAGGCAGGGTGCAGATGCAATATGTGAAAAGCCCATCGTCCTGAACCCTTGGAACATAGATGCCCTGCAGGAAATGGAGAATGAAAGCAATAACAGTATCTACACAATACTGCAACTAAGACTTCACCCCTCCATTGTCAGGCTGAGAGAGAAAATCCTCAACGGGAAAAAAGATAAAAAATATGATATTGACCTCAGCTATATAACAAGCAGGGGCAACTGGTATAAATTCTCATGGAAAGGTGATATACAGAAATCCGGCGGCGTGGCAACAAATATAGGTATCCATTTCTTCGATATGCTGGGCTGGATATTTGGCGATACACTACAAAATAACGTCCACCTGCTGGAAGAAGATAAAGCAGCCGGTTTCCTCGAACTCGAAAATGCAAGGGTCAGGTGGTTCCTCAGCATCGATCAAAATGACCTTCCCGCCGATATAAAACAGAAGCGACAGAGAACATACAGGTCTATAACAATTGAAGGAGAAGAAATAGAATTCAGCGGAGGTTTCACAGACCTCCATACCGAAACATATAAGAATATACTTGCAGGCAAAGGCTTCGGCCTGAAGGATGCACGTAACTCGGTACAAACAGTCTATGAAATACGTAACAGTAAAACCCTGGGAAAAAAGGGCGAGATACACCCATTTGCTAACAAACTATTATAATACCAGAAATGTATAAAGAACTAAGTGAAGGTAAAGCTAAATTATCAGTGATAGGGCTCGGCTATGTAGGCCTCCCCATAGCACTTGAATTTGCAAAGAATATTGATGTCGTGGCCTTTGATATTAACGAAGACAGGCTCGAAGTGATGAGAAAGGGAAAGGACCCGAGTAATGAACTGCCTGATGAAGCATTTGTAAATGCAAGGATCGAGTTTACCTCGAACCCCGAAGACCTCAGAAAAGCATCATTCCATATCATAGCGGTTCCCACTCCAACCGATAAACATAACCTGCCGGACCTGTCGCCCGTGCTCGCAGCCTCCGAAACAGTGGGCTCAATACTTGAGAAAGGTGACTATGTAGTGTATGAATCCACCGTTTATCCCGGTTGTACTGAGGAAGACTGTGTACCGGTGCTCGAGAAATTCTCGGGACTCAAATACCGCAGCGATTTTAAGGCAGGCTTCTCTCCCGAAAGGATAAACCCCGGTGATAAGGTCAACACCCTTACATCAATTGTTAAGGTGACCAGCGGATGCGATGACGAATCTGCTGAAGAGATAGCACGTACCTATGAGATGATAATTACTGCAGGCGTGCACAGGGCCAGCTCAATAAAAGTGGCGGAAGCATCAAAGATCATCGAAAACACACAAAGGGATATAAATATTGCATTTATGAACGAACTGTCCATTATCTTCAACAGGATGGGCATTAACACTTACGAAGTGCTGGCAGCAGCAGGCACAAAATGGAACTTCCTCAACTTCTATCCCGGGCTGGTGGGAGGACACTGTATTGGCGTTGATCCCTATTACCTCTCCTATAAAGCAAAAGAACTGGGCTATCACCCCCAGATGATAGACTCGGGGCGCTTTATAAACGACAGCATGGGCCGGTATATAGGTAAACAAACAGTTAAAAAGATAATTGCCTCATCAAAAGGACCCAAAGGAGCACGAGCCCTGGTTATGGGTATTACCTTTAAAGAAAATGTCTCCGATATAAGGAACTCCAAAGTAGTGGACGTGGTTGATGAACTGCTCGATTTCGGCCTTAAAGTGGATATAGTGGATCCTTATGCCAACCCCGAAGAGGTAAATAATGAATACGGATTGCAGCTGGCAGAAAAACCATCGGGTGCATATGATACCGTTATAGTGGCTGTTAACCATAAAGCCTATGTTGACCTCGAAGAAAAAGATTTTGAGAAACTGCTGAGCAAAGAAGGAATACTGGTTGATGTTAAAGGCATCTATAAAAACAAAATAAATAATATTACATACTGGAGCTTATAATATGAAGAAGAAGGTACTGGTTACAGGAGGAACAGGGTATATAGGATCACATACCGTGGTCGAACTGCAAAATAAAGGATACGAGGTCATTATTATCGATAACCTCTCCAATTCAGATATTGCAGTCCTGGATGGTATCGAAAAAATAACAGGCGAAAAACCTGTCTTCGAACAAATTGACCTGGCTAACCTCGAAAGACTGGAAGCCTTCCTTTCCCTTAACCCCGATATAGAGGCAGTAATACATTTTGCCGCATATAAAGCCGTGGGCGAGTCTGTTGAAAAACCCCTCGTTTATTACCATAATAACCTGGTATCACTGATGAACGTGCTGGCCTGCATGAGGAAATTCAGTATACCCTCAATGGTCTTTTCATCATCCTGCACCGTTTACGGTCAGCCCAATAAGCTGCCCGTGGCAGAAGATGCCCCGGTACAGGAAGCTGAATCACCCTATGGCAATACCAAGCAAATAGGAGAAGAAATTATAAGGGATACAATCAAATCCTGTGAAATGCTGAAAGGTATATCGCTGAGGTATTTTAACCCCATTGGGGCTCATCCTACAGCTGAGATAGGAGAACAACCCGGTGGAGTCCCCGAAAACCTCGTGCCATTCATAACCCAGGCAGCAGCCGGTATAAGGGATGAACTGAAAGTCTTTGGCGACGATTATAATACGCCGGACGGAACCTGTATACGCGACTACCTGCATGTGGTTGACCTTGCTAAAGCACACGTGGCTGCCCTGAACAGGCTGACAGAAGGCAATAACAAAAAAGATTACGAGGTCTTTAACCTCGGAACAGGTAAGGGAGTGTCAGTGCTGGAAGCAATAAAATCCTTTGAAAAAGTGTCGGGACGTAAACTGAAGTACAGTATTGCAGGAAGAAGAGCAGGCGATATAGAAAAGATATGGGCTGATCCCTCTCTCGCCAACAGGGAACTGGACTGGAAGACTCTCTCTTCACTTGATGATGCAATGAGATCGGCATGGGACTGGGAAAAGAGAATACGCAATATTGAAAGCTAAATAAACAATACCCCGTCATGAAAAAAACCGTACTTATCACGGGAGGTGCAGGATTTATAGGATCACACGTGGTGCGCCATTTCGTGAATAAATACCCCTCCTACCGGGTGGTCAATGCCGATAAACTGACCTATGCCGGCAACCTTCAGAACCTGGCTGATATCGAAAACGCCGGCAATTATGTCTTTGAAAAAGCCGATATCGTGGATGAGAAAGTTGTAGATGCCCTCTTTGAAAAATATTCCTTTGACGGGGTGATACACCTGGCTGCCGAATCCCACGTCGACCGCTCAATAGCATCACCCAATGAATTTGTTTTTACCAATGTCATAGGGACGGTCAACCTGCTCAACGCAGCCCGCAAGGCATGGAAAGATAATATGGATGATAAAATGTTCTACCATATATCAACCGACGAAGTATACGGCTCACTGGGCAGTAAAGGTCTCTTTACAGAAGATACACCCTATGATCCGCGAAGCCCTTACTCAGCATCCAAGGCCGGGTCAGACCACTTCGTCAGGGCCTACCATAATACCTACGGCCTGCCCGTTGTTGTAAGCAACTGCTCAAATAACTACGGCCCTAACCAGTTCCCCGAAAAACTGCTGCCCCTCTTTATTAATAATATTCTTACTGGTAAGGAACTGCCTGTTTATGGTAAAGGAGAAAATATACGAGACTGGCTCTATGTTGAAGACCATGCAAAAGCCATTGACCTGCTCTTCCACAGCGGCAGGCACGGTGAAACATATAACATAGGCGGGCATAACGAATGGAAAAACATAGACCTTATTTACCTCCTCTGTGAACTGATGGATGAGAAGCTGGGCCGTGAAAAAGGAGAATCGGCAAAACTCATTACTTACGTAAAAGACAGGGCAGGACATGATAAACGCTATGCCATCGATGCATCCAAGATACAGGATTATCCCGGGTGGACACCCGAACATAACTTCAGGGAAGGACTGTCAAAAACAATAGACTGGTACCTGGAAAATACCGAATGGATGCAGAATGTGCTCTCCGGCGATTATGAGAAATATTATGAACAACAATACCTGGAAAGGTAATGCTCTTTAGTTAGTAAACCGTGTAAGTCAACTCAAACCTGGGGCCTGTATCATCATCCCTGTTTGCCTTGATAATAAGGTTTTTATTGCTCTGCTCAGGTAAGTAAATCTCAATAACAGGGTCAATTATATCACCATCAAGATATTGCTGAACAAAACTGGCAATGTTAACAACAAATTGATTGTCAACCTTATCATAAGTACCATCAAGAAAAGCAGGATTGATCAAATAATCTGTCAAAATCCTCTTAACACCTGCACTGTCATACCTTACAAGCAGGTTATCAGGAATCATCGTCTCACTGTAATCATCGGTATTGATGTATGCAGGTAAATATAACCTGGCCTTGTTAACGGCAATTGGCATTCTGTCCCTCAGGCCTTCAAGGCCGGGCAGGGCAAGGCTTGTAAAAACACCATATTTGGACTGAGCATATGCCAGGGTATCCCTGACAGGCTCATTAATATACTTTATCATTTTATCAGGATCAGCCTGCTCAAAGTCATGTGAATAGCGGTTATATATTACACACTTTTCATTCATTGTAAGTGCAAACTGCCTGTCAAGAGTATCTGTATTGGTATAATAAACATATATATTGGATCCTGACCCTTTTACATTAAGCTCAAGCATATGGTAATTATCAGACTGGGGGTACTCAAAATACAGTCCCTTGAAATAATCCCTGAAGTCTGATGTGTCACTTCTGAGGTAAAGCGCTGCCGTATCCCGCAGAATATATTCTGCCATCGATAAGGGAAGATCAAGTGTAAGAACAGTATCAATTTCACCACTTGGCAAAGAAGGCAGCTGGAGCGATGCCAGTAAACCTGCTACAGGAACATCTCTGCTTATCTGGTAAGTTGAGTCTGAAGACAACTTTTCATCTATTTCATAAATATTTAATACCCCCGGATTGCTCATATCACCTACAACTTCAGTTACCTGTAGGGTAAGCATGGCTGAATCAATGCGTAAACCATCAGCATTCCAGCGGCTTGCCAACCATAACTGGCTTACAAAATCACTGCTTGTAACACCAAAATAGGGATCCAGCGAAGTGCCAAGAAATGAGTTTGCCGGATTCATTGAACTGGCTGAATCACTGTAAAGAGTATACATTTCAGTTCCAATGGTATCAACACCCACTATACTGTCAAAATCACTGCCTGGAAGAATATCCCTGCCTATATTCGCGGGATCTTCCTCGCATGAGAATAATCCAACCGACAGTAATACTGCCAGTGCAAGTATATTAGCTGATTGTTTCCTGAAAAATCTTTTTGTCGCAGACACCGAACCGGCCGGTTCAAAGAATTTTATCATAGAATTCATTATATGCATCAATATATTCCTCTTCATCCTGGTATTCAAGTACAGGTTTTTTTTGTGATTCAACGTACTCTTTTACATCCTTGTTAATCTCCTCACTTCCAAAAATTATGCCATCCGAGTTGTCAATGGCCAGTTTGGAAACATTATAAAAATCCGCCTTCCCTGATATATCAATATGCTTCTTGTCTATACCGTCAGAAATAATCTTCTCAGTAAACGATTCTCTGAACGGCTTTTTAAAATCATTATTGTATACTGAATAAATAATTTTTACATCACTGTAAAGAGGATCATCATCATATACCCTCTTCAGGTAAAGCGGCACCAGTGCCGACATCCACCCGTGGCAATGGACAATATCCGGTGCCCATCTCAGCTTCTTAACCGTCTCCAGTACACCCCTGGCAAAAAATATGGCCCTCTCATCATTGTCGGAAAATTCCTCACCCTTCGCATTCTTTACCACATGCTTGCGCTGGAAATAATCCTCGTTGTCAATGAAATAAACCTGCATCCTGGCAGCCTGTATGCTCGCTACCTTGATGATCAACGGATGGTCCGTGTCGTCTATTATCAGGTTCATCCCCGATAATCGAATAACCTCGTGTAACTGGTTGCGCCGCTCATTTATGCTGCCATAACGCGGCATGAAGGTGCGAATCTCCTTCCCCCTCTCCTGTATCCCCTGAGGCAAATACCTGCTGATATTTGAAATCTCAGACTCCGGCAAATAAGGGGTGATTTCCTGTGATACGAATAATACCTTTTTACTATCCATTTGGCTTGCTAATAACAGAATGCAAAGATAGCAAAAAATATCCAATAGTTAAAGTATTGGGCATATACTCTGGCTCACTGCCCCTTAGTTCTGAGTATTTTGTTTAATTTTGCAGCCTCTGGCAATAATAATAACCCGGAATGAAAATAATTAAAGGCAGCAAACAACTGCAGGAAGAAAGAAACAGGATTGAAGGAAGGAGCATCGGACTTGTTCCTACTATGGGAGCACTGCACAGCGGACATGTGTCACTGGTCGAAAGATCGCTCAATGATAACAATATTACCATTGTAAGCATCTTCGTAAACCCAACACAGTTCAATAACCCCGACGACCTGGAAAAATATCCCCGTACACTGGACAATGATATTGAAATACTCTCATCTGAACTGGGCAGGAATGATATCGTTTTTGTCCCGGAAAATAATGATATATACAACTACGAAAAACCATACAACATTAACCTTGGAAAACTTGACCGGGTAATGGAGGGTGAGCACAGGCCCGGGCACTTCAAAGGAGTGGTCAGGATAGTCAGGATCCTCTTTGACCTCTGCAGGCCGTCAGCAGCATACTTCGGACGCAAGGACTTCCAGCAGATGGCCGTCATCAGGCAACTGGTCCTGCAGGGCAATTACAATATAAACATCGTGGCATGCCCCATTGTAAGAGAAGAAAACGGACTGGCAATGAGCTCCAGGAATGAACGATTGCCCGCTGAAGTGCGCCGCAAAGCAGGAATCATCTTTAAAACACTCAGTGAAAACAATAAGCAGCAACTGCCGGTTGATATTCAAAAACTCAAAGAAAAAATAATATCACAGATCAATGAAGCGGAGCCTTTCAGGGTGGAATACTTCGAAATAGTGGACGATGATAAGCTTGAGCCTCTTAATCATGCCGGTGAAATTGAACAAAACAGCTCATACACAGGTTGTATAGCTGTGTATGCAAACGACGTTCGCCTTATCGATAATACGGAGTTTTCTTTCCTGTTTTCAAAAGGTTGATTAACTTTGCAGTGTAATTAATTCTATGCAGTCATGTTTATAGAAGTAGTGAAATCAAAAATTCACAAGGTAACGGTCACTGAAGCTAACCTTCAGTACGTTGGAAGTATTACCATCGACCCCGATCTGATGGAGGCTGCTAATATTATTGAAAACGAAAAAGTGCAGGTCGTTAATATTAATAACGGCGAAAGGCTTGAGACCTACGTTATCAAAGGAGAAAAAGGATCAGGAGCAATCTGCCTGAACGGACCCGCAGCCAGGAAAGTAGCCGTGGGCGATGTCGTTATTATAATATCCTACGCCTCAATGGACTTCAAGGAAGCACGCTCATTTAAACCGGAACTCATCTTTCCCGATACCGCCACCAACAAACTGGTCTGATCTTGAAAGACAAAATAAAGCAGGTAATAAAACCGGTCATCTTTATTGGCCTCAGTGCCTTGCTGCTCGTACTGGCTTTTCGCAATATAAGCCTCAGGGAAGTCCTTAATGAATTAAAACAGGTAGAATATTCCTGGATACTCCTGGCCTTTGCTGCATCCGTACTGGCCTTCTTCAGCAGGGCACGAAGATGGATACTGCTCATACGGCCGCTGGGCTATAAACCCCGCCTTATGCCGGCCTACCACGCCATACTTACAGGCTACCTCTTCAACTTTGCCGCCCCCAGGCTGGGTGAACTGACACGCTGCGTTGCCCTGGGACGAAAAGAAAAAATACCCGTGGATAAACTCTTCGGAACAGTAATAGCAGAAAGAGCATTCGACCTGCTCAGTATGTTTGTAATAATGTTTATTATGCTCTTTGCCAGGGGCAGCTCCATGGACTCCTTCCTCAGGAATAATATTATTGATCCCCTGGCGGGTAAACTATCAGCTGCCTTCAGCCTGCCCCTTCTGATCATCATCGTTCTGTTCATAATAACAGCCGTAATAATGATAAGGGTATACCGTGAACGGCTGATGAAGGTAAAACTGATAGCCAGGGCAGGAAATATACTGAAGGGAATAGGGAGCGGACTGAAAGCATTTACCGGTATGAAAGATAAGCTGGAATTTATATTTCATACCATTGTTATGTGGTTCTTTTACATTACTATGACATGGGTGGTCTTCTATGCCCTGCCCGCAACCTCGCATCTTAATTTCGGAGATGCGGTATTTATCCTGGTAATAGGCAGCCTGGGCATGTCAGCACCTGTGCAGGGAGGGATAGGCGCTTTTCACTGGATAGTATCGAGAGGACTCAGTGTTGTTTACGATATTAACCTGGAGGAAGGACTGGCATACGCAACCCTCTCACATGAATCACAGTTGATATTAATTGCTATCTTGGGTACAATTTCCTTCTTCCTTATACTCGGCAAATCGAAAAATAAAGCTCCGGGAGAAGAAAAAACAGGATAATGGCTAAGAATAAAACCGTATATGTATGTAATAATTGCGGGGCCGAATCATCCAAGTGGATCGGCCGCTGTAATTCCTGCGGTCAGTGGAATACCTATGTTGAACAGGTAATAAGCACAGGCCCTGTAAAACAGGCCTCCTACTCGGGAGAAACTGTAAAACCACGACTTCTCAATGATATCACTGCCAGCGCAGGCCAACGGATAGGTTCCGGGATGAAGGAAACTGATCGTATACTCGGAGGCGGCATAGTGCCGGGATCCCTTGTCCTGCTGGGCGGGGAACCGGGTGTGGGCAAATCAACCCTGGCACTGCAAATGGCCATGCAACTGCCCGGCAAAAAAATACTCTATGTCTCGGGTGAGGAAAGTGCCGAGCAGATAAAACTAAGGGCCTCCCGCATGGAGCATGAAAATGAAGCCTGCTATGTCTATCCCGAAACATCCCTCGAAGAAATAATCAATAATGCCGAAGCAATAAAGCCCGGACTGATAATTATAGATAGTATCCAGACTATAAGCACAGCAGCACTGGAATCATCAGCCGGCACCATAAGCCAGGTAAGGGAATGCGCGGCCCGGCTGCTTAAATATGCCAAGCAGACAGCCGTACCCGTGATCCTGATAGGCCACATTACCAAGGATGGCAGCCTGGCCGGACCAAAAATACTTGAGCATATCGTCGATGTGGTACTGCAGTTCGAGGGAGATAATAACTATATATACCGCATCCTCAGATCACTGAAAAACCGCTTTGGTGCTACAACGGAGATAGGCATATTTGAAATGCTTACCACCGGGCTGCGCGAGGTAAGCAATCCCTCTGAAATGTTCGTAAGCACCCACGATGAAAAACTGAGCGGCGTAGCCATTGCCGCCACCATAGACGGTATACGCCCCTTTATGATAGAAACACAGGCCCTGGTAAGCAGTGCCGTCTACGGTACACCGCAACGCAGCTCCACCGGCTTCGATACACGCAGGCTTAACATGCTGCTTGCCGTCCTCGAAAAAAGGGCAGGCTTCAGGCTGGGCATCAAGGATGTGTTTATGAATATTGCCGGAGGCCTTAAAGTGAGCGACCCGGCCATCGATATGGCCGTAATCAGTGCAGTGCTCTCATCAAACCTGGATATACCCGTCGATCGTAATGTATGTTTTGCCGGTGAGACAGGCCTCTCAGGAGAGATAAGGGCAGTAAGCCATATCGATCAGAGGATAAAGGAAGCTTCTAAACTGGGCTTCAGTAAAATATTTATCTCCTCCCATGCACGGCTGAACAATAATAAGCCGGGAAATATAGATATAGTTAAAGTGGGTAAGGTTGAATCACTCGTTAAAAAACTCTTTGCCTGAGCCTCTAAAACTCTTCAAGATCATAGATGTCGCTGCGCGATCTCTGCTCATTAATTTTTCCGCAATCAAGCTCAATATCAAAACCCAGGGGCTCTTCAAACTCATCCTGGGACATTATACCCAGCTCCTCATCCTCATAAATCTTCTGCAAGAACAAGGCAAAAACAGGAAGAGCCATGTTTGCTCCCTGTCCAAGCGTAATAGTCTCAAAGTGAATGGCCTGGTCCTCCCAGCCGGTCCACACTCCCGCAACCAGGTTGGGCGTAACCCCCATAAACCAGCCGTTACTGTGATTCTGCGTGGTGCCCGTCTTCCCTCCTATCTGGCTGCCAAACTCATACTTCCACCTCAGGCGTATACCCGTGCCCTGGTCAACAACACCCCTCAGCAGGCTTAGCATAAGATAAGCCGTTTCTTCACTCATCACCTCGTCTATTCGCGGTGTGAAGCGTGATATCACGTTGCCGTTCTTATCCTCTATCCTGCTCACAACAATAGGGTCACTGTATACACCCTTGTTGGCAAAGGTTGCAAAAGCACCTACCATCTCGTCAACAGTCAGTACCGAAGTACCAAGGAATATGGAATATACCGGGTCTATATACCTCCTGTTTATTCCCATACGGGCCATTATATCTACAACAGCCTGGGGTGAAAACTGCTTCATCAGCCAGGCGGAGATATAATTCTCCGAATTTGCCAGTCCCCACTTTAGCGTTACAGGCTTACCGTGGTACTCGCGCGGACCACTGCTCCTCGGCCGCCATATAGTATCATTAACCTCGAAATCCCTCGGTATATTCTCTACCTCGTGGCAGGGTGAATAGCCCTCCTGCATGGCAAGAGTATAGAGAAATGGCTTTATGGTTGAACCTACCTGCTTACGCTGCTGGTTTACCGCATCGTATTTGAAGTACCTGAAATCAGGTCCGCCAACATACGCTTTTACATGCCCGCTGTTGGGATTCACAGCCATTATTCCCGATCTTGCAAAATATTTATAATATAATACTGAGTCATACGGTGTCATTACAGTGTCTATATCACCTTCCCAGCTGAATACCTTCATAGGTACCGGTGTATTGAAAGCTTTCCGGATGGAGTCTTCCGATACCCTGCCCGACATGTTCCTGTACCGGTCGGTGCGCATCACTGATACCTCCATCAGCTTGTCTATTTCATCCCTGGTAAGGTCATTACTGTAAGGAGGGTTCCGGAAACGCCCGGCCACAGAGTTGAAGGCAGGCTGCAGATCCTGCGACAGGTGCTCCACAACAGCCTCCTCGGCATACTGCTGCATGCGCGAATCAATAGTGGTGAAGATCTTGAGGCCGTCCTTGTAAAGATTATAGTTTGTACCGTCGGGTTTCTTGTTCTTCCTGCACCACCCGTAGAGCGGATTACTATCCCATTCTTCCTTTGCATCAAGATACTGCCTGGTCGTGAGAAACATGTTGGTATCGGGCGCATAGGCTATCATGGTGGTCCTGATATACTCACGCAGGTAGGTTGCAAGGCCTTCATCATGACTTTCTTCCCTGAAATCTATCTCAATTGGCATCTGAATGAGCGAATCAGCCACCTCACTGTCCAGGTACCCGTACTTACCCATCTGTGAAAGAACTATATTACGCCTCTCCATCATGTTCTCAGGGTTCCTCTTTGGATTGTACTTAATGGGGTTCTTCAGCATGCCTGCCAGCGTAGCTGCCTGCTCTATATTCAATGAATCGGGTGTCGTATTGAAATAAACGGAAGAAGCAGAAGTTATTCCAACTGCATTGTAAAGAAAGTCGTACTGGTTGAGGTACATGGCTATTATCTCTTCCTTCGTGTAATTACGCTCCAGCTTGACTGCCGTGGCCCACTCCTTGAACTTGGCTATACCAAGCCCTATGGCATGGCTCTTAACCGTGCCGTCACTCATTATCTCCCTGGTACGGTATAGATTCTTGGCCAGCTGCTGCGTAATTGTGGAACCGCCGCCGGTCTCCTGCCCCAGCAAGATGGTCTTCACTGCAACCCTCACCAGGCCGCGGACATCAATACCCGAATGACGGTGAAAACGTATGTCCTCAGTCGCTATCAAAGCATCAACAACATATGGTGACATATCATCATAATCCGTCCAGGTCCTGTTCTGAAGATAGTATTTTCCCAGTAATACACCGTCTGAAGAATAAACTTCTGCGGCCAGGTTGTTCTCAGGATTTTCAAGCTCCTCGAAGCCCGGCATGGGACCGAATACTTCAAAAGATATTAGTATGAAAATAGTGATTATCAGCACAAAAGGTGTGGCAAACAATGCCCAGAACCATTTGAGATATTTCCTGTATTTACTGTTTCTAAATGCCATGTTCCGTTTGGTCTTTGGGCCAAAAATACTAAATAATAATTAAAGAATTATTCATATTAATTTTGAACAATTTTACATAAATGCTTTACTTTGTCCAGCTATTCGTGGAATGTAATTCAGATAAACATGAGTGTGAACCTCGTTATTGTAGAGTCCCCTGCAAAAGCTAAGACGATAGAGAGATTTCTCGGAAACGACTTTAAAGTAGTATCCAGCTTCGGCCATATACGTGATCTTTCAAAAAAGAATATTGGTATTGATATAGATAACGGCTTCAGGCCGGAATATATTATTCCCGACGACAAGAAGAAAGTGGTCAGGGAACTGAAAAAGGAAGCAGATAAAGCATCACTGGTATGGATCGCTTCTGATGAAGACCGTGAAGGAGAGGCCATTGCCTGGCACCTGTCGGAGGTGCTTAAGCTTGACCCCGAAAAAACACGCCGCATAGTCTTTCATGAAATAACAAAAGAAGCCATAGAAAAAGCCGTTAACTCGCCACGGGGCATTAACACCTCGCTGGTAAACGCCCAGCAGGCCAGGCGTGTGCTCGACAGGCTGGTGGGTTTCGAAATATCTCCGGTGCTCTGGAAAAAAGTACAGCCCGCCCTGTCGGCCGGAAGGGTGCAGTCTGTTGCACTCAGGCTTATCGTTGAAAGAGAAAGGGAAATAATATCATTTAAGCCTGTCTCATCTTTCAGGGTACTGGCTGAATTTAATATTGAAGGCGATGAAGGATCGGTGATTAAGGCCGAGGCAGCTAAAAAATTCAGTGAAGAAACAGATGCCCGCAAATTCCTCGAAAAATGCGCAGGAGCCGATTTTACCATAAACGATATTAATATCAGGCCGGGAACACGCTCTCCTGCACCCCCGTTCACAACATCAACACTGCAGCAGGAAGCATACAGGAAGCTCGGCTTCTCCGTGGCCCAGACCATGTCGGTGGCACAGAGACTGTACGAGGCAGGTAAGATAACATACATGAGAACGGACTCAACAAACCTCTCATCACTGGCCATAAATACAGCTACCTCGATAATAAATAAGGAATACGGCGAAGAATATTCAAAGCCCAGGCAGTTTAAAACAAAATCCAAAGGGGCACAGGAAGCTCACGAAGCCATACGCCCTGCCTACATGGATAAAAAATCAGTGCCGGGGAGCAGGCAGGAACAAAGACTGTATGAACTGATATGGAAAAGAACCGCGGCATCGCAGATGAGTAATGCCAGGATCGAAAAAACAACCATTAAGATAGGAATGTCAAATTCGCCGGATAACTTCCTGGCACAGGCCGAGGTAATAAAATTTGACGGCTTCCTTAAAGTTTATATGGAATCCACAGACAGTAACGGCGAGAATAATAAACTGTCTGAAAATATCATACCCCCGGTAAAAGAAGGTATGGCGCTTAACTATAACAACATAACGGCACGCGAGAAATATACATCGCCACCCCCGCGCTTCACCGAGGCCAGCCTGGTCAAAAAACTGGAAGAACTGGGGATCGGACGACCCTCAACATACGCTCCCGTGATATCAACCATACAGCAAAGGGGATACGTGGCACGTGAAGACAGGCCCGGCACTCCCAGGAAGATAAAAATCCTTACCCTCAGCAATAACAGTATAAGTGAATCAGCCAAAGAAGAAAAGGCGGGCCATGAGAAATCAAAACTCTTCCCCAGGGATATTGGAATAATTGTTAATGACTTCCTGGTTGATAACTTTAGTAAGATATTCGACTATAATTTTACCGCCAGCATCGAGGAACAGTTCGATAAGATAGCAGAAGGTAAAAAAGAATGGGAGAAGGTGCTGGGCGACTTTTACGGTCCCTTCCATGAAAATGTAAGCACAACACTGGAAGAAGCAGAAAGGAAAACCGGGGCCCGTGAGCTGGGAAAAGACCCTGCTTCGGGAGAACCTGTTTTTGTGAAGATGGGCCGCTTCGGACCTGTTGCCCAGATTGGTGAAGCATCAGAAGATAAAAAACCCCGCTTTGCCAGCCTGCGTAAAGGTCAACTCATAGAAACCATTACCCTCGAAGAAGCCCTTGAACTGTTTAAACTGCCAAGGACCATAGGTGAATATGAAGGCGCAGAAATGGTTGTTGGCGTAGGAAGGTACGGCCCATATGTACGTCATGATGGTAAATTCTATTCCCTCAAAAAGGGAGAGGACGATCCGTATACAATTGAAGCCGACAGGGCTGTTGAGCTGATTAAGGAGAAAAGAGAAGCTGATAAAAAGAAACTGATCAACAGCTTCGGCGATATCCGGGTGCTCAACGGACGCTACGGCCCCTATATCTCGTATAAAAAGAAAAACTATAAAATACCTAAAAGCACTGATCCCGGCTCACTCACTGAAGAAGATTGTATGAAACTGATCGAAAAAAAGCCGGCATCAGGGAAAAAGAAATAATACATAGAAAACATGCTTAAGCTAAGTGATTACCTGGACCCCGTGAGCATAGAGAAACCCCTGTGGACTCACCTGGGCGAACCATCCAGCTTCTCCCATAACCTGGATATAAGCACTGAGAATAACAGGCTCGAGAAAACAGATAATTACAGCCTCGCCATTATTGGTGTGCCGGACGACAGGCGCTCACCTAATAAAGGATGTGCCTCTGCTCCCGATGAGATCAGGGCCGACCTCTACCAGCTGGCACGGCTACCTGGGAAAGCAGGGATAGCCGACCTCGGTAATGTGAAAAAAGGAGTCAGCTTCGATGATACTCTTGCCGCCCTGGGCGATGTAACAAAATTCCTCCTCGAAAATAATACCATCCCCCTCGTAATAGGCGGAAGCAGCGCCCTGATACCTGCACTGGCGAAAAACATGGGAAAAAAATATAATTACGCCACCATCGATTCACGTATAGACTGGGTAAACGAAAGAAAGGAAAATGACTCCTTTAATCATCTCCCCGAATTAATCAATGGCAAAAACAAACCATCTAACATGACCCTGATGGCCTACCAGTCATTCCTTAATGACCCCCAGGTGGTAAACAGGCTCAGGAAACTGGACTATGACCTGCTCAGGGTGGGCGAGGTGAGACAGGAAATACAGGAAACAGAACCCGTGTTCCGCGATTCAGAACTTATCTGTTTCGATATATCAGCCATCAGGCAGTCAGATGCCCCAGGAAACTTTGCTCCCTCACCCAACGGACTCTATGGCGAGGAGATATGCCTGCTGGCCCGCTACGCAGGCCTTTCAGATGCCCTGCAGGTGGCAGGCTTCTTTGAAGTAAACCCCGTGCTCGACAGCCGCAGGCAGACAACAGCAATGGCAGCACAGATGATATGGTTCTTCCTGGAAGGCTATATGCAAAAACAGAATGAAGCATCAATACTGGGTAAGGAAAACGGCGGCAGGTTCGTTAATTATCATGTCAGCATAGAAAAAAGTAATGAGGACCTGGTATTTGTAAAGAGCACAATTACAAACAGGTGGTGGATAGAATACGAGGATAAAAAAGGAAAGAAACACTATGTAGCCTGCTCGTATAACGATTACCTCATGGCCGGAGAAAACGAGATCCCTCCAAGGTACATAAAGGCCATTTCCCGTGTTAAATAACATCACCGGCCAAAAAATCTACGTTTATCGCAACATTATTGGCTTTTACCCGTTAATTTAGTCGCCTGGTCAATAACTTTAACCGTATGGCTTAATTTTTGAGGATTGTTTTTGCCGTGAAGGAGTTTTTTATTTCCTTTACCTCTACACCCCCGACCTCTACACCCCCGACCTCTACACCCCCGGAGGGGGTGAACAGAAATAGCCCCGGTTTCACCCGGGGATTAGGCCGGTGGGGCGGGATATACACCCGGGGATTAGGCCGGTGGGCGGGTGTATACCCGGGAATTACTAATGGGCGGGTGTTCCACCCCTGAATTGGAAATGAAAATATGAACGCTAAAAAAAACATACTGACCCTTGCGTTAGCTGCATTAGTAGCCACAGCTGCCTCTGCCCAGAGCGATCCTGTGAGCAGCCAGTTTATGTTTAATCATATGCTCTACAACCCCGGTTCTGCAGGAAGCTCAGGCAGGATATGCGCCACTGCCATGAACCGCCAGCAATGGGTAGGCTTCGAAGGCGCTCCCTCATCAACAGTCTTTCACGTTAATGCCGCCGTGCGTCCCTTCAATATACGGTCGGGCGTGGGTCTTACAATTATCAGCGACCAGACCGGGTTCGACAGCGATAACAGCCTCCTGCTGACATACTCGTATATCACACCGCTGGGCAACGGCAACCTGGGTATAGGTGTAAATGCCGGCATTCTGAATAAAGCAATCGATCCCCAGTGGAATATCCCCTCGGGCGATATCTTCGTCCCGCCGTCAGGCGATCCCCTTATACCCGAAGCAAAAGAAAGCCACCTGACTTACGATATGAGCTTCGGTCTCTTTTATAAAGCGATAGACTATTATGCCGGGCTCTCCGTAACACACCTTACCGAGCCTAAAATAAAATATACAAAGGCAACACCGTACATTGCACGGCACTACTACGCAACAGCCGGATATACGGTGCGATTACCAAACCCTAACTTTGAACTGATCCCATCTGCTTTCGTGTTTAGCGACGGAAAATTGTTCCAGCTTTCACTGAATACAACACTCCGGTACAATAAAAAAGTATGGGGTGGCGTTTCTTACAGAGCAGGTGACGCTCTTACCGGAATGATAGGTATTGAGCTGTATAATGGAATACGTATTGGATACTCTTATGACTTTCCGATGAACGACATCAGGAAAAGCACATCAGGCAGTCACGAATTTATGATTAACTATTGCTTTGACCTAAGCCTGGGCAGGAGTTCCAAACGATATAAAAGTATAAGATTTTTATGATTATTTAAAAAAAATAACTTACTTGCAGTATTAAATCAGATTGCAATATGAAAAAGGTAATCCTATTAGTTCTAACTATTACAGTACTAATTACAGCATGTGGACCCGGAAATAATGGAGAACTTGTCGGCGTTCCCGGCAGAAAGAAATTTTTTGAGCCCGAACCATTTGAAATGGCTTTCATCCCGGCAGGCAACTTCATTACAGGTCCAAGCGATCAGGACGCAATGTTCGCTATGAATTCAGTTTCACGTTCGGTTACAATAGATGCATTCTGGATGGATCAGACCGAGATAACAAACAACAAATATCGCCAGTTTGTTTACTGGGTACGCGATTCAATAATGAGAACAATGCTGGGCGAAGCTGCCATCGAAGGCTTCCAGTTCTACAGAGTAGACGAAGAAGGAGTGGAATATGATCCGCCTGTCCTTAACTGGGACGAGGAAATTGACCTCGAAGTACCGGAGATAAGAGACGAGCTGGAAGAGATGTACTACTCCGAAAGAGACAGGTTCAATAATAAGAAACAGATCGATGTAAGAAAGCTTAACTACAGCTACTTCTGGGTAGACTATAAGCAGGCAGCAAAAGCAAAATATGATCCCTCAACAAGCGATTATGAAGGACAGGTGCAGGACCTCGACGGTAATGTGACCGACGTGACAGGAAGATCAGACTTTATCATGGAAGATGAAGTCAATGTGTATCCCGATACACTGGCCTGGATACGCGACTTTACCTACTCGTACAATGAACCGCATGCAACAATATATTTCTGGCACCCTTCTTTCGACGACTACCCCGTGGTGGGAGTAACATGGAAACAGGCAACAGCATTCAGCGTGTGGAGAACAGACTTTATGAACTCTGCCCTGCGCGCCGAAGGAATGGTTGATGTGCAGAATTACAGGCTGCCCCTGGAAACAGAATGGGAATATGCAGCACGGGGAGGACTGGACCTGTCAATGTACCCCTGGGGCGGACCCTATACAAGAAATTATGAAGGTTGCTTCCTTGCAAACTTCAAACCACTCAGAGGAAACTATATAGATGACGGGGCAGCATATACAGCAGCAGTGGCATCCTATGAACCTAACGAGTTCGGACTGTATGATATGGCAGGTAACGTGGCCGAATGGACCTCCAGCGCCTACCACCCATCATCATATATCTTCTCCCACGACCTTAACCCCGATTATAAATACAATGCCAAGCCTGATGATGATGGCATCTTTAAGCGTAAAGTGATAAGAGGAGGATCATGGAAAGATATAGGTTACTTCCTCCAGGTGAGTACAAGGGATTATGAATTCCAGGATTCGGCAAAATGTTTTATAGGATTCCGTAATGTAAGATCTTATATTGGAGTAGAATAAAATAAACTAACTTTAAGATATAACCCTTAAATCCAGGTATATGAGCCTATCAGAATTAGTACAAAGCAGCGGTTGGAAAAGCTTTATGGCCAAGCTGTACGGCTTTGGCGCATCAATCGTTATCATTGGAGCTCTCTTCAAGATCCAGCACTACCCCCTGGCCGGTACACTACTGTTTGTGGGGCTGACCACGGAGGCAATTATCTTCTTCTTCTCGGCCTTTGAGCCCTTGCATGAAGAACCTGACTGGTCTCTGGTTTATCCCGAACTGGCAGGAATGCCCGAAGATGAAGATGAACTGGCAGCATCTGTACCCCCTAAAGCACATGTGGGTGCAGTTCCCGCAGGCGGAGGATCAGCAGCACTCGCTAAATTCGACGAAATGCTGGTCAATGCCGATATTACACCCGATGTGTTCGAACGATTGGGTAAAGGACTGAAAAAATTAAATAATACTACAGAAAGCCTCAACGCTATGGGCGATGCCACAGCGGCAACAGGTAAGTTTGTGGATTCTGTTGAGAAAGCAGCAGATACCCTCAGCTCATCAACCGATAACTATGCCAAAAAAAGCGAAGACCTCGAATCTTCACTCGAAAAACTTGAGCATTCTTATCAGAGTACTGCCAAAATTATTAACGAAACAGGCAGCAGCTACAGGGATATGACCGAAGCACTCACACAGATCGAAGGAAGCAGTAAGTCATACCAGGATCAACTCGAATCTGTTAATAAAAACCTCTCAGCCCTTAATGCTGTATATGAACTGCAGCTTAAAGGAGCTAATGACCAGGTTAAAGATACAGAGGAAATGATGAAAGGTGTGCATGGTATGCTTAGCGACCTCAAAGACTCAGCAGAGGAAGCTACTAACTACCGTTCTCAGATAAGTAAACTGAATGAAAACCTCGCTTCACTGAATTCAGTATATGGAAATATGCTTTCTGCAATGAACGCTAAATAGAGCAAGTCCACTAACCAAACTTACTCCAGAATATGGCTCACGGAAAAGAAACCCCACGGCAGAAAATGATCGGCATGATGTACCTGATACTGACAGCCATGCTGGCATTAAACGTATCTAAAGAAGCCGTGGATGCATTCGCAAAAGTTGAAAAAGGTCTGGAAAAGACCCTCGCCAACTACCAGAAAAAAAATAACGAGATCTATAAGGAATTCGACAGGGCGGCAGCAGAGAATGAAGCAAAAGCAGGTGAATGGAGAACAAAAGCTTATAATGTCAAACAAAGGGCCGATGAGGTATTTGATTATATCCAGGACCTTAAAATAGAGATTATACGTACCGCTGACGGTGAAGATACCGATGGACTCGATGGAAGACGCGTAGTAATAGACTCGGTAAAAAAATACGATGAGAATAATGTACCTTCTGAAATACTGATAGGCGCTAACCACGACCAGAAGGCATACGCTCTGCGTGCTCTCATTGATTCCTACAGATCCTTCCTCGTTGAAGATATAATCGAAGGCAAAAATATTGCCGTCGAAGAATCAATCAGTGAAACACTAAGTACCGAGCCAGGTAAGGCACCGGATGGCTCAGTCGAACACTGGGAGGAGAATACCCTCGCCGAATTACCCCTGATAGCAGCTATCGTTATGCTATCCAAACTGCAGGTCGATGTCAGAAACTCCGAAACAGATGTGCTCATGTTCCTTAATGACCAGATCACGGCAGGCGATTTCAAGTTTACGGATATCGAATCTACCGTCCTGGCTGATGCCAGCTACGTGATGAGTGGAAATACCTACGAGTCAGAAATATTTATTGCTGCATCAGATACTACGAAAAAACCGGAAATACTCGTAGGCGACTACCGCCCGGTTACAAATGCTGACGGCTCAACGACATACCAGATGGTAGGCGACTATCAAACACTGGAAATTAATGAAAGAGGACGTGGCGTTTTCAGGCAAAGAACATCATCTATAGGTACTAAAACATATAAAGGCCTTATTAAACTGCAGGCCCCCGATGGCTCCGAAGTGGCTTACCCCTTCGAAGAATCATATATAGTGGGAAAACCAAATGTTATCGTGTCTCCCACAGCTATGAACGTACTATATAAAGGTATCAAAAACCCCATCGATATATCCGTCCCCGGTTACGGATCCAGCCAGATTCGTGCCAACATGACAAACGGAACAATCAAACGGGGCTCAGTTGAAGGATACAGGGGTGAATGGTACGCAGAACCACAGGAGCTGGGTCGCACAGCAGCAGTTAATGTGAGCGTTAATGCCGACGGAGAAAGAATACCCTTCCCTCCTTATGAGTTCAGGGTGGAACGTATTCCCGACCCAATTGCACAGTTCGCGGGAATGACCGAAGGATCAGTATCTAAAGATATTGCAGCCGCTCAGCCCGGCGTATTTGCAGTGCTCGAGAATTTCCTCTTTGACCTGGAATATAATATAACTCAGTTTACCGTTTCAATTAACCAGAGAGGATTCGACAGAAACGAGTCGTCAAACAGCGCAAGGCTGACAAACGCACAAAGAGAACTAATAAGAGGACTCAATAGGGGACAGAAACTTAATATAATAAATATCAGGGCCATCGGTCCCGATGATAGTGAAAGAAGACTGCCCCCGATTATTCTAACGATAAAATAAAAACAGGATAAGATCATGAAAAGATTACTTCTTCTCGGATTAAGTATATTGCTCTTCTCATCAACAGGTTACAGCCAGGAAGATTCTTTTGGCGATATCTATGAGAAATCAATAGAGAACAATGAGGCAATACCATATCCCTACCTCAGGGAAGCTGACGTGGTATGGTCAAAAAGAATGTGGAGATTGCTTGACCTGAGGGAAAAGATGAACCATACACTTTATTATCCTCTCACAGAAAGACCCGACGGAAGAAAGAGCCTTATGAATATCGTCCTTGGTGAAATAAAATCAGGAAACCTTAATGCCTATGACGTCGATGCAATTAATGTGAGTGTTACATATTCAGATGTTGAAGCAAAAATGGGAGCAGGAGCCGATACAACCCAAATACCCGATATGCAGGGCGTTATGAGGGATACCGTTATAGTGAAAGAGGCAGACCCTACTGAAGTAAAACAATTACTCGTACTCGAAGAATGGTACTTCGATAAAAAACATTCAAGAATGGATGTCAGAATTATCGGTATCTGCCCCATCAGGGTGTTCTTCGATGACCAGCTGGGACGTACATCACGCGTTCAGCTCTTCTGGATAAAATTCGAGGACTTCCGCGATGCCTTCGCTCAACATGAAGCTTTTAACAGGTTTAATGACGCTCAGAGAATTTCCTTCGACGACCTGTTTATGCAAAGACGATTCTCAAGTACTATCTACGCAGAATCAAATGTTTATGACGACAGGCAGATAAACCAGTATAAAGTAGGTAAATCAGCTCTGTTCGAAGCTAAGAAAATCGAAAACGAACTGCGTACCTTCGAACACGACCTCTGGGAATTTTAAGAATATTTATCTCCCTTAGCATCCCTTATATCCTCGATATACTTCTTGATGTCCTGCTCCTCGCTCCTTTTCACAATAAGCAGAACATCTTCAGAATCAACTATGATATAATCCGTTAAACCCTGTATTACCGCAACCTTATCGCCGGGAACCTTGATAATGCTGTTCTTTACCCCGTAGCTGAAAACCGAATCAAGATTACCGGTGTTGCCATCCCTGTCCCTGTGATTATGAGCAGCTACCGAACTCCATGTCCCCAGGTCAGACCAACCAAAATTGGAACACTTTACATAAACGTTCTCGGCCTTTTCCATAATACCATAGTCAATTGATATACTGAGACACTCCGAATAAACCCTCGATATAACCTTCTCTTCACTGTCAGTGCCAATCTTGTCAAGATGCATATCAAAGCTGCTGTACATATCATTCATGTGTGTCTCAAAAGCAGACATTATCGATTTTACCTTCCAGAGAAATATTCCCGAGTTCCAGTAAAAATCACCACTCTTGAGAAAAACCCCGGCAAGCTCCCTGTTAGGCTTCTCCGTGAAGGTCTTTACCTTCATCAGGTTGTCATATCCCTCTACGGGTTTCTTCGTATTGGCCTGTATATAGCCGTAACCTGTCTCAGGCCTGTCAGGCTTCATCCCCAGGGTCATAAGTACATCCCTGCTGTTTACAAATTCAAAACCTTCCTCAATTACTTCCCTGAACTCCTTCTCCTGCTTTATATGATGGTCTGAAGGACTCACCAGCATAACAGCTTCCGGATCCCTCTTGTATATCCTGAAAGCAGCATAAGCAATGCAGGGCGCCGTGTTACGCCTCATGGGCTCGCTCAGAATATTCTCTTCAGGTATGTCTGTCTGCTCAAGAACAAGGTCACGGTAACTTTCATTGGTTACTACCATTATATTAGCTGCGGGACATAAACCCTTGAAACGGTTAATGGTATCCTGTAATAAACTGCTTCCCCTGTTAAGAATATCAAGAAACTGTTTGGGCTTAACATCACGGCTCAGTGGCCAGAAGCGGGTTCCCGCTCCACCGGCCATGATAACTATATATCTGTTTTTCATTAGATTGAAGAGTTAGATTTATTGTACGGCAAAGATAATAATTCACATCATATCTTCAGCCTTAAAGCCAGGAGGAAATTCCTTCCCGGTGCTGCAATCCCCGATGCATAAGGACGGTAGCGCTGATCAAAAATGTTTTCAACACCGGCATCAATAAAAGCTATATTGCCCATCTGGTAAGAAGCCTTAAGGTTAAAGGTGTGCCACGACGGTGAATAGGGATTACCATTACCGTCTGTTGCATACATATGTGTCTTTCCCACCTCCGAAGGTGCCATGTCTTCATAAGACATTTCCCCGTTGTACCTGGCATACAAATCTATCTTGATGGTCTTGTTCTCATAAATGACATGTGTTATGCCATAGGTGGGCGGAACATGCCTGAATGGTACACCCTCATTATCCCTTCCCCTGGTAAGGTTAAGATGTGACTTGATCCGGAAATTACGTACCGGTGAGAATTGAAGACTCATCTGTCCCCCGTAAACAGTTGCACTGCCGGCATTCACTATCGCCAGCACCTGGCTCATCTCACCCTGGTATAAAATGGAATCATTTCCGTCGAACGAATATTCACGCCTTACCATGGCATTGTCCAGGCAGGTAATAAAACCTGTCAGCTCAAAATGAAACATATCGAAAAGGTCACGGGTAAAACCAATGTCCAGATTGTAGGCATACTCAGAAGAAAGGTCCGGGTTTGGAACAACAACAGAACCGGGCTCTGAATCAAAAACTTTGGCCGCATCATCTATATTGGGTGCCCTGAAACCCGTTGATGCATTCATGCTTAATTTTGTCTTTTCACCGGCCTGCCATACGCCGCCGATAGAACCTGTTAAGGCCCCGTTACTGATGTTTATCTCATCAAAGGGAAAATTAAAGAAACTGTTATCAATAAAATCAGAATGAAGAGTTGTATAGTTATACCTTAAACCTCCATTAATAAAGAACTTATCCGATAAAGAATACTTCATTCCGGCATAAGCTGATAAAGTATTGTAACGGTTATCACCGTCCGGGTAACGGCTCGATTCGGGATAGGTCTCACCCGTTATTATATCCCTCCCTTCAGCAGTGGAATTAACATCATTTGTAACAGCTTCCAAACCGTAAAACAAAAGCTTTTCATCTATCTCCTTTTCAAAATCCACACCCAGCGACCACGCTATTACCTGCTCATACCTCTCTCTCATCATCGTGCTGTTCAGTTTCCTGTCATGCCTGCTCTCAGCAAAATCCTGCCTCGCCGCCACAGCCTTCATTACATCAAAAAAAGCATTTCCAGGGCTCCATTTAACGGTCAGGTTATTCATCATCCACTCCTGCGGACCATAATACCAGTCGCCGTACTTTAAGACATCATCCTTATACTGTATCAGCCTGTCGTAACGAGGTATGTCTGATGAAATACCTGTGTGATTAATGAGATGTATACTTAGTTTATCCGTTGGCTGAAACCTTAGCTTTGCTGTGATATTGTGCTGACTGTAACCCGAAAAGAGCTGTATATCGGGATCCGTATTGGGATGAACTGCATCAACACTGCCTTCCCATACCTGGTACTCATTTCTAATATATTCGTCATTACCCCTGCTCCCCATCCTCAGATCATCAAAATCAGAATAGGTATATCCCGCCATAAAAGCAATCTTCGAACCACCCAGGTTAATGTCCACATGACCTGTCCTTTCGTTGTTCGCCGATGAAGTACGGCCCAGTGCATTAACTTTCAGGTTTATCTTGTCACCCGTCGATAACAGTGCTTTCTTTGAATGAAAATCCATTACCCCTCCAATGGCATCACTGCCGTACACAACAGCTCCAGGCCCGAAGATTATCTCCGTGTTCGCAATCATATTGGCATCCAGCGATATCACATTCTGAAGGTTCCCCTCCCTGAAAATGGCATTGTTCATCCTCACACCGTCAACTACCAGTAATACACGGTGCGTGGCAAAGCCCCTTATCATCGGGCTGCCTCCACCGAGCTGGCTCTTCTGTACATATACCTCGCCGGATATACCAAGCAGGTCAGCAGCCGTTTGCGGATTGGCAAACTCTGCAGTGGCCTTGCTTATAGGGGTAATCTTGTTGGGAACCTCATCCCTGTCCTGCTCCCAGCGGTTGGCTGATACAACAAACTCGTCAATCTCAAAGGTCTTGTACCTGAGAATAACACTGTAGTCCATCTCCTCCAGCTGATCCATCGATAAAACTGTGTTTTCATACGAAGGGTGCTGGAAATGAACCATGGCATTATCCCTGAATGCATCTATCCTGAATTCCCCGGAAAGGTCAGTGTAACCAAAACGTGTCTTGCTCTCATTAAAAACAGCAACATCCCTGATCGGCTTCCTGTCCTCTGAATCAATAACCTTGATCGTCTGTGCAGGCAATACCCCGCTTACACCTATTATTATTATAAGTGATAATACTATCTTTCTCATTCCCCTGATTATTTGACAATATTGTAGCAAAAACTGTACCACCGGGCAACATGCATAATATTTTACATAACATCAGTAATTACCTTGACACCGCCGGAGGTGGTCAATAGAAATAGCCCCGGTACCACCCGGGGATTGGCCATTGCGGTGGGGTGTCGACCGCCGGAGGTGGTCAATAGAAATAGCCCCGGTACCACCCGGGGATTGGCCATTGCGGTGGGTGTACCACCCGGGGATTGGCCATTGCGGTGGGGTATCGACCGCCGGAGGTGGTCAATAGAAATAGCCCCGGTACCACCCGGGGATTGGCCATTGCGGTGGGTGTCGACCGCCGGAGGTGGTCAATAGAAATAGCCCCGGTACCACCCGGGGATTGGCCATTGCGGTGGGTGTACCACCCGGGGATTGGCCATTGCGGTGGG
>JAIPBU010000006.1 GCA_021738535.1 Bacteroidales bacterium | reverse complement strand
GCTCAATATGTTAACATTATAAACCAGTACGTCAAAGAACTTAATGTTGCTATTTAATTTGAAAAAATATTTAATAAAAAAAATGCATATTTACTTGTTTAGCCATATTGCTTTATCGTCCGGGGGTGTTAAGGTAGGGGGTGTTAAGGTAATCCCTTCTATAACGAGCCTCAGCCTTATCCTTATCCTTTTCCTGCATAAATTAATCATCATTCACTGCTGACAGATATCAGCATTTTAAACTATTTCTCTTATTATTTTTGAAACTTTTGAAAAAAATCAGTTATGCAGAAAATAAATAAACACCCGATACTTGAAGTCCCTGAAACTGGAAAAGTTACATTTACTTATAAAGGCAATGAAATAGCTGCTGATAAGGATTTTACGATTGCAGCTGCTTTACACCAGGCGGGTTACCCGGTTCACAGCCACAGTCTTGAGAACAGGAACAGGAGCCTTGAATGCGGAATAGGGAAATGTGGTGCCTGTGAGATGCTTGTTGATGGGGTGATAAGGAGAATCTGTATAAGCAAAGTTAATGGTGTTAAGGAAGTAAAAGAGATCCCCCATGATTATAAACCGGGCGTAAAAATTCCGGACAGGGATACTTCACTTAATGTATATAAGACTGATGTAGCCATAATAGGAGCCGGTCCTGCGGGTCTGGCTGCCAGGGATATATTAAATCAGCACGGGGTAAGAAATATTGTAATCGACAATAATGATAAGATTGGAGGTCAGTTTCTTATGCAGACCCACCAGTTCTTTTTCTTTGAAAAGGAAAAGAAATTTGGGGGAATGCGGGGGTTTGACATTGCGGGCACTCTGGCGGGCGAAGATCACTCAGGTATATTTCTTAACTCGACCGTCTGGGATATTCTTGAAGGAAAGAGGCTTGCAGTAAAAAATATAGAAACGGAGGAGATCTATTATATTGATGCAAACCACCTCATTATATCAACAGGTGCTGTGCCTTTCATGCCTCCATTTGAGAACGACGATGTTCCGGGCGTTTATACTGCGGCAGTTGTACAGAAGATGATGAACCAGGAGTTTACCCTGCTGGGCAGGAACGTTCTTACCGTAGGCGCCGGTAATATTGGTTACCTGACATCATACCAGCTTATGCAGGCCGGAGCAAATGTTAAGGCCATTATTGAAGCTCAGCCAGCTGAGGGTGGTTTCCCCGTGCAGGCAAACAGGGTTCGCAGGCTTGGTATACCCGTCCTGACATCAACCATACTGGTCAAAGCCATTCCCAATGAAAACTTTGATGGTATAAAGGCTGCTGTTGTTGCGGATGCGGAAAATTTTAAACCGGTACCGGGTACAGAAAGACTGATTGAAGGAATAGATGCAATTAATATATGTACAGGTCTGGTTCCTGATGATGCCTTGCTTATCAAGGGCAGGGAAGTATTCGGAACATACTGCCATGGTGCAGGAGATGCCATACGCATAGGCGAGGGCACAAGCGCCGTGCTCAGGGGAAAGCAGGTTGCCTATGAAATTCTGGAGGAGAAAGGAGAGAGATATAATTACGATAGTTACCTGGAAGTGTCAAAAGAATATATTGATTCGCAGCAACATCCGGTTAAAGTGATTGATAGTCCTTTCATTCACTCAGAAGAAAGAATGAATGAAAAGCCTTTTGTTCTTATAGATTGCCTCTATGGTTTTGCATGTAATCCATGCGCTTTTGCATGTCCCCATGGAGCAATAAATAAGTCATCAACCAGTACAGTTCCCCATATTGATTTTGATAAGTGCATAGGTTGTATGAAATGTGTTTTCCAGTGTCCCGGACTGGCCATATTCGGTTATAATCTAAAGAAAGACTGGTTGTTCCTGCCGGTGGAATATGAAGTTGAAGAAAATACCGAAGTACACCTTGTTGATAATAACGGTAAGATACTGGGCGGGGGTCTCATTGAAAAAGTGATGAAGAAGACCA
This sequence comes from Bacteroidales bacterium, assembly GCA_021738535.1. GTDB lineage: Bacteria > Bacteroidota > Bacteroidia > Bacteroidales > VadinHA17 > UBA9300. Next base: position 103,625 of record JAIPBU010000006.1, on the reverse strand, counting down.
ATAAGACCAACGTGGCAAGGGTTAAATCAATTGATGTTAATGGTACGGAGCTGACAGCGGTAAGGGGATTTATTCAAAAAGACCTGTTCCCGGAAAAGATTGGCTTTGGCGACTCAGATGACAAATATGAAGGCGATCAGTATATATGTCATTGTGATGATGTAAAACTGAAAGATATACTGGATGTAATAGGTGAGAGGAAGTTTATATCAACAGATGAGGTAAAGCACACAACCCGTCTTGGTATGGGTGCATGCAGGGGAAAAAGATGTATAAAAAGACTAAAAACAGTTTTACCCAAATATGGCATTTCGCTTGTCGGTGATGCAACTCCGCGCGGTCCTCTGTCAAACCAGGTGAGCCTTGGTGAACTGATGCCACATACGAAACATGAGAATGTTATTACCCGGTTTAATGGTTCAGGGCGTAAAATTGTTAAAGTGGATTCATTTGTTGCAGGTGGTGGAATAGGGGGCAGCGCTCTTTTCAGATACCTGTCAGAAGCAGGGATTAAACCGCTAATGATAAATTATGGCAGGGGCGCATCATGGAGAAACATTGCAGGCGGAAGACCAAACTTTAGTTTGCCGGAGCTTTCAGAAATTGCTGATAATAACCTTCAAATATTCAGGGAACTGCAGGAGGTATCGAATATTGACTTCAGGCAAATTAAATATGTAACTTTTGCACATGACCAGAAAATTTACAATGACCTTGAGGCCTCAATTGAGTGGTCTGATGCGAGAATGATCCACCCAAAGGATTTCCGGAAAGAGATTTCTGATAACTTCAATCCTGATCTTGATAAATACAAGGCTGCCCTGGTAACTGAGAATTGCTGGCAGGCAACGCCCGGAAGGGTTATCGACCTTATAAGAAAGATAGGTGTAGATAATGGAGGCAGGGTGCTTGAGGATTGCGAACTGATAGATGTAAGCAAATCAGGAGAAGATTATAATATCATTGTCCGTGATCATAAAAATGAATATGTTGAATACCGCAGCCCGGTGTTTATAAATGCCCTGGGACCCGAGGGAACAGAGTTTGCACGCAAGCTAGGATATTTTGCTGATGTATACCCTGTTAAACACCAGGCTTTTATTACGAGACGTTTACCTATGATGGGACCCGGAGGGAGCCCTCTTTCGATGTTGATAGACAGGCGTAACTATAAGGGATTTAGTGCTGTTTATGGTCAGCAGCTGGCTGAGACAGGACAGATAATAGGTTGTGCATCCCCTGCAACAGAACCAAGGGAAGCGGATAAAAACCTTAAGATAAATTCGAGGGACTTCCTTGAAATTGTTACCGAAGTATTTGTTGACTGGATACCCTGTCTTTCGTCAGTAGGATTTCAGGCTGTCTGGGCAGGATACTATGTAGAACCACGCATGGTTATTGATCCGGAAAACGGACTTTTCATTGGTCTGAGAGGACAGGGCTTTATGCTGGGTCAGCACCTTGCCAAAATGTATGTTGACAGCTTAACAGGTAAAAAGGTTCCTGAATACTTCAACAGGTTGAAGCTTGACGGTGACGGATTGCTGGAAAAAGCCTTTAAATAGAAAGGTTTTATACAATACCTGCAAATCCCATAAATGCCATAGCCAGAAGTCCGGCCACGACAAATGCTATTGGTACTCCTTTCATGGGGCCCGGAACATCAGCCAGGTCAAGGTGTTCGCGTATACCTGCAAAAGTCACCAGGGCCAGGCCAAATCCTATTGAATTGGCTATTGCATAAACAATGCTTTCCATAAGGTTCAGTTCCTGTTGACCTGCCATTATTGCAACACCAAGCACTGCACAGTTAGTTGTGATAAGTGGCAGGAATATCCCAAGTGCCTGGTATAGTGACGGACTTACTTTCTTCAGGATGATCTCGACCAGCTGCACAAGTGATGCAATTACCAGGATAAATGTTATTGTTTGCATAAAGCCTATATTAAAAGGCTCCAATATGTAATTCTGTATCAGGTAGGTTACAAGTGTGGCAATTGTCATAACAAATAACACTGCTCCAGACATGCCGATAGAGGTCTCTATTCTGCCTGAAACACCAATGAAAGGGCATATGCCCAGGAATTTATTAAGGACAATGTTATTTACGAAAATGGCCGATATGATGATAATAATATATTCCATTTTTAAGCTCCTTTCTTGAATTTGTTCACAATGACTATGAGATATCCCAGTGCAATAAATGCTCCGGGTGATAAAATGAATATCAGCATACCATCGCCTTCAATAAACTTGAAGCCGAAAATGGATCCTGATCCCAGGATTTCCCTGACGGCGCCCAGTAATGTAAGGGCAAAGGAAAAACCGAGTCCCATCCCCATACCGTCCACAATAGAAGACAGCAGGTTATTCTTTGAGGCAAAAGCTTCCGCGCGTCCCAGAACAAGGCAGTTCACAACTATCAGTGGAATAAACAGGCCCAGTGCATCAAAAAGTGAGGGAATATAGGCCTGCATAGTAAGTTCCACTATAGTAACAAAAGAAGCTATAATTACAATAAAAGAAGGTATTCTGACTTTGTCAGGAATAAAATTCTTAATCAGTGAAACTACTATGTTGGACATTACCAGGACAAAAGTTGTGGCCAGACCCATTCCCAGTCCGTTTATTGCCGTGGTGGTTACACCAAGGGTAGGACAAAGACCCAGGAATAGTGCAAAAACCGGGTTTTCCCTGATAAAGCCTTTTGTGAAATTCTTTAGCTGATCCATATCGCTTAATTCTTTTTTTATCTACTTGTCTGTACTTTTAAAAGTTTCATATGCCCTCGCAACGGCATCACAAAATGCCCTGGAGCTTATAGTTGAGGCTGTTATGGCATCTACATCTCCTCCGTCTTTTGTCACCATCAGGCGGAATGATTCAGGATCTTTACCCTGGAACTGTACTGTCCAGTCAGATTTACTTTTTTCCATTTTGTCTCCCAGTCCTGGAGTTTCGGCATGCTCGAGCACAACTACATCGTTAATCGTGCCGTCAGGTAAAAAACCAACCATAACTTTTATTTCGCCGGAGAAGCCCTTATTTGTAAATGTTTCTACAGCTGTTCCCACAATATTGCCACCGCTTTTGCCCGGATAAAAATAAAGTGTATCTCCGTCTGCGGCATGCTTATAAACCTCTTCAGTGGGATTATTATCAAAGTCAGGTATTACCTGCCTTATAGCATTGTTTTTCTTTTCAAGCTTTGCAGCAGCAATGGGTTCTTTGGTTAGTTCATATATTCCTCCCAATGCTGCAGAGGCAATCAGAGTTATCATTGTGAGAGCTACCAGCATATTTTTCAGATTGGATTCTTTTTTAGCCATTTTTCACCTCCTCTCCAAACCTTGATGGTTTAATGTAATTATTTATCAGTGGCGTAAAAGCGTTCATTATCAGGATGGCAAACTGAACACCTTCCGGGTAAGCACCGAATCTTCTTATCAGTACAGTGATAATTCCTATACCTACACCATAGATTATCATTCCCTTTTTTGACATCGGGGAGCTAACATAGTCAGTAGCCATATATATTGCTCCAAGCAGCAATCCGCCGGTCATAAGGTGATAAAGGGGATCAGCGTTGGCCTCAGGATTGGCAAGCCATAATATGCCGGTAAAGACAGCCACTGTAAGGAGGATACTTACCGGGATGTGCCAGGTAATGATTTTTCTTATCAACATGTAAGCGAGTCCCAGGATAAGAGCAAAGGCCGCTATTTCTCCAAGAGAACCACCCATTTCACCCCAGAATAACTTACTGTACCCGGGCATTGATAACTCCGGGTCATTCATTATCTGGTCAACAGGCATTTTCTCATAATTTTCATTTAATACACTGAGGGGAGTAGCGCCCGTAATTGCATCACTGAAGCTGGTGTTAAATCCTTTAGGTACCGGCCATGTTGTCATTTGTACCGGGAAGGAGAGAAAAAGGAAAACCCTTCCTACAAGCGCCGGGTTAAAAGGATTGTTCCCCAGGCCTCCAAAAGTCATTTTACCAACGCCGATGGCTACAAGTGATCCCAGGATAACAAGTCCCAGGGGGAGGTTTGTCGGAAGGCAGAAAGCAAGCAGAAGGCCTGTAACAATTGCAGACCCGTCTTTTATGCTGGGCTCTTTCTTCAGGATAAATTTTTGTATAAGATACTCGAAAATCACACATGAGATTACTGACACCGACGTTACCAGCAGGGCTGCCCAGCCAAAAAACCAGATGGTTGCCAGCAGGGCAGGGGCAAGTGCAATAACAACTCCGTACATAAGCTTTGGAGTGGACTCCTTGCTGTACTCATGCGGTGAAGGTGATACTGTTAATAGTTTATTCATTGTTTATTGAATATTTCTTATCGTGCTTATTTTTGTTTTCTCTCTTTGATCATCTTACCAACCGTTGCTTTTCCAAGCCTTATGTAATCGAGAAGGGGCCTGTTGGCCGGGCATATGTAACTGCATGAACCACATTCCATGCAGTCCATGATCTTTTCTTTCTCAGACCTTTCATGCATGCCTTTTTCAGTGAGAGACATCAGCAGGTAAGGCTCCAGTCCCATTGCACATGCAGTAATGCATTTTCCGCATCGTATGCAGGGGCCGGTTTCTTTCCTGCGGGCTTCTTCCTCCCTGAAGACAATAAGACCTGATGTGCCTTTGGTAACAGGAACGGATAGGTTTGCCAGGGCCTTACCCATCATAGGTCCACCGTTCACAATTTTGGCTGTATTGTCAGGCAGCCCCCCGGCAAATTCAATAAGATTACTTACCGGTGTGCCTATTCTTGCCAGTACATTTACCGGCTTTTCCAGCTCTTTGCCTGTCACAGTAACTACTCTTTCCACCAGGGGTTTGTTAAGCTGCACTGCTTCATATACAGCATAGGCAGTCCCTACATTATGAACAACAGTGCCTACATCAACAGGTAGTCCGCCTGAAGGAACCTCCCTCTTAATAAGAGCCTTGATCAACTGTTTCTCGCCCCCCTGTGGATATTTGACTTTAAGCGCATGTACACTGATGCCATCAATGCCGGATGTAAACTCACGGAGCCTCTCTATAGCATCTGTTTTATTGTTCTCTATGCCAATCATTGCCCTCTCAACCTTCAGCGCCTTCATTAATATGGATATTCCGGTTACGAGTTCACCTGTGCGCTCAAGCATTAGCCGATGATCGGATGTAAGGTAAGGTTCGCATTCAACACCGTTTATGATGAGTACATCACAGTGCTTGCCGGGAGGGATGCTTAACTTAACGTGGGAGGGAAAGGTTGCTCCACCCATTCCCACAATGCCATTTTCAGCACACTTCCTGATTATTTCTTCACTATTAAGTGTGATGTCCTTTTTGTGCTCATTGCCGGTATCAATAGTATCAAGCCATTCGTCACCCTCAACCTTAATAATAACACTCATTTTCTTATAACCGGAAGCATCAACGGCTTTATCAACCTTAAACACTTTGCCCGACACAGAAGAATGAATATTTGCCGAAACAAAGCCCTTACTTGTGGCAATTATCTGACCCGCTTTTACAGTATCTCCTTTTGCAACTGCAGGTTCTGCAGGCGCGCCAAGGTGTTGACTGATAGGTATAGTAACCTGCTCTGGTAAAGGCAGAACATCTATCCCGGCAGCAGCGGATATTTTGTTTTCAGGTGGATGAACACCTCCTTTTGGGAATGTCTTCAACACTATATTTGGTTTTTAGTTTAACTTCAGGATTATGCTTTTACTTTTTCCTCTTGTTCTTTTTTAGCTGTTTTCCGGGGTGGAAAGTTCAACTCCAGAATAGCCCCGGTAGGACATACAGGAACGCATTTTCTGCAGAAAACGCACTTGTCTGAATCAATGAATGCAAGATTATTACTGATAGTTATGGCGTCATAATTACAGACTTTCTCACATTTTCCACAACCAATACAGGCTACCTTACAGGCTTTCCTTGCAGGCCCTCCCTTGTCCTCGTTAACACATGACACGTATATTTTCCTGTCCTTGCGCGCTTTTTTACGGAGCTCAATAATATTTCGGGGACATGCTTTTACACAGGCTCCACAGGCAACACAATTATCATCAATGATAACAGGTAAACCGGTTTCGCTATCCATGTACATGGCATTGAAATCACAGGCGTCAACACATTCACCCAGTCCAAGACAGCCGTAGGGACAGTCTGACTCACCGGTGTAAAGACTGTTTGCAATGGTACAGTTCAGTGCACCGTTGTACTCTGAAGTTTTTTTCCTGTGTTCGGGAGTGCCGTTACAGCGGACCACAGCAACACGGGGCTCAACTTCAGGTACTTTCCTGTCAAGTATTTCTGCTATTTTTGCCATTGTTTCACCTCCTCCCACCGGGCAGTTCAATCCGTCGAAAGTATCTGATTTTACAATGGCTTCAGCAAAATTACGGCAACCGGCAAAACCACAGCCACCACAGTTAGCACCCGGGAGAGCCTCTTCAACCTGGTCGATACGTGGATCCTCGTAAACCTTGAATTTTTGAGCTACAAAATATAATATCAACGCTGCAATGATACCAAGCAGGCTCAATGATATTATTGTTATTAGTACTACAGAACTCATCTAATCTGTTTTTTTTATAGTAAATGAAAAACTCTTACCTATTTTCTCCTTCTTGAAGTAAATAATAGAATAATACGGGACAAGTGATAATAATGCGCTTATGCCACTAACCGGCTCCGGTACCCCCAGGGCTGTCATTGTGATCAAAATAGTTATTACAATCAGGAATGGAAGGAGGTAACCCAGGAAAAGTGCCCTGTATCCCATTGATTGTTTCATTACAACGTGTACCTTTTGTCCTCTTTCAAGCCTGTAACCATTATCCCTGACAGAGATTTGCTTGTCTGCACTTTCCGACAGATCGCAGATGCCTGATGCCAGACATGATGAACAGGCAGGATGCGATTCAATATTTACAATAACTTGATTATTGTCTACTGATCTGACTATACCAGTATGTTCGATCGTTTTGTCGTTTTGCATTGTCCGGATAGGTGCAAGTTTAGAAAAAACAAAATTATAATATGCATCTAAAATAAGTATGCATAAAATCACTTTTTGAACGGGAGATAATAATATAGAATTAGTCTAAATAACAGGCTTTCATTATTCACATTAAGTCAGATATCTAACTTATTTTGCTCCAGTCATATTCAGTCTTCTTAATTTTTTTCAGCTCTTCTTTAAGAATAAAATTATTTTCAGATTCCAGGAAAGGGTCATCATCAAGGATGTCATCTGCTATTCTTCTTGCATATTCAAGTATCTGGCCGTCTTTCCCAAGGTTTGCTATTCTCAGGTCAAATCCTATTCCACTTTGCTGTGTTCCCCCCAGATCTCCTGGTCCCCTGAGCTGTAGATCTGCTTCAGCAATTTCAAAACCATCATTACTTCCTGTCATTATTTCAATTCTTTTCCTGGCTTCGTTGGATAATTTATTACTGCTCATGAGCACACAATATGACTGTTTGGCTCCTCTCCCCACACGTCCCCGCAGCTGGTGCAGCTGTGAAAGTCCAAATCTTTCGCTTGACTCAATAATCATTACCGAGGCATTAGGAACATCAACGCCTACTTCTATAACCGTTGTTGCAATAAGTATATTTGCCTGTCCTGATGTAAATAATTTCATCGACTTTTCTTTCTCTGCAGGTCTCATTTTCCCGTGCACAACCGAGACCGCAAATTCAGGAGAGGGGAAGGCGCGTGAAATGGCTTCTACGCCTTCTTCCAGGTCTTTATAGTCCATTTTCTCTGATTCTTTAATGAGGGGGTAGACTATATAAACCTGCCTGCCGTCTTTAATTTGTTTTTTCATAAAACCAAATAGCCTGAGCCTGTCGGAATCAGTAAAGTGGATAGTTCTGACGGGTTTTCTTCCCGGAGGCAGCTCATCAATTATTGAAACATCAAGATCCCCGTATAAAGTCATTGCGAGTGTTCTAGGGATAGGTGTGGCTGTCATTACAAGTACATGGGGAGGCTGTTTGTCCTTTTTCCATAACCTTGCTCTCTGGGCAACACCGAACCTGTGTTGTTCGTCAATGACTACCAGTCCCAGGCTGTTGAAATTAACCGTATCTTCAATAAGTGCATGAGTACCAATGATTATTTTTATTGAACCGTCTGACAATCCACCCGCAATTCTTTCACGTTCAGATTTTTTTGTTGAACCGGTAAGAAGGCAGATATCGATACCTAAATTCTCAAGGAATTGTGTTATTGTATTGTAATGCTGGCCTGAGAGGATCTCTGTAGGGGCCATAATGCATGCCTGGTACCCATTATCTATTGCGATCAGCATGCTCATCAAAGCAACTAGGGTCTTACCACTTCCTACATCGCCCTGCAGCAGTCTGTTCATTTGTCTACCTGACCCCAGGTCTTTACGGATCTCTTTCATTACCCTTTTCTGGGCTGATGTAAGAGCAAAAGGCAGGTTGTTGCTGTAAAAGTCATTAAAATATTGTCCGACCACAGAAAATACATGCCCCCTGAATTTATTGCTTCTTTTCTTTTTAATGCTAAGAAGGCTTAGTTGTATATAGAATAATTCTTCAAACTTAAGTCTGAAGCGTGCTTTTTCCAGGTCTTTCTTATCATTTGGAAAGTGGCATGTAAACAGGGCATCATGAAGGTTCATAAGCCTGTATCTTTCTCTCATCCATGCAGGCATAGAGTCCTTAATCCCCGTCTTTACCTGGCCGAAGAGATTCCCCATTAATTTATTAAGGGTTTTAGAACTTATGTAATTGTTCTTTAGTTTTTCAGTGGTGCTGTAGTGAGCCTGGATATTGCTGCTTATCCTGTTTTCCAGGTTCAGTGGATCTTCAATCTCAGGGTGTACAATATTGATGGTTTCATTGAATATACCGGGCCGGCCAAAAACAATATATTCCTTGTTTGGTTTATACGAGTCAATTATCCATTTTAATCCTTTAAACCATACCAGTTTAATAATTCCCGTTTCATCTCTGAATGATGCTGTAAGCCTCTTGTTCCTGCCGCCTCCTTCAGTACGGAAACCAGTTATAACACCTCTGATCTGGACGTGAGGAAGTCCGGGATCAAGTTCTGATATTTTATAAAACTTTGTCCGGTCAATGTATTTGTATGGAAAATAATACAACAAATCCCTGAAAGTTTCTATACCAAGTTCTTTTTTAAGCAGTTCAGATCTTTTAGGACCCACACCGCTCAGGAATTTTATTTCAGTATCAAGAATATCAGGCATTGTATGGTAATAATATTGCGGGATAATATATTATCCGAATTCTAAAATTAATTATTTTTGCGCTGTTAGCCAACAGAATTTTTACACAAATGGGTTTATACAGGGCAGGTGCAGCACTCAGGTATTTTCTTTTTTCAAGGCATTCCCGGGGTCATGGTATACACAGTCCTTTTGTTTTCAGGATAATAAATAATGTTTTCAGAAAACCCATTCCTTCCAGTGTAAATGAAAAGACCGGTTATATCAGGCAAAAGATGTCAGCAAATAAAACGATTATTAGGGTCAGGGACCTGGGTACAGGATCATCTGATCGCCGGAGAAAGGAGAGAAAGATTTCAGATATATACAGTAGGTCATCAATAGTACCGCTCTACGGAAAGGTTCTGTACAATATTGCTCTGATGCATCCTGGTAGCGATATGCTTGAATTAGGTACATCTGTGGGAATAAGTACTCTATACCTTGCCAGCGCTTCGCCCGGATCAAGGATTGTTAGCATGGAGGGATGTCCTGTTCTTGCAAATATAGCTGAGAAAAATTTGAGCGAAGGAACAACAGGTAATGTAAGGCTTATGGTGGGTGATTTTGATGCTAGTCTGGCAAAAATTGACCTGCCCGGTTTCAGTCCTTCACTGGTTTTTGTAGATGGGAATCACAGGAAAGATCCTGTCTTAAGATATTTCAGGAAGATTAAAGAACTAATATTGCCTGAATCTGTTGTAATATTTGATGATATAAATTATTCGAAAGAGATGCAGAGTGCATGGCATGAAATAAAATCGGATCCTGAAGTGTCTGTAAGTATAGATATTTTTCAGATGGGACTTGTTTTTTTCAGGAAAGGAATGGCAAAGCAGAGTTATTGCATTCGTTATTAACATTATTTAATAAGTTGTTATTTTTAATTATAAATATTACAAGTAAATTCGGATAATTTTAAAGAAGATATGGATAAAGTAATTGAAATAAAGAACGTTGTTAAAAATTACCAGGTAGGAACAGTGATTGTCAGGGCCTTGCGTTCTGTGACCCTGGATATAGACCGGAATGAGTATGTGGCTATTATGGGACCTTCAGGATCGGGAAAATCAACACTCATGAATATCCTGGGCTGCCTGGATACCCTGACTAAGGGGCAATACATTCTTAACGGCACTGATGTGAGCCAGCTTGAGGATAATGACCTCGCTGAAATACGAAACAAGGAAATAGGCTTTATTTTCCAGACATTTAACCTTTTACCACGATATACAGCCCATGAAAATGTTATGCTGCCTCTTATTTATGCCGGGGTATCCAAATCAGAAAGAGATGAAATATCCAGACGAATACTGGACTCAGTAGGTTTATCTGACAGGATAATGCACAGGCCAAATGAACTTTCAGGAGGTCAGAGACAGAGAGTAGCCATTGCAAGGGCTATGGTTAACAATCCATCGATTATTCTGGCGGATGAGCCAACGGGTAATCTCGACAGCAAAACATCCGTTGATATAATGAAGTTGCTCGATACCATACATAGTGAAGGGAATACCGTTATACTGGTTACGCATGAAGAAGACATTGCAAGAAATGCTAATCGGATAATCCGATTGATGGATGGTGAAGTTGCCAGCGATGAAATGACTTAATTTACTATGAAGATTTATACAAGGACAGGTGATAATGGAACAACATCCCTTGCAGGAGGACACAGGGTACCTAAGCACCATGAGAGAATAGAGGCTTATGGTACAGTTGACGAGTTGATCTCGTGGATAGGATTGCTCCGAAGCATGGATATTAACCGGGAAAGAAGTATCATACTATATTCTATTCAGGATAAACTGATGCATAGTGCAGCGATACTTTCTGTAGGCCCTGGGGCAGATGTATCTAAAATGCAAGCCCCTGACAATGATGATATTAAGGTGCTTGAGGACGAGATTGACTCAATGGAGAAAAACCTGCCGGAACTTGCTTCTTTTGTGCTGCCCGGGGGTAACAGGGAAATATCCTTTACCCATATTAGTCGTTCTATATGCAGGAGGTCTGAGCGGTTGGTAATTTCACTGCCTGATAAAAATGAGTATGATGAGAGGGTGATAAAGTACCTGAACAGGCTTTCTGACTACCTGTTTATGCTGGCCAGAATTACCGCAAAGGAATCCGGAATTGAACAAAGCAGGTGGATACCTTAAAAAAAATCGGAATTTACTGTTGTTTTATTAAATAATTTACTATTTATTTGCAGACCCAAATTCAAAAATTCGGAAGGGAACAATGTACTGGACTCTTGAATTAGCATCAAAACTTGAAGATGCCCCATGGCCGGCCACTAAGGATGAACTTATTGATTACGCGATAAGGTCGGGGGCTCCCCTTGAGGTTATTGAGAATTTACAGGAAATAGAAGATGAAGGCGATATATACGAGAGTATTGAGGATATCTGGCCTGATTATCCCAGCAAGGATGACTTTTTCTTTAATGAAGATGAATATTAGTCTTTTTATTTCCTGAATATATCATACCTGTTTTTTGGTCTTATTGCTTCATACCAGGAGAAGTTTTCCAGTCTCCTTAGTGAAGGTAGTTTAAACTCCGGAGGGTCAAGGGTGCCCTGAGGGCTGTCAAGCATGTAAATTTCCCTTATCTTACCATCATCAATGTAGATATCCATGTTTACGCATGTTGACCTGTCAACGCCAACAAGCTCATTTTCTTCAACAGCAAAGTAAATTTTTTCAGAGTTACCTCTTATTTCAATCTTATGCAATTTATTGTCCTCGAAATAACCATAGAGATTTCTGCCTTTAAGCTGGTTATATCTGGATGAGTCAACTTCTTCAATTACAAATGCATTATTAAAGAGTTCCATTTTATGCATCTGCTGGTTTTTTGTAATGAGCAACATTGAATCAGCAAATAGCTGGTTTGCATCTGACCAAATAACCGGGTCCTGGTAAAGCCGAATAACTGAGTCGCGGAAAGAGTAGGAGAGTGAATCACATTTTGCCTGCAGATCCTCACTGTAAACCCTGCAGCCATAATACGCTTTCACCAGCCTGTAATCGCGTGCTGTATCAGCTATTGTAAATGATCTTAGGGTATCAGCATGGAGAAAGAGAAAATCATCATCGTTGACCTGTATAAACTGGGCGCTGTCAGTAATCATGAAGCGTTCAGGATCACGGTAATACCAGGATTCATTGCCTTTTACAATAATTTCCTGCTCGGAATCCCTTATAGTAACATCGTAATATGCCGTTCCAAATCCTTTGTCACTTTCATAATACAGTGAATCTCCGGTTACAATTTGCTTTTTATTGTCAATAAATGCGTCATCAAGCAATAAGGATATTTCGTTTTTTGTGTCGTACCAGCCACGATTACACCTGGCATCAAGGCTGTCGCCTCTTACCCTGGAGGGACCAAGGAAGTATGCCACCTCGGTAATAGTGTTGTATTCCAGAGTATCCGAATACATCGTGTAATCAGGATTCACCAGCACAACACTGTCTTTGAAGTTAAATATTTCACTTTTGGTATGGTAAATCCCAATTATGCTGGTGAGAGTATTTTCTTCATTAATTATTTTACCTCCGTTTGTATACTTTGCAGTTTCTTTGCGCAGGTCATAGTCAATGTGGTCTGTATAAAGAGTTGTTTTATTATCAATTAGTATAACTGAATCTGAGATGTATGCAAACTCAGATTCAGAATCGTATAGAAGGTATTCTCCGTACAAGTGCAGCGTGTCCCCTTTAAAAATATGTACCCTGCTGTAAGTTTCCACGAAATCTTTGTTGGGATATAAATGAGCACTGTCACAATTCATGAAAGTTTCCTTGTGTTTTAACCTTACGTTTCCCAGCAATCTGCGCATTTCTCCGCTGCCTTTCATAAGGTCGGTATGCAGAACCTCTATCTTCTTCTTACCTTTATTGCTGTCTTGCTGGCCTACGGATGATGCATAAGGCACAGAAAGTATTGTGATAAGCACAACTAACCTTATCACTTTTATTTGAGCCATCCCTCGTTTTTGAAATTACAGGTTCTGAATTTATCACTTATATCAATATAGGTGTTCTCCATTTTTTTAATGATCCAGTCCTGATAAACACCTGCCTGCTTATTTGAAAGAGCAAGCTGCTGGATAAAGCTATAATCATCTTTCAGATTTGCTTCATGTGCTTTAGTTTGTTTGTCCAGCCTTATTATTCTGAAAACGGTATTCCCTTTCCTGTCTTTCATCTTGAAGCCGTCTGATATCTCGTTGAGATTCAAATCTCTTATTACCATGTACATTTCCCTGGGCAATTTATCAATCTCAAGCAATCTTTCTCTTGTCTCAAAACTGACATATTTACCACCATTTATCCTGCTGTCTTTATGGGTTGAAAACCGGTATGCTGCCTCCTCAAATGTTAAACTGTCTGTTCTTATAAGGTTTGCTATGCTATCAAGCTTGTTTTTTGCTTCAACAGATTGCTGGGGTGTTACTTTTGGTTTTATAAGGATATGCCTCGTGTTGATCATATCGCCCCTTCTTTCAATGAGTTCAATAATGTGAAATCCAAATTCTGATTCCACCACTTTTGAAACCTGGTTTTTCTTTAAGCTGAATGCTTCATCAGCATAGGCTTTGTCAAGGTTACCCCGGATCTGGAAGCCTATTTCACCGCCTTTTGCAGCTGATTGTTCATCTTCTGAATACAATACAGCCAGGGCCCTGAAACTTTCACCTTCCAGTATGCGTTTTCTGAGATCGAGTAATTGCTGTCTTGTTCTCAGCTTACTTTCTTCAAGACCGGGAGGATCAATTTGTATCAGGCTTAGTTCTGCTTTTGCAGGCATAAGCGGCAGGCTGTCCTGAGGAACAGAATGATAAAACGCTTGCACTTCTTTCGGGGTTATTGTTATATCTCTTGCCAGATTATTCTGTACCTGGCTGGCCAGCTGCTGGTTCTCCATCATCGGGCGCAGATCTCTTCGTATTTCCACCATACTTTTTTTAAAGTATCTTTCAAGGTTTTCTTCCGAGCCCGCTCTCATAACAAAATCATTTAGCCTCTCGTCAAGCATCCTGTTGATCTGATCATTACTTATCTCAATACTGTCTATCCTGGCCTGATCAAGGAAAAGCAACTGGATGAGAAGATCTTCAAATACTTCACACCTGATTTTTTTGACAGGTCGATTGTCACCCATTGCTGCCTGTTGCATAACCATGTTTTCAACATCCGACAGAAAAACTGTTTCGTCTCCCACTATGGCTGATACTTCATCAATAAGGTGCTGTGAATATGAAAATGATGTAGTAAAAACTGTTAGAATAATACTTATCAATATGCGGTTAAATAACTTCATCGTGTCCTTTTTCTTTATATTAATTGCTTTCTTAAAAATATTTTATTTCTTTTTTCAGGCTGTATACCCTTAGTATTTACTCAAATACCTTAAAACTATTATTTTGCATACCCTCATTGTATATTCCGTTCTCAACTTTCTGTAAAAATTCTATTTTTCTGTTGTTTAGAATAATAGTTTTTATATCGTCTCTAACATATTCAATGGGGGCAAGTGATCCTTTAAGACGGTAGTCCCTGATATTAACAAAATAATTAAATGACGAATCGCTTGTTTCATAATAGCTGTTGCTTTTCAGAAAATTACTCACATTACCAATATCAGAAGGTAATTCCCGGAGCAAAAAACTCATCCTTATCCAGTTTTCACCAAAATCATCAAATTTTTCAGCAAACTGGTAGGCATAACTTTCCAGGTTCTTTATATTATTCTGATCATCCGACTTATACCATAATCTTGCTTTCTCAATATTAGGTGCTTCTACAGGTAATTTGAGAAATAATACCTTTGCAATACTTTCCTGCAGGCTGAAATTGCCAAGATGCTTGTCGTAGTAATTTGTTATTGCTGAATCTCTTACAAGGGTGTCCATCTTCTGGAGCATCATTTGTTGTTCATACTGGTAGATCATCAGGTTAGCTCTTGTTTCTTCAAGCTTTCTGTTTATCTCATTTTGATATTGCTCAGAAAGATTTTCCTCGGCTTTTTTCAGTATTAATTCATTTCTGATCCACCTGTCGATATAGTTTCTTGCCATACTTATACTGTCTTCCCTGGTTATTCCGTTGGCTTTATTCACCGGGATCTGTTCAGCATATAAAAGCTTATCTCCAACCTGTGCTAGGGCGGTACGATCATTATCAACGCTATAATTTGAGCATGCACCTATAAACAGCATAAGGCTGCTGACAGCCAGTAAGGTCCTCATTTTTTGATATCAGATTTAATTCTTTTTAGCATCTTTTTGTTCAACTCTACCGGATAAGAATTTTTTAATTTTCTGATCCATTGTGATTCAAGATATTCCTGGTAGTCCGGCACAAGAATATTCATTATACTGTCCGGTTCTTTATATTTGCGCTCGTGAATTTCAAGAATATCAACAACTATTGTACCATTCACGTTAGTGACCTCCTGCAGACCTTCTTTCCACTTAATATTATTGTTTTTAACGAAGCTATTGCTTCTCTTCATTGATTTTTCTTCTGCCTGTAAAAGTGTGTCACCTCCGAATCTTGCCTTTTCCATTATTTTCTCATAATAATTGTCTCTTTTATGAAATCGTCTGATTACACGTTTAATCTTCCTGGTATGCCTTCTTCCGGCATCATCTGATATTGTATAAAGTCTCAGGTCAGCATATGCTTCTTTAGTGAATTCATCTTTCCTTTTGTTGTAATACTCCATTATGCCTGTTGAGTCATTTCGTGATCTTTTCCATATCAGGCTGTCTGAGATCTCAAAGAATAATATTCCGTCATAGAATTCATTCATTAGAAAATGGAATTCAGGATATTTGTCTTCGAGTACGGAACTTTCATAAGCTGTAAGATGCTCGTAGACTTTATTGTCCAGCAGCTTGTTAATGAATTCAGCAGGCTCATATACCGGAGCCTGTTCATGATTCTGCCTTATATATGAAGCAAAGTCAGGCATTGAGCATTGTTCATCTGCAAATGAGTACAGTACCTTACCAGGGACATTATTTAGAGCTTCATAATTTCTCTGGTACCTAAGGGCAGAATCGGCATGCATGTAAAACCATTCAAGTGATGATGGGTTTACCTTGTAATTATATTCTTCCTTAAGTTTACCTGCAAAAGACAGCTTAGTAAGTGATTGCAGGTATGAATCCGGCAGTTTGCTTTCGAGTAGTTTCTTTGCCTCCTCATAAGCGGGAAATACTTTTTTATCGAGTCTTTTTATAATGTGCCATCCGTATACTGTTCTGACAGGTAGTGTATATTCACCATCCCTTAGCAATTCAAAAGCTGCCACACTGAATTCATGTATCATCTCACCACTTCCGAACCATGGTAGCACTCCATTATTTTGAGCTGATCTCCTGTCATCAGAATTTTCTGAAGCCAGGTTTGCAAAGTCTGCACCTTTTTCAAGCAGATTGTAAAGGCTGTCTATATCTTCCTTTGCATTATTCCTTGCCTGCTGTGTACTTCCGGGAGGGGCAGCTTTCATAATATGTGCCACTTTTATTCGACCCCTGTTTTTTCTTTTGTCCTGCACCTTAATTATATGATAGCCCATTGTAGTTCTCACAGGTTCTGATATCTCGCCGGGAGACATTTCATACATTTTGTTCTCAAATGACATAGGTGTCTGAAAAACGGTAAGATATCCGAGATTCCCACCATTCAGTTTGGCCGCAGGATCATCACTTGCCCCTTTGGCAACAGCTTCGAAAGGTTCTCCCAGTCTTAATCTCTGTTTTATGCTTTTTGCTTTCCTGTAGGCCTTAAGTGTATCTGCTGGTGGTGCATTGGCAGGGCATTTAACAAGAATGTGATAAACATTTATTTCTGTTTTATATCTTTCATAGGCTTTTTTCAATATTTTTTCCTTTGCTTCGCCGTCAGTGAGGTATTGTTTAGCCAGCTGCTTCCTGTACCCCTTCAGTTCATTGATGAATGACTGGCGTTTATGGATTCCGGCTTCTTCCGCTGTTTCAACCTTTAACCTGAGATTGATATAAAGATCCATGTATTCTTCTATACCTGATTGCTGCAGTCCATTATTATTTTTCTGGTAAAGCCATTTGAATTCTTCTGCACTTACCTTCCTGTCATTAACCTTAAGTAGAAAGTCCTTATCCTGTGCATTAAGGGATAATGAAAAGTAAAAAGCACATATGTACAATATCAGTGACCTGATTTTCATAATATTAATTTTTCAGGATATTACCTGCTGTAATTAGGTGCTTCTCTGGTAATGGTTACGTCATGCGGATGGCTTTCAATAATGCCTGAATGGGTAATCTTCACAAAGCGTGCTTTCTTCAACCCTTCGATGTTAGCCGCACCACAATAACCCATACCTGCTCTGAGTCCGCCAATCATCTGGTATATAACTTCAGATAATGTGCCTTTATAAGGAACCCTGGCTGCAATTCCTTCAGGGACAAGCTTTTTAATATCGTCTTCGATATCCTGGAAATAACGGTCACTTGATCCCTTTTGCATAGCTTCAATTGATCCCATTCCCCGGTAACTCTTGAATTTTCTTCCGTTGTAAATAATGGTTTCTCCGGGCGATTCTTCCACACCGGCGAATAATGATCCTGCCATTATTGAATCGGCACCTGAGGCAATTGCCTTTACAATATCTCCTGAATACCGGATTCCTCCATCAGCTATTATTGGAATGCCGCTTCCGCGGACTGCTTTAGCAACATCATAAATAGCTGACAGCTGTGGTATGCCTACTCCGGCAACTATTCGTGTTGTACAGATGGAACCGGGGCCTATGCCCACCTTCAGACCGTCAGCACCTTCATCTGCAAGCATTTTTGCAGCTTCTGCCGTGCCAATATTACCTGCCAGAACTTCGGTATCGGGAAAATTCTTTTTAATCTCCCTGAGAATGTAAATAACATTTTTGGTGTGAGCATGCGCAGTATCAATAGACAGGGCATCCACATTAGCCTTTATAAGCTCCTCTGCTCTCTCCAGGGTATCCTGTGCTATCCCAATGGCTGCTGCTACCCTTAGCCTTCCCTTGTCATCCTTGCATGAGGAAGGTCTGTCTTTTGTTTTTGTAATGTCTTTGTATGTAATCAGCCCAACCAGCTGGTTATTATCATTTACTATCGGAAGTTTCTCTATCTTATGTTTTTGCAGGATCTGGGCTGCCTGAGAAAGATTTGTTTCCTGGTTTGTTGTAATAAGATCTTTTGTCATAATGGTTGAGATCTTTTTGGTCATCTCATTCTCAAACCTCAGGTCCCTGTTTGTAACTATACCTACCAGAGTGTTGTCACTTTTGATGACCGGAATTCCGCCTATTTTATATTCTTTCATCAGGTTAAGAGCATCTGAAACTGTGGCATCCACCCCAATGCTTACAGGATCATGTATCATTACATTTTCTGCCCTTTTGACTTTTTTAACCTGCATTACCTGCCTTTCAACAGACATATTCTTGTGGATAACCCCTATGCCTCCTTCACGTGCAATGGCAATGGCAAGCTCTGCCTCTGTTACAGTATCCATAGCCGCTGAAACTACCGGTGTGTTCAGGGTAATGTTACGTGTGAAATGTGTACTTATATCAGCCTGCCTTGGCAGTACTTCGGAATAAGAGGGAATAAGCAGTACATCATCAAATGTAATACCTTCCGTAACTACTTTATCATCAACAAAAGACATATGCAAGTGCTATTTAAATTTGATGGCGCAAGATACAAAAAATTGATGATAGCTTAAACAGCCTTGTTTTTATTTTTAATGATCACTTAAAAATTGAATTACAGTTAGTATTTTTGTATATAGCTCAACCTGATAACCTGCACTGCTTATTATGGACCGCCTTGATCAATACAGAAAGATTCTCACCAGGTACTGGGGACATACACACTTCAGGCCTCTGCAGGAAGAGCTGATAAAATCAGTGGGAGAGGGAATAGATACACTTGGTCTGATGCCCACGGGAGGAGGAAAGTCAATAACTTTCCAGATACCTGCATTGGCTTCACCGGGGATTTGTCTAGTAATTACTCCACTGATAGCGTTGATGAAAGACCAGGTTGACAGGCTAAGGGGGATGGAAATAAAAGCACAGGCTGTACATTCCGGAATGACAAGGGAAGAAATAGATATTGCACTTGATAATTGTATCTATGGCGATTATAAATTCCTGTATATCTCTCCTGAACGTATACGAACTGAATTATTCCGCAAAAGGGTGGCTTCCATGAATGTTAACCTTGTTGCAGTGGATGAGGCCCATTGCATATCTCAATGGGGTTATGATTTCAGGCCGTCCTATCTGAATATTGCAGAAATAAAGCAGTATATACAGGGTGAAGTACCTATTCTTGCGCTTACCGCTACGGCAACATCGAAAGTGGTTGATGATATTATGGATAAGCTGGGCTTTAGAAAAAAGAATGTCCTGAAAGCCAGTTTTGAAAGAAAGAACCTTATATACCTTGTCAGGAAAGTTGAGGATAAGAATGAATACCTGCTCAGTACGGTAAGTAAAGTTAAAGGCTCCGGTATTATTTATGTAAGGAGCAGGAAGAAAACAAGGGAAATAGCACAGTTCCTCGTTGCAAATAATATTGCAGCAGATTATTATCATGCCGGGTTGAAAAGGGAGATTAAAGATAAAAAGCAAAATGCATGGTCATCCGGTAATCCGCGGATTATTGTCGCAACAAATGCATTTGGTATGGGTATAGATAAAGCTGATGTTCGCTTTGTTATGCACTGGGATATTCCTGATTCCATTGAGTCATACTTCCAGGAAAGCGGAAGGGCTGGCAGGGATGGAAAGAAAGCCTGGGCCGTTCAGCTTTATTATGAGAGTGATGTTAAGAGGGTACGCGACAGGGTTGAGGCAAAATTTCCTGCCGTGGAATACATTAAAAATACTTATGAACTGCTGTGTAATTTTCTCCAGGTTCCAGTTGGCAGCGGTAAGAATGTAGTGTATGATTTTAACCTTGCCGAGTTTGTTACTAAATACAGGCTCTCTGTTACACAGGCTTATAACAGTCTCAAATTTCTTCAGAGAGAAAATTACATAGAACTTACCGAAGAGCTTAATAATCCTTCACGTGTGCACTTTACCGTCGGGAGGGATGATCTCTATAAATTTCAGGTTGCGAACGCTTCCCTTGATGGTTTTATTAAACTTCTTTTACGAAGCTATACAGGAATGTTCAGTGAGTATGTAGCGGTAAATGAGGAATACCTTTCCAAAACATCAGGACTTTCCAGAGATATGATATATCAATTTCTGAAGAAACTGGCGGGTCATAATATTATTAATTATATACCCGGGAAAAAAACAGCCCTGGTTATTTTTACAGAGGAGCGTCTTGACAAAAAATCACTCTATATATCGCCTGATAATCACAGGAATGTAAAGGAAAAATATCTCGAACGACTTGAGGAAATAATAAAATACATAAGCTCCCAAACCAGGTGCAGGGCCAGTATGTTACTTGATTATTTTGGCCAGGATTCTGTCCGCTGTGGTATGTGTGATATTTGTATGAGCCGCAATGAACTTGATCTTAGCAAGTATGAATTTGACAGGATACTTGAAGAAATGAAAAAGTTGCTTGAGAAAGGAGCTCTTTCGTCAGAACAGCTGGTGGAAAAAATAGATGCAGACAAGGAAAGATCGGTTAAAGTTTTAAGATGGTTGCTTGACCATGATAAAATATTGAAAGACGAGAGCGATAAATTACTGTGGAATACCTGAATATAGCTGCTTTTGGTTCTCTGCTTCGTTTATACAAGATATTTAAATACTTTTGCAGAAAATACTTTTATGGATGATAATGTACTTTATTCAAAAGAAGTAATTGAATTTACGGCTGTAGCCAATGAATACTGTAAATTCCTGGAAGAAGCATCTGCAAATGATGGTAAAACTTTGCTTACAATACTGCAGAAGTTGCTGCCATTATTATATTTGAAAGCACTGAATCTTCCGGATATTGAGAACAGACTTGAGGAAGATGTGGAGAAATATGTCAGGGAGGAAGACTGGCAGGCAATAAATGATTTGCTAAAACATAAATTCGGATCTGCCAATGATTTTATTGATATAAATCATGATGAAAATTCAACTGAAGAACTGGTTTATGGTGACCTGGCTGAGAACCTGGCAGATATTTATCAGGATCTTAAAGATTTCCTGATGGTATACCGTATCGGAACACATGAGCTGATGAACGATGCCCTGTGGGAGTGTAAGGAAAGCTTTCGCTTATACTGGGGGCAAACACTGGCTGACACCATAAGAGCTGTGCATTATGCAATGATCAACCCTGATGATATAGGTGCTGATCCAGGGAATGATCCGCAGGACAGGGATAAGTCTGAATGGATTATATCGAGACGCCAGGATGATTTCAGGAGGGATAATGATGACATTTAAGGAGGATTTAGATAAGTCAGAATTAAATGAGTACCCGGTTTCAGGATTCAGTGGAGAGATTGTCATGGTGGATAATTTATCCAAACTGCAAAATTGCGTGGAAAGATTGAAGTCAGCATCTTTACTCGGATTTGATACTGAAACAAAACCTTCCTTCAAAAAGGGCAGGAATAACAGGGTGGCCCTGCTGCAACTTTCTGATCATAGGACAGCTTACCTTTTCAGGTTAAATACCATTGGTCTCCCACGTGAAATTGCAGAATTACTTGCGGATCAGTCAATAATTAAGGTAGGTGTAGCTATAAGTGATGATATAACGGGCCTGAAAAAATGGCGCCGGTTTAAAGAAAAGGGTTTTGTCGAATTACAGGATTATGTGAAGGAATTCGGAATTGAGAGTTCAGGCCTGAAAAAACTTTCGGCAATCATCCTTGGTTTCCGGATATCGAAGCGACAACAGGTATCCAACTGGGAGGCACCTGTACTGTCTGATGCCCAACTTTCTTACGCTGCAACTGATGCCTGGGTTTGTTATGAAATATACAGGACCTTGAAGCATAAGAAAGATTAATTATTATTTCAATGATGAAAAGAGCAAGAATTGTTTTAAAATCCGGGAAAGATCAGTCGGTACTGCGAAAACACCCGTGGATCTTCAGCGGGGCAATAAAAAAAATATATGGTGAAGCCCTGGAAGGAGATGTGGTTGATGTTTTTGACAACAAGGATAATTACCTGGGACGCGGCCATTATCAGCCGGGATCAATAGCGGTGCGCCTGCTTACTTTTGAGGATCAGGAAATAGATGCAGATTTTTACAGCTTAAGGATTTTTGAGGCTTATGAATACCGGAAGAGTGCAGGCATATTATCCATGGAGTCAACTAATGCTTTCAGGCTCATACATGCTGAAGGTGATAATTTGCCAGGCCTGATAGTTGATGTTTATGGCTCTGTTGCAGTTATGCAGATGCATTCCATTGGTATGTATTATAAACGTGACCTGATTGCCGGTATTTTGATGTCATTGCCGGATCAGAGAATCAAGGCGGTTTTTGATAAAAGTGAAAGCACATTGCCATATAAAGCAAAAGCAGAAGCAAAAAATGGTTTTATCAGGGGTTCACAGGAAAACAACCTGGTTACAGAATACGGTTATCGTTTTCATGTAGACTGGCTGGAAGGACAAAAAACCGGTTTCTTTATTGACCAGAGAGAAAACAGGAAACTTCTTGAATCCTTCAGTGAAGACAGGAGGATCCTTAACCTGTTCTCATACACGGGAGGATTCTCTGTCTATGGAATGAGTAATGCCAGGATGGTGCATACAGTTGATGTTTCTGACCGTGCCGTTAAGATGGCTGAGAACAATGTTAAACTTAATTTCAAAGATCAGGAGAAACACCGGGGGATAGTGAGTGATGCTTTTAAATTCATGGATGATACCAGTGATGACTATGATTTGATAGTCCTTGATCCTCCGGCGTTTGCCAAGCATCATAATGTATTGCATAATGCATTGCAGGGGTATAAAAAACTTAATCGTAAGGCAATTGAAATAATTGAACCGGGGGGCATAATATTTACTTTTTCATGTTCCCAGGTTGTAAGTCGTGAGAATTTCCGAAAGTCGGTTTTTACTGCTGCCGCCGGAACAGGAAGGAAAGTTCGTATTATTAAGCAGTTAAGTCAGCCTGCTGATCACCCGGTTAATATTTTTCACCCTGAAAGTGAGTACCTGAAAGGACTTATTTTATATATTGAGTAACTATGGATAAAAAGAAATATATTTTATTAATTGCTGAAAGACTGGGTCATCACCAGTGGCAGGTAGAGAATACTGTAAGGTTAATTGATGACGGGGCAACCATACCCTTTATAAGTCGTTACAGGAAAGAAATGACCGGTAGCCTTGATGAGGTGCAGATCAACCACATTAAGGATGAATATGAGAAACTCACAGAGATCGATAAAAGGAGAGAAGCCATTGTACGTTCAATTGAAGAGCAGGATAAGATGAGCCCCGAACTGCTGGTTCGTATAAATGATGCTGTTACGCTTACCGAGCTGGAGGATATTTATCTCCCCTACAGGCCAAAGAGAAAGACAAAGGCTTCTGTTGCGCGGGAAAAGGGATTGGAGCCATTGGCAGAACTTGTTATGAAACAGGAGCTGCCTGATCCTGAAAGTCAAGCGGCCTCATATCTTAATGATGATGTAGAAAGTGTTGAAAATGCTCTCCAGGGAGCCAGGGATATTATTGCAGAATGGATCAACGAGGATGAAATTGCCCGTAAAAGGATCAGGACACTTTTCAGTAAGGACGCAATAATCAGCTCGAAACTGGTCAAAGGGAAGGAAGAAGAAGCAATTAAATACAGGGACTACTTTGAATGGAATGAAGTACTTTCAAAATGTCCTTCACACAGATTGCTTGCAATGAGAAGGGGTGAAGCTGAAGGTATGCTCAGGATCAGTATAATGCCTGATGAGGAAAGGGCACTTGAATTGCTTGATAATATTTTTGTTAAAGCAGATAATGCTTCGGCCGATCATATCCTTGATGCTGTAAAAGATTCATGGAAGAGATTGCTGGGGCCTGCCATGGAAACAGAATTCAGAAACATGGCTAAAGAAAAGGCCGATGAAGAAGCTATAAAGGTTTTTACTGATAACCTGAGACAATTGCTGCTGGCACCGCCACTTGGAGGGAAGAGAGTCCTTGCATTAGATCCGGGCTACAGAACAGGTTGTAAGGTGGTATGCCTTGATGAGCAAGGCTCCCTTTTGCATAATGAAACAATATTCCCCCATCCCCCTCAGAACCAGACAGCTTTATCAGTTAAAAAAATATCCAGCCTTGTCAACTCTCATAAGATTGAGGCAATAGCAATTGGTAACGGTACTGCAAGCAGGGAAACTGAAGACCTTATTAAATGGATCAAGTTTGACAGGGAGATAAAGGTGTTTGTTGTCAGTGAGGCAGGAGCATCTGTTTATTCAGCTTCAAAAGTGGCAAGGGAGGAGTTTCCGGATTACGATGTTACGGTCAGGGGAGCAGTTTCTATAGGCAGGAGACTGATGGATCCGCTGGCAGAGCTGGTTAAGATAGATCCCAAATCTATTGGTGTGGGTCAGTATCAGCATGATGTTGATCAGTCAAGCCTGCAGTCTGCCCTTGACCATACCGTAATGAGCTGTGTGAATGCTGTGGGTGTTGAAGTTAATACTGCCAGTAAGCACCTTCTGACCTATGTTTCGGGCTTAGGACCCCAGCTTGCAGATAATATTATCAAATACAGAAATCAGAATGGTGCATTCAAATCCAGGGAGCAATTGCTGGAAGTAAAAAGGATGGGAGATAAGGCCTTTGAACAAAGTGCGGGGTTTATGAGGATCAGTAATGCCGTGAATCCTCTCGACAGATCAGCTGTACACCCGGAAAGCTACCATATTGTTGAACAAATGGCAGAAGATATGGGAATGGAGGTAGAAGATTTAATTGCCAATGATGCTGTTTTGAATAATATTGATCTTAAAAAATATATCAGCGATGATACAGGCCTGCCTACACTTACGGATATTCTGGATGAACTTAAGAAGCCAGGCCGCGATCCCAGGTCAGAGATAGAGGAATTTCAGTTTGCTGATGTAAGGTCAATAGAAGACCTTACTGAAGGAATGGTTGTGCCGGGTATAGTAACCAATATTACCCGTTTTGGTGCATTTGTTGACGTGGGAGTTAAACAGGACGGACTGGTGCATATATCCAACATTGCGAATAGGTTTGTAAAAGACCCTGCAGATGTGGTTAAACTACATCAACATGTAGAAGTAAAAGTCATTGGGGTTGATATTGACCGCAGCAGGATTCAATTATCACTGAAGGATGTTTAGGCGTTTACTGAAATGTTGTTTTATAACACCCCTTGCTTTATCTTCAGGCCTAATCCTTAAGTCATTTTTTATTACCTTAGTCCATTCATTTGAACCAAACATAATCATATAAAGATGAAACGATCATTTTACATTCTAACCCTGTTAATAATAGCTTTAATGATGAGCTGTACACCGAAAAAGAAACCTGAGGCTCCTGATGCTGAAAAAAAGCCAAAGGAACTGGTCAATCACGATCATAAAAGAGTAGATAATTATTACTGGATGAGGCTCAGTGATGAACAAAAGAATGCAGACACACCTGATGAGCAAACCCAGGAAGTATTGGATTACCTGAACGCTGAGAATGATTACACTGCTACGATGCTGGGCCACACAGAAAAATTGCAGGAGGAATTATTTGAGGAGATGAAGGGCAGGATAAAAGAAAATGATGAGACAGTGCCATACCTTGATAACGGGTATTATTATTTCTCCCGTTACCTGGAAGGTAAAGAGTATCCCTTATATTACAGGAAAAAAGGTACACTTGCCGCTGAAGAGGAACTACTGCTTGATGTAAACAAGATAGCAGAAGGCAAAGATTACTGTAGTGTAACCGGTTTAAGCATAAGTCCCGACAATAATATACTGGCCTACGGAACTGACTTCGTTAGCCGTCGAAGGTATACAATCCGTTTTATGGACCTGAATACAGGAGAGATGCTTTCCGATGTAATTGAGAATACAACGGGCAGGGTAACCTGGGCAGCCGATAGTAAGACCTGTTTTTATACCGGTAAGAACTTTGAAACTCTGAGGGCAGAAAAAATAATGAGACATAATCTCGGTACTGAAAGTGAAGATGATGTTCAGGTATATTTCGAGGAAGATGAGGAGTTTACCTGTAATATTGGTAAAACAAAGAGCGAAAAATACCTCGTGATCTTTTCAAGCCAGACACTTACAACTGAAGCCAGGATACTTGAAGCAGACAATCCTGATGGAGATTTCAGGGTATTCGTCCCAAGGGAGGTTAAACATGAGTATTCAATAGATCATATTAATGATAAGTTTTTTATCAGGACAAATTCTGATGATGCCGTTAATTTTAAGTTAATGGTAACTCCTGAAAATGATTATGACAGGGACAACTGGGAAGTTTTTATACCTCACCGTGATGATGTACTGCTGCAGGGATATACCCTTTTTAATGATTACCTGGTTGCCAGCGAAAGAATAAATGCACTTAATAATATCAGGGTGTTTAATCTTAATACCGGTGAAGACCATTATGTTGATTTTGATGAGGAAGTATACAGCAGCCGGATATCTGTTAATGAAGTGCCGGCCTCAGATGTCCTCAGGTATACATACACCTCGCTGACCACACCACGATCTGTATTTGATTATAACATGAAGAGCAGGGAGAAGGAATTGCTCAAAGAGACCGAGGTGCTGGGTGACTTCTCAAAAGACAATTACCAGGCAGAAAGACTATGGGCAACAGCTGATGATGGTACAGAAATACCTGTTTCACTTGTTTACCGTAAAGGTTTTGAAAGAAACGGTAAATCCCCGATGTTGCTTTACGCTTACGGTTCATACGGGTACTCCAGGGATCCTTCATTTAATTCCTCTGTTTTAAGTCTGCTCGACCGCGGGTTTACCTATGCCATAGCCCATATCAGGGGCGGCAGCGAGATGGGGAGACAATGGTATGAAGATGGTAAACTGCTGAACAAGATGAATACTTTTACTGATTTCAACGACTGTGCTGAATTTCTTATAGAAGAAAATTATACCAATCCTGATAAACTTTTTGCCATGGGTGGCAGTGCAGGTGGATTACTTATGGGTGCTGTTGTTAACCTGCAGCCTGAGTTATATAAGGGCGTAGTGGCTGCTGTTCCCTTTGTTGATGTTGTTACAACTATGCTCGATCCAAGTATTCCGCTGACTACTTTTGAATGGGATGAATGGGGTGATCCGCGTGAAGAGGAATATTATCATTATATGCTTTCATACTCACCCTATGACCAGGTTAAGAAGCATAATTATCCTAATATACTTGTAACTACAGGTTTCTGGGATTCGCAGGTACAGTACTGGGAGCCAGCTAAATGGGTGGCCAAATTAAGGGATATGAAAACTGATGATAACATGCTCCTGCTGAAGACCAATATGAAGGCCGGTCATGGTGGTGCATCAGGACGTTTTGAGAGGCTTCGTACAACGGCTCTTGAATATGCCTTTATGCTTGACCTGGCAGGTGAGTGAGAGTAAGTGACTAAGTCAGCTGCGCTCTTTAAGGCAGGACACCAGTTTCTCAAAAAGGATATTTTTACGAACGGGCTTTGTCAGGTATTCATTACACCCTGCATCCAGTGCTTTTTGCCTGTCGCTGGATAAGCCATAGGCAGTCTGAGCAATAATAAGTACATCATTATTAAATTTTCTGATTTCCCGTGTAGCTTCATAGCCGTCCATTCCGGGCATTTTTATATCCATTAATATAAGGTCTGTATCCGGATTATTTTTTAATGCCTTAATAGTATCCCCGCCACTGGAAGTGAAATTTACATCTTTAAACTTACCGGACATGATAGTTTCGAAATAGAACCTGCTGGTCTGATCATCTTCAGCTACAATTACATTAAGTTTTTTGAGCATATCCTGTTGGACCTGACTGATGATTTTCTTTCCGGTCACAGTCTGTTTTTCAAACTTACATTTGTATGGTATAGTAAAACTAAAAACCGAACCGGCTCCCGGCTCAGAATCAACCTGTATTGTGCCGCCCAGCATTTCAACATATGCTTTGGATATGGCGAGTCCCAGGCCTGACCCTTCAAAAGCTCTTTTATCTCCAATATCAGCCTGTTCAAACCTGTTAAATATAGCTTCCTGTCTTTCAAAGGGCACCCCAATTCCTGTGTCTTTAACATAAAATTCCAGCTGATCAGGACTGCTGTTATCCCGGACGTGTCTTTTGTTCCATAATGGCTTGTATCCGAAGTTAACACTACCTTTGTCGGTATATTTAAGGGCATTTTTAATAAGGTTGGTCAGAATTCCGTTTAGTTTTATGGGATCGGTTAATATAATTGCATCACTATCATGCAGGCCTGTATTATAAGTTAGCTTTAAATGCTTTATTTCAGCTTCACTGGAAAAGAAATCATACTTTTCTTTAAGTATTGTGTTGATTTGAGTCTGAGTATTATTAACCTGCACCAGTCCTGATTCAATCCTGGAAATATCCATGATATCATTGATAGTATTAAGCATTCTTATCCCGCTTTTTTCTATGAGATCAATAAAGTCATTTCTTTCTTTCCCGGTAAGTTTTGGTTCTTTAAGCAAGCCGGCAAAACCCATGATACCGTTCATTGGTGTCCTGATCTCATGGCTCATATTGGCTAAAAATGCTGTTTTCAGACTGTCTGATTCCTGTGCCTTAAGCATTGCATTTTCCAGGTTTCTTTCTGCATGTTTTTTATCGCTGATATCAAGAATTGTAAAGGTGATATTATCCATGGGTTTATTTTTATCAGCACAGGCTGTATTGATTAGTACGTCAATAATCTTTCCTTCCTTTGTTTTGAACTGTGTTTCCATGGTTCCTGTACCGTATTTCTCCAGATCCCGGTAAATAAGGATTCCAGCTTTAATATATTCTTTATTTGACACATAGAGCATCCTTATATCATTACCGATCATCTCATCCCGGGAATATCCGGTTATTTCGGATACTTTTTCGTTTACCTCCTGCAGAATCCTGTTATCCAGGGTTCCTATTCCTGCCGGTGCTGCACTGAATATATTCCTGAGATTTACCTCATTCTCCTGCAAAATCTCCCTGCTGGTAATTTTCTCCCAGCCAAGCACCAGGTCATCAGCTACCTCAATCAGCAGTTCTTTTTCCTCATTCATTATTTCCTGGTTTTCCATTTCAATATGAAGTACACCTATCAGACCCATACTGCTTTTTAACGGGAGGTTGACACAAATTGCTGACTTTTCTGCAGCAGCATTGCAATTAGTACATTTCGCGGTCTGCCTTACCAGTAATTCCTGTTTTTCTACGGTTTCCATGATGCAGGAAGGCGCTTTATCGATTCTTTCTGATGTAATGTCCCAGTCCTTAATTATATTTTCCTTCCCATCCTGGATAAAAACAGAGATGCTTTCATTATTACGATTTGTAACTGAAGCGCCACAGGCTGTATATCCTCGTGTTGTAACCAGGGACATACATGCCTTACTGATCATATCATTTAAGTTATCTTCCTTTGTAATGGCCTGGTTTACATTTCTTATAGCCGACAGGAGAGAGTTTAGATGCCTGATTTCATTGTCTGCTTTTTTATGCTCCGTAATGTCTATAAGCGATGCAATGCTTTTTTTTGTTCCGGGTATAATATCAACTGACAGGAGGATGTATTTTAACTCCTTATATCTGTCGATAAACCTGAATTCGTAATTTGTTTTTGCCTTTGCGGAATTCTTTCTTCTAAGCTCATGTTGTTTCTTCATCCTTTCAAGGTCTTCCCTGACAACGAAGTCGGTCCATCTTTTTTTACCCTCAATATCCGCTTTTGTATAACCTGAAAGGGTTTCAAACCTCTTGTTAGCCAGAGATATTGAGGTGTCTTCTTCAATAATTACCGAGGCAGCCCCGGTATTTTCAAAAACAGCCCGGTAATATTCCCTGTGTTTCGTGATTTCTGCCTGTGCCTGTTTTTGCTCAGTAATATCTGTAGCAACATGTATGATTTTATCAATCTTTCCTTCAGCATTGGTTCTGGGTGTGGTAGAGATCAAAAAGATACGGTCAAGAGATTCTATCTCCATTTCAACCGTATTGGTTGTGCCTGATTTTAGCAGTTTCTCTGCAGGGCATCCTTCAGGAGGTTTTTTCGTGCCATGTAATATCTCAAAACATTTCTTACCTATTAGTTCTTTTTCGTCAAGACCGGTCAGATCTTTTGTGGCTTTGTTTACCGAAAGTATTTTGTGATCAGGGGATTCCAACATCGTGGGCTGACCTGAGGCCTGGAATATTGCTTCCCATTCCTGCCGTGATCTTATTAATTCATTCTCTGCTTTCTTACGTTTACTTATATCATGGCCTATTACCTGGTAGCCTTTTTCTTCCTTATACAGCACAGGCATAACACTTATTTCAACAGGGAACTGCTCCCCTGACTTTATCACTGCAACAGATTCATAACTCCAGGGAGCCTTTTTGCCTTTTACCCGCTTATAATAATGCTTTTTTACATTTTCCTGCTCTTCAGGAGCAATAAATTTTAAAAATGGTTCACCTATAAGCTCATTTTTATCATACCCTGATAACTCCAGCAATGCCCGGTTAACATATTGTATTTTATCATCAACAACAATGAATATACTGTAAGCGGATAATTCTATAGCTTCACTGTCAAGTACAAGGATCTCATTTTCTTTCTGCATTATTATTATCTATTATATTATTGCATGCATGTATTTGCTTTATGCATTAACTGGATATTTCTTTTTTCATCTTATTATCTTACTCATCTAATAACAGAAGAGAAAAAGTTTCCGGATCAGTAATCAGGCAATCAAATAACGATTTTTCGTTCATCCACCGACAACTGATATAATTCAAATATACTTAAATTACCTTATAAGGTGAGCTGTATATCCCTTTTCAATAAGCTCATTATATGCATTTTCAATATCATCCGGTATATCCTGTTCTACCTGGAAGCCTTTTGCGGGGTAAATCTTTATCCTCTGAAGATCACCAACCATTATGTTTATTACCATATCCATGGGGATATCATAAGTTGGATAATCCTCGAAACCTATTTGTGGCGAACTGACTTTAATATTTGCTTCAGGCCACTGTTTTTTGAAGGTGGCCCAGGTTCTCCTTTCCATGTAAGGCTTTTGAATAAGGATGAAGGATTTAAAATCAAGTCCCCGGTTTTTTAACAGCTCCTTTGTGAAGCGGATATTCTCACCGGTATTAGTAGATCTGTTTTCTTTGATTATAACCCCAGGTCTTACACCAAGCTTTATGGCAAGATCTGCAAACCTGTCTGCCTCTGGCTTATCCCATTTGTCCCGGGTAAAATTACCGAGTCCTCCTGAAAAAACGATCCATGGAGCCAGTCCTTCTTTATAAAGATCAACAGCACGCTCTGCCACCCTGAGATCATGGCTGCCAAGTGCCATTATGCAGTCTGATTCTGTAAGTTTATGGTTGAGCTTATGATAGTCCCATAGTTTCTCAGCTAAAAGTATAGCTTTGGGTGATCTCTCTTTTTTCTTACCGGACATAATACAACTAATTTAAATATTGCAGGCTCACAATATATGAATTATTTATCCAGACCGGTAAAATCGTTTCCATTAAAATTCGCCTTCCGCCGCAATGGCCGTCTCCAGGGTGGTTCACCTACCACACCGGCCAATCCCCGTGTGGTACACCCGCCGCGTGGTCCAATCCCCGGGTGGTACCGGGGCTATTGTTATTCACCCCTTCCAACTTCGCCCTTCGGGCTTCGTCGGACAAAGCGTGGGTGTGTTAAGGTAATCCCTTCTATAACGAACCTTAGCTTCTCTTAACTCCATAATCCCTTGCCGTAATGAGTATTACAACACCAATAATTGTAATTATTCCCCCAATAACCTGAAAACTTTCAGGAATAGTCTCAAAATACATCCATGCTCCAATGGTTACAAAGATACCTTTGGAGCTTTGTATGATTGTAGATTTGGAAGCTTCTATATATTTCAGGGCTGAGTACATTGACAAAGCTGTAAGGAAGGGTCCTATAAGTGAACCGAAGCTGACATTGAAAAGTGCTTCAGGTGATATCTTAATTGTTTCTCCGGTGAAAAGTATTACTGCCAGTGCAGAGAGGAATAAATAAACAGATCTGTTAGTGGCGAGAATTCCCGGATCAAGATTTTTTATATACTTCCTGGTGATAATCATTGTTGTTGCCAGGAAGACGGTTGAGGCCAGCATATAACCTGTACCTGGTACAAAGAAGCCTTTTTCTGCTATATCGCCGGTGAAGCTTGTAACAGCAGCTCCTGCAAGGGTTATCAGCATACCTGAAAACTGCAGTACTGTAAATCTTTCCCCCAGGATGGATACTCCCATTAATATGACAAACAGGGGCACAAGATTCTGGAGGAATGACATTATTGCCGGGTCTTCCGCTTTTTCAATGGATAAAAAGAACAGTATTGTTCCGAATAATTCTATCATCCCGAGGATAAACAATAACCAGTATTCTTTTTTGCCCAGAATCTTAATGGCTTTCCATTTCCCTGTAGGGACGGCATAAAGTATGTTCCAGAAAATTGCCAGTCCAAACCAATAGAAACCAAACTGGTATAGGTTAAGTTCATTTAATGCTGCCTTACTGAATACATATACATTTGCCATGGACACTGTTGCAAGAAAAGCAAATCCGTATCCTTTTATCTTATCAGGTATAATCATCTCAGGGAAATAATTTAATATTATAACAAGAAGCCGGGGTTAATGTTCTCATCCCTGTAACTGCGTTTACCTGATCTTAAGCCTGTCAACCTCTTCAAGTGTGTCGGGATTAATCACTTCCATGTCAATATTTTTCCCGGTTACGTGGAAAAGAACAAGTGCATTTTGTGTTGTAAAACCACTTACCCAGGGAGTCCAGGGAGTTTCTTCCTGCGCGTAATAAGGAGCACCGGCAGCACCGTTGTTGATCTGGTAAATGGTACGGGTAAGTTCAATTTTTTCCGGCAGGTATATATCAGGATAGCGCTCCATTTCCGGGCTGACTTCCGTCCTTGAATAGTTGTGTTCGTCACCTGTAAGTATTGCTACTACCTTGGAGCTTTTATTTACCATGATATCTAAAAGTTCATCCCTTCTCTCAATAATACCTTTCTCCAGTGACATACCAGCAACATATGGTCGATAGTCATTATTGCCATTGTACCACATATCATCCTGTACGTGTCCACCGTTTGGGAAACAAGGTGTATGCTGGGTTACAAAAATATGATCTATATCCGGATTAGCCTCAAGCGTCAGTATTGTTTCTTTAAACCATTCAAGCTGCCTGTTCATAATATAACCATGCAATCCTCCACTGCTGTATCTGATCATGTTGGTACTGGGTGCATAAAAATAGTCAGAGTTGAGCACCACCATAGCAACATTATCATAGGTATAATAAAATACATTCTCTTTATAGGAAGGAAAATCAATACTGTTTTCAGAAGGATCATAATATGCTCCGTCTTCGGAATCAGGTCCGTTTTGAGGCATCACAAAGTTTTCATTGAAAACAGCTTCTGATGATTGTGTTTCAAACGGGAAACGGTCAATCGAAATATTCCACCTGTCTTTTGTTGAAAACACCCTCATCAGTGCTTCATGGTTACCCATGCCAACATAAACGGGAAAATAAGCACCAAAAGGTTGCACAGCCCTTTTCCAGTTTGCATATTCCAGGTTGATATGCTCTGCCCATTGCTGGTAGCCGTTAACAAGATCGCCTGTGAACTGAAAGAAGGAGACATCATTATATCGGGCCAGTGCCATTATCTTTTTCATAATGTAGAAATTGGCGCCGTAGATATCCCTTTCTCCACCACCATTACCACTCCGTGAGTCAGAGGCATAAGCAAAAGTAAAAGATGTTCCTGATCCTGGCAGTGGAGCTGTTTTGAAACTATATGTCTGGTTATTATCAGCATAATTTATGCTGTACTTATACTCAGTATCAGGATCAAGCCCATCAACTTTTATCTCATGCCTGGTTCCCCTTGTTCCTCTGAATTTCTGCCCATTGACTTCCACACTGGGGCGGATTTTGGTGTTTGTTGTGAATGATATAGTTACATCCTTGTGTGTCAGTAGGTTAACAAAAGGGCCCTCAGTGATAGTTGGCACAACTTTAAAAGGGCCTTTACCCCTGAAGCTGACTATTCCGTCATATAGGAAATTCCCTTTGTCATTTATTATCCTGTATCCAATGGTGCCTTTTTCATTTTCTTCCCAGTCTACCATATCATACCGGCCACTGAGTGTTTTGGCTATTTCAATAAATGCTTTCCCATTATTTATTCTGGCAGCTGATCTGAAGTAGACAGGATGTGGATGCTTTGAATCACCGTAAGGAATGAAGCCGTAATACATAATTCCATCGAATCCCGGAGCAGAAAAATCAAACAATATACCCTCATCTGTTCCTTCCGGCCGGCCTGCAATATTTTCAATTGAAATGAATGGTTCCGACTTTTCCTCGTATATCTTTGTCCCTGAGACCTCTATAAAAAGGCGGTCATCATCATCATATGCAATGTTGGAGTATGAAAGAGGAATATCGTATTTCTTTTTATCCTGGCCAACTAAGGATGTGAAAAGCAGTAAGTAAATTAAAACAGCAGCAATTTGTCTCATGGTAAATAAGATAAGTTAGAGAACAGGAAAGTATTTTCAATGAGACAAATTTAACAAAACTGCAGAATTACCTATCTCCTTCTCCCGTCTGTTTCCTTAAATGGCTTCCGTGGTAGCTGATGATCCCTCATTGCAGCATTGTATGCGAGGGATGCCACTACAACAGCATTATGTTTCAGATCATCCATCAGTAATCTCTCGTAAGTATCCATAACTGTATGGTAGCCTCTTCCGTACTCAATCATATCCTGAATAAACTGGAAAGCCGGGAGGCCAAGCGCATCAAAGGCGAGATGATCAGTTCCGCTTGTATTTCTAAGTGTCACTGTGGAGCATCCCATATCCTCAAAAGGTTTCAGCCATGATTCAAAAACAGGCTTAACCATATCATTTTCCTGCAGGTATATACCCCTGAATTTACCTGTGCCGTTATCCATATTAAAATACACGGTAAACTTATCATATCCGTCCAGCATATTTCCATCCTGGTCTCTTATATACTTCTCCACATAGCCCCTTGATCCGTGCAGGCCCTGTTCTTCTCCTCCCCAAAGTGCAATCCTTATTGTTCTCCTTGGCTTTACATCAAGCGATTTTAATATCCGCATAGCTTCCATCATTACAATACAACCTGAAGCATTATCGGCAGCACCTGTTCCACCGTGCCATGAATCCCAGTGACCTCCTATCAGTACAACTTCATCTTTTAACTGTGGATCAGTACCTTCAATTTCGCCAATGACATTGGTTACCTTCGGACTATCATAAAAACTGTTACTAACATCAACTTCCAGCTCCACGTTTACATCATGCTCAAGCAGTCTGAGTATTCTTCCATGTGCCTCAAGGGGAAGGTATAGTTCTGCTACAGGCTTCTCCTCACCCTGGCTGTATCGTGCTCCGCTTGAACGTGGTACATTGAATTCACCGCTTGAAGTAAGAATGATGGCTACTTTTTCCTCTTTCAGAAAATCGGTCGCCTTTCTCCTTAACATCATTCTTTTCCTGTATGCCTCAATGTCAAAATTACCATATCTACCCCGGCGGCCTGCGTAACTGACATTTTCCAGGTTGTTAAGTTCTTCATCAGACCTTCTTTCGGCAAGGGGGTCAAAATCAACCTCGTATTCAGAAGTCGAAGGCATGATTACAATTTTCCCTTTAAGCTTACCTTTATATTGCTCAAAATCACTTTCCTCATTTATATCAAAAAGGACGGGTGTTCCTTTTACCGCGCCTCGTGTTCCTGCAGTCCATGCTTTTGGGTTAGCCATTAAATTGCTGTAATAGGGCTTTGTCATGGCAATGTAGGTTTTATTGTTTTCCCATCCGCCCCTCTCAAACGGTCGTGCATCTTCAATTCTTACATTATCCAGGCCGTATTCCTTCATCCTCTTGCTTACCCATTCATCAGCCCTGTGTTTCGCATTTGATCCTGTCAGTCGTCCCCCGGTATAGTCAGTCATCCAGAATGATAAATCTTTAATATCCGAGTTCTTGAAACCTTCCTGTTTTACCTGGTATATAAATTCCAGGTCAACATTTTCATCCTGTGATATTGCTGCCTGGTTAAAAACAAATAACAGGGATGCAATCAATAATAAGTACCTTCTATTCATCTTTATATGTTTTGTTTTATTATTTGGATAGTCATCAAATTTAATAATTAATAGTACCTGCAGGTCTATGTTTATATGATTTAACATTTATTAACTTTACATTTGTCGCGATAATAAACATAAACCAGGAATGATCTATCCGAATGAGTTTGAGAAAAAAGTTGGATTTGACCGCATAAGGGAAAAAATTACTGATCTTTGTCTTTCGCAAATCGGGCGTGATAAGGCTTCAATGATTTCTTTTTCCGCAAATACTGATGAGGTAGATAAATTATTGAGCCTGACTTCAGAGTTTCAGAAGATTATAGAGCTTGATCTTGCATTTCCTCTTGACCATTTTTATGATCTTCGCCCGGTTCTGGAGAAGATAAGAGTTGAGGGTTCTGCTCCTGAGGTTAATGAAATTTTTGACCTTAAACGATCACTTAATACCCTTAAGAGCATATATGGTTTTTTTACTACTGACAGCAGGAATGAAGATTTTCCTGAGCTGTTTGCATTAAGCAGGGGGATAAGAGCTTACCCCCTTGTTATTGAGTCTGTTAACCGCATCATGACCAAAGAGGGGAGTATAAAGGATAATGCTTCACCTGAATTAGCGGATGTTCGCAGAGAACTTGGCAAAGCAAGTGCCCAGGTAAGCCGGAAAATGCAGGCGGTATTGAAGAAAGCTCAGAAAGAAGGAATTGTTGAACAGGGAATATCCGTGGCCATAAGAAATGGGAGAGGCGTGATTCCGGTTAATGTTTATGATAAGAACAAAATAAGCGGACTGGTACATGATCAGTCTGCAAGTGGTAAAACAGTATATATTGAACCGGCTGAGATCGTTAATATTAATAACCAGATTGTTGAGCTTGAATATGCCGAAAAGAGAGAAATAATTAAAATACTGGTTGGTTTTGCTGACAGTGTAAGACCCTATGTGGATGAGTTGCTGGTGTCATATGATATTATGGGGGAGATAGATCTGATAAGGGCCAAAGCAAGCCTTGGCCGACGACTGGGATCAATAAAACCAGTTATTAATGACGCTCCGGTAATAAAGTGGAGTGAAGCAGTTCATCCTCTCTTAAAACTGGCATTTGAAGAAGTGCCTGGCAGGGAGGTTGTTCCTCTCGATATTGCCTTGAGTGAGGAGCAAAGAATTTTACTGATATCCGGACCAAATGCAGGAGGAAAATCAGTTTGCCTGACAACTGTAGGCTTGTTGCAATATATGATGCAATGTGGCTTTACCGTTCCTGTAAGACAGGGTTCGGAATTCGGCATATTTAATAAGGTCTTTATTAATATTGGTGATGAACAGAGTATTGAGAATGATCTCAGTACTTACAGTTCGCACCTTGTAAATATGAAGTATTTCCTGAAGAATTCCGATGCAAGCACTCTTGTGCTGATTGACGAATTCGGAACAGGTACAGAGCCAATGCTGGGTGGAGCAATTGCAGAGGCTATACTCGGAGAACTGAATCGTTTAGGTGTATTTGGTGTTATGACAACCCACTACACAAGTCTGAAGCATTACGCTTCATCTGAAGAAGGAATAGTTAACGGTGCTATGATGTTTGACAATCATCGCATGGAGCCTCTATTTAAACTCGAAATCGGGAAACCGGGAAGTTCATTTGCTTTTGAGATAGCGCGAAGAATAGGTCTGCCTGAAAATATTCTTAATCTGTCATCGGAGAAGGTTGGAGAAGAGCACATCAATTTTGATAAGCATCTTAAGGATGTATTGAGGGACAAAAGATATTGGGACAGGAAAAGACAAAATATACGCATTGAGAGTAAAAAGCTTGATGACCTTGTGAGTAGTTATGAAAAAGAGATATCAGAATTAAAGAATGAACGTAAAGAAATAATAAAAAGGGCCAAAAAGGAGGCAGAAACGATACTTGATGAAGCAAATAAAACGGTTGAAAATACAATTCGTCAGATAAAGGAGGCCCAGGCAGAAAGGGAGAAAACCCTTGAGTCCCGGCGGAAGCTGGATAAACTGAGGGAAGGTATAGCCAGGAAAGAAGAAGGCGTGGACAAAAAGGTAGCTTCAGGTAATGCTGCCCTGAGAGAAAAGCGTAAAAAAGTCAGAATAGAAATACCGCGTGAAAACAAGGTAAAAAAGAAGCCTACTGTCAAAGCAAAAGGGCCACTTAGGGAGGGAGAGAAAGTTATCATGGAGGGCAGTGCTAAAGTAGGTGAAGTGATATCGGTGGACAGGAATAAGATAGCTATTGCTTTTGGGAATATTAAGACAACAGTCAGTGCCTCAAAGGTTCGACGTGCCTCAGAAGGAGAAATTTCGTCATCCTCAGTGAAACCTTCCTCAAATTCAAGGCTCGACTGGGATATAACGCGCAGGCGTACTCGTTTCAGTCCGGATAAGGACGTGAGGGGATTGCGTGCAGAGGCAGCCCTGGGAGTTGTACGCGAATTTATTGACGAAGCAATAATGGTTCAGTACCCTACACTGAGGATACTCCACGGCAAAGGGAATGGCATATTAAGACAGCTGATACGGGAATACCTGTCTACAGTTGATCTCGTAAGAGACTATTATGATGAACATGTTGATGCCGGTGGCTCCGGAATCACTGTTGTTGAACTGGATTTGTAATTACTCATCCTCATAGATAAAAACCCCGCTGTTTCCTTCAGAGTCTCTGTATCCCCTGAACATACCTTCAGAATTGAAAGGCATACTTATATTTCCCATATTATCCACGGCTATTACTCCTCCGTTGCCGCCGGCTTTTACAAGCTTATCATTAATTACAAGCCTGGCTGCTTCCTGAAGGCTTAGATCCCTGTATTCCATCAGTGCTGAAATATCATGAGCTACCGTCCAGCGGATAAAATACTCACCATGCCCTGTTGCTGATACCGCGCAGGTGGCATTATTGGCATACGTGCCCGCTCCAATAACCGGGGCATCACCTATCCTGTTGTATTTTTTATTTGTCATTCCTCCCGTTGAGGTTGCGGCAGCAAGATTGCCATCTTTGTCAAGGGCACAGCATCCAACCGTGCCATTCTTTTCATTGTTAACGGCTTCAGTCAGCTGTTTGTAGCGCCTGTCGGTGTAAAAATATGAAGGCTCAACCTGTTCAAGTCCCTGCGCCGCAGCAAATTCAAAGGCTCCCTTACCCGAGAGCATTACATGGACGGATTCTTCCATTACTGCCCTGGCTGCACTTATTGGATTTTTAATGCCTGTAATTCCTGCTACAGAGCCGGCATTTAAATCTGATCCATTCATAATGGCAGCGTCCATTTCATTGGTACCTTCACTTGTGAATACTGCTCCCCTGCCTGCATTAAAAAGAGGAGAGTTTTCCATTATATGTATGGTCTGCTCCACTGCATCAATAGCAGTTCCTCTCTGTGCAAGTACGCTTTCCCCTTTTTTAAGAGCCGCTCTGAGTACGGACCGGTATGCGCTGTCGCGCTCTGAAGTCATAAGATCACGGGTAATAACTCCTGCTCCTCCATGAATAACAAGGGCCCATTCTTTTGGCTGTTCAGCCTTTTCTGTATCTACTGCAGTCTGCGGGTTACAGGATAGCAGGAGAGAAATTGTGATTGCATAAAACAAGAAATTAATTATTTTCTTTTTCATAATAATATTGTTTATTAATTGTAGTATTCCTGAGCCAGGATATTGCTTAATTATTATATTTATCATTCCGTTAAATATTTCTTATTTTTATTCAGATTTCTGAATCAATGGGCAGAAAGATAATAATATTATTTGTATGTAGCTTATTGCAGACCGTAATGCTGGGTCAGCCTGACAGCCTGCTGAGATCACGTATTGATAGTTATGATCTTGGCAGTGATGAATTGTTTTTCCCGGAAGATTCTGTAAATGTCAATGTTGTTTCAGCGAGCCCTAGCAGTAAGAACCCTGATGAACTGCCGGTTACAATCTTTACTATAGGCCGGGAAGAAATAATAAAAAACCAGTATACCTCACTAAGCGATGTACTTAAACGATTGCCGGGTATAAGAGTTTCACAGCCGGGATCAGGCGAACTGGGTGAGATATTTCAACTTAGAGGCCTTACAGGAAATATGTATACCAAGATCCTGGTAAATGGTCTTCCCGTAAAACCTTCGGTGGTAAACGGAATGCCTGTACTGTCGCAGTTGCCTGTAAGACAGGCTGAAAGAATAGAGGTTGTATACGGCCCCTCAGCTGCAGTTTATGGAGCTGATGCTGTCTCAGGTGTTATTAATATTATTACCCGTGAAGCAGAAAGGGGAACATTTGCATCAGGAGATATATCTTTGGGTCAGAACGACTTTATGAGTTTTAACTTTATGGTGGGGGGAAAGGCAGGAAGGAATAAGAATATACTGCAATACAGCTTTTACGGTGGAAAGACCGGGTTCAATGATATGAACATAAAAAGCGGTTATGAAAAAGTCTATAATCCACTTCATTACCTGCAGGGTACTTCTACCTTGTTTACTTTAGGGGGAGTGGAGTATGCACCTCTGGATATTAATAAAACATTACTTAATCAGCATAATATTGATCCTTCAGATTTTATTGATAATGAGTACCCGGTAAATTATTCAGGAGATTTGCTACTGCCCCGGATGGAAGAGTTACCTTCAGAGAGCAATATGCTGGGTCTTACAATTAAATTCAGAGATTTCTCTTTCTCATTTTCCAATATGTACCGGCGAAGTCACAGTTCACTGGGACTTACCGGGTATTTGTACAAATATGACAATCCCCAGGCCTACTGGGGTGAAAATATAAAACGTACAACACTGAGTCACAGTAAGGAATGGCTGCCGGGTTTTAACACAACAACTAACCTGTCTTCACTTAATTACCGGATGGATAATAATTCCAGCCAGTCTCTTACTTTTGTTGATTATTCTGATCTTTTTTACCGGTATTCAGCAGGTGATGATTTTCTTTTCGAGGAAATAATAACTTTAGTACCCGGTAATTCTCTCGAATTTGTTGGTGGATTATCATACCAGTATTCGGGTAATTTACCACAGACCAGTTACCTTGATAGTCCTTTTGATCCCAAGGATTATAAGTCTTTCAGTAAAAAAATAAATGTTACTGACACCTTATTTGCAGGATTTGGAGTGAACCCTGTTACCTTCCATAATCTGTCTGCCTTTGGCCAGGCATATTATTCAGTAAAAAAGATCAGGGTGATGGGAGGCCTGAGGTATGATAACAATTCAATCTATAAAACGAGCATTAGTCCACGAGTTGCTGCCCTTTACCTCTTAAACGGGAAGACCAGTATTCGTGCTTCGCTGGGATTTGCCTACAAGGCACCGCCTTCTTCACTTGCTTACCAATCGCTTGGCTACAGAACCGGCTCCGACCTTGATAGTATGATATACCTTGCAGCTCCTAACCCGGGTCTATTACCGGAGGAGTATATGTCAGTTGAAATGGGACTTATCAGAAAAGTAAGCTCAAAGTACAGGTTTGATCTGTCAATATATTATAACAGGATTAATAACCTGATATATGACCAGAATATTCCTGTGGATGAGATTAATACCCTGCCGGCAGCAGTAGCTCTTACCGATACTTCCACCATCAGGGTTAAGGCTAATGCCGAAAATTCGGTAGCACGACTTTATGGCTTGCAGGCAACACTTAAATGGACCAATATAGTAGAGTCTATTAAGATGGATGCGGAACTGAGTCTTACTTTTGCGAAATCCAGTGAGTCTTTCCCTGATATATTCAGCATTGCCGGTGATTTTTTATCAGATTTTACTCTGACACCACAGCATTTTGGTCAGATGCAGATATCTATGGAACCTGTTGATGGCCTGTATATTAACATCGCGGGTATCTGGGAGTCTAACTGGTTAAGAGTGCTAATTCCTTTAGAGGAAATCTATGAAGATATTTTCAAAAATGCCGATGGTTTTTATTCACTTGATGTACTGGCAAGGTATAGTTTTAATAACAGCCTGAGCATGTATCTTAAAGTGAATAATCTTTTTGATGAGAAATATGGTGGACTTGGTATGAATAAGTATTATGGCTTACCATATAACCCACAGCTGGGCAGGAATATACGTTTTGGATTAACTTACGCATGGAATTGAAAAACAGGACTATAACAACC
Organism: Bacteroidales bacterium; assembly: GCA_021738535.1. Lineage (GTDB taxonomy): Bacteria > Bacteroidota > Bacteroidia > Bacteroidales > VadinHA17 > UBA9300. Next base: position 60,805 of record JAIPBU010000006.1, on the reverse strand, counting down.
TTTTTGCTTTTACTGACATTATTGTGGTTCGGTATTTCTGAGCCTGTTTTTGCAGTTAATAATCAAAACACGGCAAAAAATGACTCTTTAAGGGCTGAAATTATGATTAATCATGCACGAGAGCTTACCGGTCTGAAGAAATATGACTCTGCCCTGGTTGTTGTTGACAGCTTGCTGGAAATGGTTATTGATAATGACCTGGAAACATTAGAGGCCGCTGCTTACAGTTTGCTTGGTGATATCTATGATGGTCTAGACGAATGGGAATTAACACTCAGGTATAAACTGAAATCTCTCTCTTCCTATTCAGGAATGAATATGAACGAGCATTTATCTGACATACTTGCCTTCCTGGCTTCCAGGTATTACGAAATGGGCGTTTACAACCTGGCTGCATCTTATTATATTAGGGAGTTTGAGCTGTACAATAAGGGTTTAAAAGGAGATATGCCCGGCAGTGCCTACAAGGCAGCAATGTCTTTTTTCAGAGATGGAGATTACGATGAAGCCTTGCCATGGTTTGAAAAATCCGCAAAATTGTCTGCAGCTGAATCAGATACTTCCACTTTGATAAATTCTTTATTTGCCATATCATCATGTCATATCCAGGCACAGGAGTTTGATGATGCGCAGAAAATACTGGGTGACCTTATTACTATCCTTGAAAGTACAAACAGGCCGGAAGATATGGCGGGAGCATACAGTTCACTTGCGCTTACCTCTTTCGAGGAGGAAGATTATTCAGGTGCTATTGATTATTACCTCAGATCTGCTCTTATGCTCTCCGACTCTGATGTGTCAGCTCATGATGCTTACTCCAACGTAGCAATTTGTTATCAGAATGATGGTAATATGCAGGACGCTACCCTGTACTTCGAAAAGGCCCTTGATGAAGCAAAAACACACAAAGATAAAAGAGGGCAGGCAAGGCTTGAGCATATACTGGCAGTTGTAAGTAAAAATAAGGGTGACTATTACCATGCAGATTATTACTCAAATGCTGCCATTGAATCTGCTACAGAGGCATCATCTTATAATGTTTTGCAGGATAGTTATCTTACTTATTCAGAAGTACTGGAAGCCGGTAACGATTTTGTGAAAGCCCTGGATTATTATGAAAAATACCTTTCGTTGCGTGACTCTCTAAGGCTTGAGAGGAGGTTAGCAGAGCAGGCTGCCGACAGGAGGAGAAGTGACCTTGAGAATCTTGAACAGCAGCTATTGCTCAGTCTTGCAGATGAAGAACTGAAGGATGTGATGATAGATAAGCTAAGGGTTGAGAATGAGAAAAGACAAAATGAGATTGAACTGATTGCAAGAGAACGTGAGTTAGAGAAATCTGAAAGGGAAAGACTGGAGCAGTCTATTGCTCTGGCCAGGGAGAAGCATGAAAGGGAGATGAAAGAGCAGGAGATCAGGAATCTGGAGCAGGAGCGGGCTATTCAGAGACTGGAACTGTTGAGGAAGGAGAATGAGGAGAAAGAACTACTAAGAAAGAACCAACTCCAGGAGAGCGAGATAAGACAGCAGCAACTGGAAATTGATAAAGAACATGAAGCACGTAAAAGGGCAATCTGGATGGTGGTTTTACTTGGGATAATTGTAATACTGATACTGCTTAGTTTTTTATCCTCCAGGCGTAAGAATATTAAATTACTGGAACAAAAAGATGAGATCTCCAGGCAGAAAGATATTATCGAAGAAAAAAACTCTTCCATAACGGATAGTATAGAATATGCCAGCAGGATCCAGACAGCTGTTCTTCCTCCACTTAATTTCTTTGACGAATGGGGGCTGGAGAATTTTATTCTTTTTAAGCCCAAGGATATTGTAAGCGGCGATTTTTACTGGGGACAGAGTAAGGGTGATTTACTATGCTTTGCAGCTGCAGATTGTACAGGGCACGGAGTGCCTGGTGCTTTTATGAGTATGCTGGGTAACGCCTTCCTGAATGATATTGTTAATTCAAGGGAGTATGAAAATGCAGGAGATATTCTGAACCTGCTAAGGCAGGAAGTGATCCGGTCGCTAAAGCAAAGGGGTATGGAAGGAGAGACACAGGATGGTATGGATATCTCTTTGTGTATATATAACCGCAGGAGCAATCGCCTTGATTTTGCCGGAGCCAATAATCCTCTTTACCATGTACGTAATAATGAATTATTAAGGATTGATGCTGATAAAATGCCAATAGGCATTCATCGCTCATCAGACCGTCCTTTTACAAATCACCACATTTATCCTGAAAAGGGTGATGCTATCTACCTGTTTTCAGATGGTTATGCAGATCAGTTCGGGGGTCCGTCCGGCAAGAAATTCAAATACCGTGCATTCAGGGAACTCTTGTTGAAAGATTATAAAAGACCAATGCAGGAGCAGAAGGAGAAAATTGACAGGACTTTCATGGACTGGAAGGGAGAAGAAGAACAGGTGGATGATGTACTAGTGATAGGAGTACGGTTTTAAAAAAGAATATAATCGTGGGTAGCCTGAACCGGCACCTACAAATCCCGCATGGCTCCCTGGTGGGAGCCGGGGGATGTATAGATTGTTAATAAAGCTTTACAGAACCGTAATTTGCATCGATCCTTACTTTTGAATCAGTATTCTTATTTCCTATTATGGCTTCTACTGTTTTTGAATGGCTGTCCTCAATCCTGCGGAGTATGTCTGCATTCCTTTCGTCAAAAGAAAGGCTGCAATACCTTGTATCAGCATCAAGCCTGTATGAGGCATCCTCTTCAAAAGAAAGTCTTACAGTAGCATATTCAACGTAGGCTCTGACCATGTCAAAGTCTTTTAATATTTTATCAGCTTTTATTGATCCGTATTTGGTTTCAATATCAAGAGTTTTTGCTACAGTACCAAAATCGTAATTTGTATAACCCGATTCGGCAACAACATTTTTGAGATTCTCAATATTGTACTTGTCATACTTACTGTCAATTACAACAGAACTGACGGTGCCAATATTATTATTAGTTGAGTAGCGGCTGTTTATCAGCAATGCCTGTGCCTGGCCAATGTTCAGTTTACTCACATAGCGCATGTCCAGTTCAAGCCATCCGGCATTATTAATATCCGCCACATGCAGATACTCGGCATCAATGCTGTTTAAAGGCTCCTGGTTATCCCTTGTGAGGGAGGTGATAAACAGTGATCCGTATTTGATCCTGATATCAACATGTCCTGATAAATCACCGGCCTTAATGGTTCCGTACCTGTTAACAACATCGAGGTTAAGGTTCCCGGGCATTTCAACACGGTAATCAATGGAGAAGCCCCTCCCTGAACCGATGTTGTTTAGTTTGAACTGTCTGTCAATTACGGTCCTGGCTTCAATGGTGTTATCATCTTTGCTGAATTCGACATCTATCAGTGAAAGAAGCTTTTCAGCTTTGTTATTGTTGGGATGGTAAACCTGTACGTCTACGACAATACTAATTTTGTTATTATCGGTATTTACAAATTCAACATCTCCGTAGCGATTGCTGATCTCAAGTTCTTTTATTCCTTTAGCATCATATTCCTTTGAGAATTTTTTCTGTACCTCATCAGCATATACTGCTACAGTAATTAAAAGAATCAATTGAACAAACAACAACCTGATTACTGTTTTACAACCTGACCGTTTCATAATTTTCGTTGTTTATTTGATTTTCACTTTCGTTTTCATTATCTGACTTTACGCTTCTTAGTTGCGTAAGTATGTAGTTCATTATTTCCACTTTCTTCTCATAATGCTCTATCATTGCATTAATGACCCTTTCATCATTTGGATTTGCCTTGAGGTCTTTTTGCAGTTCCTCGTATTTGGCATCCATCTGGTCAATTTCATCCAGGAGCATTTCTTTTTCTTCGGGATGACCGCTGATCCACATATCCTGGATTTCATTCTCCATCAGGTTTACCTGTTGAACATAATATTTTTCAACTTCCTTGTATTCCGGAGAAACTTCGCTCAGTGACATCATCCTGGCATCGGGACTGAGAACGTGCTCCCAGGTCCATAGAGATGAAAGTGAAACAAGTAAGGCCACAACCGCTGCTTTAAGGAGGTGGGGCACAATGCTGACTCTTTTTGGAGTAACAAACTGTTTTGCTTCCATTTTAGCATGGAATCTTTCAAAGTGGCCTTCAAAAGGCTCTTCATTGTTGAAGAATCCCGTGTTATCCCTGATTATTTTCTCTATATCTTTCATACCTGACATGTTTACCTTATTCTAATTACTTCCGTTTCTTAACTCATTAAGCAATTTTTGTTTTGCCCTTGATAACTGCGATCTGGATGTACTGCTTGAAATATCGAGTATTTCACCTATCTCATCATGATCATATCCTTCAAGGAGGTAGAGCGATAGAATAATTCTGTATCCGTCCGGAAGATTGCTGATGGCTTTTTTTATTTCTTCCATTTTTTCTTCCAGATCCGGATCATCATCAACCCCTTTATCTGCTTCCTCCTGCAGTTCGTAATGAGTATCAATATCTTCAAAGATCGCTTTCTGTCTGCTTACCGAATCAAGTGAACGGTTTATCACTATTTTTTTCAACCATGCCCCGAAACTTACTTTTCCGGAGTAGGTGTTTATTTTCTCGAAAGCTGATAAAAATGCCTCCTGCATAATATCTTCAGCCTCCATGGTGTCGCTCACAATTCTCAGACTTGTATTAAACATAGCTTTATAGTACAGTTTATAAATCTGGAACTGTGCTTTCTGATCGCCGTTTTTACATCCGTCGATGAGGTCCTGGTGTATGTTGCGGAATGCCGCTTCTGTGCTTACCATAAAAAATTGGCTTTTTTCTTCTTTATGTATTGCTGCACCCACTTTTATTTGTTTTCATTACAATGACGATACAAAAACGGGTGCGCTGCATCAAGATATTAAAAAAAACACCTTATTTGTCAATATAATATCGGCAAAATGATTCCCTGTATAACCTCGCCGCTTTCATAGTTCAGCTCCGATCCAAACATACTATGGGGTATTGTATATACAAGTAATAGAACTACCGCAGCCAGGATGCTTAATGACGGGCGTTCTTTTTTCCTGTTTCCATATACTGCAATAGCCCAGAATATGACAGCTATCAGGGTTTTATTATCCGTAAGGTCCCACCCAAAAGGAATGCCTGTCCAAGCTTCTCCGAATGCGTGGTATTGGACCATGGGTCCAAGTATCATACCACCGGCAAACAGGCATATGAAGGTCCATATCCCCCATCTGCGGTATCTTCGGTGCTTACCCATTGCCATCATGCCTGTAAGGGTTGAAAGGAGCATGGCAAAAAACATCAGGATAATATGGGGTGTTAATATACCTGAAGGAACAGCTCCCTTGAAACGTATTACGATGGGCTGATTCTCAAAATATGTGGTCTTACCACTACCGTCAGTTATTTCAAAATAATATTCAACTTTTCCGGCTGGGGGCTGAGGTGGTATATCTGCAAACAGCCCTTGTTCTTGTTCGACACTAAACACCCTGTTCATTAAGAATGAATTAATGGGGTGTTCTTCGTAGCGGAATGCAACTGATTTATATGGCTCATCAACATTATAACGCCTGTAATGAAGTATGGCATTTACACTGGAGTCTTTAATCCCCAGCTTAACGAAGTGTCTTTCTCCCAGTTCGATACTTCTTGTCAATCTCAGTTTATATTCAGTACCATTGACCTGAATCTCCTCCTGTTTTGGATAAGTAGGACCTGTTTTTCTCTGGTAATAGGCTGCCGACAGGGTAATTATAATTGCAAGTACCCAGTAAATTGATGTTTTCATTTAATTTGTTTTTATAATGCTATCAGTAAAAGTTCTTCATCTTCACCTCTCAATATTTCAACCTGTATGGTCTGACCATGTTCCAGTTTTGAGAGCCTGTACATATAATCCTCAATATTATTTATTTCTTTTCCGTTTATTGCGGTAATAATATCACCTTTTTTCATACCCCCGTTTTCGGCCGGCCTGCCAGGTATTACAAAATCTGCTCTTAGACCATTCTTTACATTTCCTGCAAAATCAGGCATAATGCCCAGGGTAACTCCTTTGCGTCTCATTCTCCTGTTCATCCTTGTTTTAGGTCCTGCCTCGGTGAAAACAAGCATACTATCCTGATTGGCTAGTTCACTGGAGATATCATAAATAAAATCTGTAACCCTTAGCAAACCTTCGTAATTAATTTTGCCGGGAGTATCAAAAGGGGTATGATAGTCAAGGTGTGCACCGGTTGAAAAGAAAAGAACCGGGATATCCTTTCCGTAAAAAGAACTGTGGTCAGAGGGGCCATAACCTTCTTCAGATAAAGCCAGCCTGAGTACACTTGTGTCGTTATGAGATTTTATTATTTCTTCGAGTGTTTCAGCTGTGCCTGTTCCGGATACCTGCATTGTATTGTTATCTTTTAACCTGCCGATCATATCAAGGTTGATCATGGCATTAATACGTCCTGTCTCAATGGTCATATTGTCTGCAAAATACTTGGATCCCAGCAGACCCATTTCCTCCGCGGCAAACCCTGCAAATATTATTGAGCGTGAATTGCTTTCTTCACCTGCGAATTTTTCAGCTATTTCGAGCATTGCAGCTATACCCGAGGCATTATCATCTGCTCCATAGTGCACGGCTGTAGTGTCAGGAGCCCTGCTTGATGTACCCTGACCACCCATACCAAGATGATCAAAGTGGCCACCAATAATTATATATTCATTTTTTAATACCGGATCGTTCCCCTGGAGCACCATGGCAACATTCCCTGTCGTGACTTTTTCTTCATAAATGTCTGATTGACCCTCCACCGTCAGTGGTATATCAAAACTGAGAGGTGAATATGTGGAATTCAGATTTTCTTCTGCCTCCCTTATTGTTGTTTCTTTATGACTCAATATCATATCTGCAACTTCCCTGTTGATCCTGAATACGGGAATTCCGGTTGAATATTCTCCGCCTGCTAACTTTTCGAACTTATCCTCAGGATCAAAATTATATCCTGATACAAGCAGAACACCCGCTGCACCCATGTCCTTTGCCAGCATCGCTTTATTACGGTCATTACTTACCTGTGCAAATTTGCTTGACTGGTCGTCAACCTCAGGATCTGCTCTCAGAAGCATCACCCATTTATTGCTTACCTCAAGGTTCTTATAATCATTCCACCGGAGGGTGTCTGAGGAAATACTGAAGCCATATCCGGCAAATACAATTTCGCCGCTGACAGTTGTATCTTCACTGAAAGCCATTGGCATAAACTTGTCTCTGTCAACCTGCTTATTATTAATCATAAGACGGTTATCATCACCTGCTTTGACAGTCTTTACGATCTCGAATTCCTGTATAACATTGCCGGAGAGAGGTTTCAAGCCCCAGCCTTCAAGGTTGTCCTTTATGTAAGAGGCGCTCATGCTGTCGCCTTTGGTTCCGGGCAATCTTCCCTCTAACGCATCTGAAGCAAGGTAGTTAATATGATCTTCTAATTCATCGCCTGTAATCGCGGGATTATCAATCCTGTAAGGATTACAGGAATATAGAAAAGTAATAATTAAAACGATGAATAGTAAATTTATGTTTTTCATGTTAGTATAATTTTAGTCAAAAATAACACTCTTTATATAAAGAAAAAGCCCGGAGAGTAAGTTAGAAGTAAACCCGGGCTTTTCTGCTCATGCATGTAATTCTGGAATCTATTCAAATTCCTTAAAAGTTTCTTTTATTATATTCATTGCACCTCTAAGTTGTTCCTCAGAAATTATGAGAGGTGGTGCAAACCTGATTATATGCCCGTGGGTAGGCTTGGCAATTAATCCATTATCTTTCATTGCCACACAAACATCCCAGGCTGTTTTATCACCTTTGGGCTTTATTACAACTGCATTTAGCAGTCCTTTACCCCTGACAAGCTCAATCATTTCTGATTTGATGCTTCTGAATTCATCCCTGAATATTTTTCCCAGGTATTCGGCTCTTTCAGCCAGTTTTTCATTCTTTACTACCTCAAGAGCAGCCATAGCGACTTTACCTGCGATAGGATTACCACCGAAAGTGGATCCGTGTTCTCCGGGCTTAATAACCAGCATAATGTCATCATCTGCAAGAACGGCTGATACCGGAAATACTCCGCCTGAAAGGGCTTTGCCAAGAATCAGTATATCAGGTCTTACATCTTCATGGTCTGAAGCAAGCAGTTTACCTGTCCTGGCTATACCTGTCTGTACCTCATCAGCAATGAAGAGAACATTCTTAGCCTTACACATTTCATAAGCCTTCTTAAGATAACCGTCATCAGGTACGAAAACACCTGCTTCTCCCTGTATTGGCTCAACCAGGAATCCTGCAACATTGGGGTCCTCCAGCTCTTTTGCCAGTGCATCAAGGTCATTGTAAGGTATGGTTACGAACCCCGGTGTAAACGGGCCATAGTCTTTCCTTGCATCAGGGTCTGTTGACATTGAAACAATGGTTATTGTGCGACCATGGAAATTACTTTCGCACACAATGATCTTTGCTTTGTCCTTCTCAATACCTTTCTTCTGGTAAGCCCATTTACGGCAAAGCTTAAGTGCAGTTTCATCAGCTTCGGCACCCGAGTTCATAGGAAGTACCTTATCGTAACCAAAATATTTTGTTATGTACTCCTCAAATTCACCGAGAACGTTATTGTAAAAAGCTCTGGAAGTCAGCGTAAGGGTGGCTGCCTGGTCCTGAAGGGCCTTTATGATATCCGGGTGGCAGTGTCCCTGGTTAATGGCTGAATAAGCTGAAAGAAAATCATAATACCTTTTACCTTCCACGTCCCATACAAAAGGGCCTTCACCGCGTTCCAGCACTACCGGCAACGGATGATAATTATGTGCTCCGTACTTATCTTCTCTCTTAATATAATCCTGTGTGTTCATGTGTTTGATATTTAAGAACTTGTTTTTTTTAATAAGATACAATTATAGTAAAAACATAGCGGTAAAACTAAAAAACAGCTAACAATATTTTATTCACCTTCAAGCAGGTCAGGTCGCAGGTTCCTGGTTCTCTGAAGTGACTGCTCATGCCTCCATTTCTCAATTTCCGGCGTATTCCCCGATAAAAGAATATCCGGTACTTTCCATCCCCTGAATTCAGCAGGCCTGGTATATACAGGAGGAGCAAGCAGGTTGTCCTGGAATGAATCATAAAGAGCTGATTGCTCATCTGAGATCACTCCCGGTATTAGCCTCACAATAGCATCAGTTATCAATGCAGCAGGTATCTCTCCCCCTGACAGGACATAATCACCCACAGATATCTCCCTGGTTACGAGCTGATCCCTGACTCTCTGATCGATACCCTTGTAATGGCCTGCCAGGATAATGATGTTTTGTTTCAGAGATAGTTCATTGGCTATTTTCTGATTGAATAAGCTTCCATCAGGACTTGTATATATAATCTCATCGTATTCCCTTTCAGATTTAAGGTGTTTAATGGCTTTATAAATAGGCTCAACCTTCATAACCATTCCCGGACCGCCTCCGAAAGGATAGTCATCAACCGATTTATGTTTATCAGATGAAAAATCCCTGAGATTAATAATGTTTATTTCTGCCAGTCCTTTTTTCTTTGCTCGTTGAACAATGCTGTGATTAAGCGGACTTTCCAGCAGCTCAGGAAGTACGGTAATTATATCTATTCTCATTTTGATTCGCTTTATGCAAAAGTAGTAAAAAAAGTAACCGGGCTCTCGCTGCTCTCCCTAAACGGCTTTAAAATAATTCCTTGACATGAAACATAACTTTTTATAACTTTATTCTTAGCAGATAAAGATATATGAGATACCGTATTGTATGCATAGCAATTATTATATTGGTAATGACTTTATTGCAGTCGTGTACCGACATAATGTGTTTATTATCAGGTTATAATCCGTCACAGATACGAAGTGAACTGGATACTCCCGAGCCAGGTACACGTTTAACTGCACGGAGTAAACTGGTGCTAAATCATGCTTCCAGGTATGCCGCTAACCCTGATTCGGTCTATGATACAAAGAAAAACCTTTTAACTCTTATTAAACCGTATGTCCGCTCTGCAGAAGATATAAATATTGATGCTGAAGGTTACGAAATACCTGTTCGTTTATACTGCAACAGTAAGGATGATGATCTTAACGGTTTGCCGGTTATATTGTATTTTCACGGTGGCGGATTCATATGGGGTGATATTGACATATTTGATGCATACTGCCGTAAAATTGCCCGGGAAACCGGCACAATTGTGGTTTCGGCCGGTTACCGCCTGGCACCTGAGCATCCTTTTCCGGCAGCAGTAAATGATGCATGGGCTGTTCTGGAATGGGCAAACAGCAATATAGGGGATCATGGTGGAAATCCCGGAAAAATTATTGTAATGGGGGAGAGTGCCGGAGCAAACCTTGCTGCGGTTGTAACAATAATGAGCCGCGACAGCTGTGGTCCACCTGTTTCTGCACAGGTATTATGTTGTCCGGTAGCAACTTTCAGGGAAAAGGTTTTTCCTTCCCGCAGGTATTTTATGCTGGAGGGAAAAACATACATGATAAGTGAGGATTATATGTACAGGTGCAAGGAGTCATATCTGCCCGATAGCATAGATCTGTCACACCCATACATTTCTCCGCTTGAAGCAGAAATAGACAACACTTTTCCTCCGGCACTGGTAATAACCGCACAGGTTGATCCCCTTCGGGATGAAGGCAGAGCATACGCAGATAAATTAGAAGAATTTGGTGTGGACGTTATTTACCGTGAATATGAAGGTATGATACACGCCTTCATGAATTTCTACCCTTTTCTTGAAGAAGGTAAAATGGCAATAGAAGAGGTTAACAGGTTTATTAATAAGCTCTGACAGGAAGCGACGAGGTGACTGAGCGACTAGCACACCGTAGTTTATTCTTTCAATTAATTTTCATAATTTGCAGCCTGTTTAATCTTAATATAATATAAAGATGAAGAGTACCACTTTTTTTCTGTCATTGCTTATCCTTATAATTTCATATGCTTGTGGTCCGGCAGAAAAAGCCGACCTTGTGATAACAAATGCCAAAGTAATTACTATAGATCAAGATAATCCAGGAGCTGAAGCTGTTGCTGTTAAAGGTGATAAAATAATTGCTGTTGGTTCATCCGCTGCAATAAAAAAATACATTGACTGGGAAAACACTGAAGTTATTGATGCTTCGGGCCGGTTGCTTATTCCAGGTTTTAATGATGCACATGCGCATTTTGGTCCCATTAATCCTGATTATGTTGAACTTCGCTACATTACTGATCCGAATACTATTACACAAAAAGTAAAGGAGCAGGTTGCCAGGTCTGAACCCGGTGAGTTGATAAGGGGAGGGCACTGGGAACATGAGATGTTTATGAACAGGGAATGGCCCACTAAAGAATTACTGGATGTTGTGGCACCCGATAATCCTGTTGTCCTGAGTCGTGCAGACGGGCATTCGGTGTTGGTAAACAGTAAGGTTATAAATAACTCAGGTATTACAAAAGATACTCCCGATCCTTTTGGAGGGGAGATACAGCGCGACCCGAGAACAGGTGAGCCAACAGGTATATTCAAGGAGTCGGCCACTCGTCTTTTAAAATATGGAGCTGTCCCGGTTGAAAGAACAGAGGAGGAAAAGGCTGAAAGGGAGTGGAATGGCTATTTAATGGCACTAGAGAAGGCCCGTAAACTGGGTATTACAAGTATACAGATACCCGGAAGGGCAAACTGGGATATGTGGGACAGGCTAATGGAGGAAGGTAAGCTTACATCCAGGATTGATATTGGTGGGATCCTTACTGCAGATGAGGAAGAGCTGATAAAATATAAGAAACAACTGGAGAAATATCCCTATGAAAATGACTGGCTGAGGTTTGGATATCTTAAAGGCTTTATTGATGGTACACTGGGTTCTGGTACAGCGCTTATGTTTGATCCTTTTAGTGATGAGCCTGATAAAGCCGGATTGCCGCAGATGACTTATGAAGAGCTGGAAGAGAAAGTCGTTTCTTCTGATGCTGCCGGCTTCCAGATTGGTATACATGCTATTGGAACAAAGGCAAACCATTGGATTCTGAATGCTTATCAGAAGGCGGCAGAGGAAAACGGTACAAGAGACAGCAGACACAGAAGTGAGCATGCTCAACTCCTTATACAGGAAGATATACCCCGTTTTGCTGATCTGGAAGTGATTGCATCAATGCAACCAACACACTGTATCACCGATAAACGCTTCTGTGAGAAGCGAATAGGGATAGAAAGAAGCAAAGGTGCATATGCCTGGAGCACATTACTCGGGTCTGGCGCTAAGATAGCCTTTGGTACCGATTATTCAGTTGAGCCTCTTAATCCCATGGAAGGGCTGTATGCCGCTGTAAGCAGGAAAGACAGACTGGGCGAAGAAGGGGAGGGATGGTTTCCTGAGGAAAAGCTCACAATGGAAGAGGCAATTAGACTCTATACACTTGGGTCTGCATACTCCCAGTTCATGGAAGACCGTAAGGGTATGATAAAAGAAGGATACCTGGCCGATATGGTAATCACAGATAAAGACCTTATGAGCATAGATGAAGACCAGATAATGAAAACGAAGGTCGATTATACCATAGTGGGAGGGAAGGTTGTTTTTGATAGAGAAAAAAGACTAAAGACAAAAGACTAAAGACTAAAGACAAAAGACTAAAGGCTAAAGGATGTTTTACCCGCAATGGCCAGTTCCCGGGCGTTGATCATGGTATCAGCCTTCTCCTTAGCCTTAGCTCTCAGCCTATTTTATTTTCATTATCTCAATATCCTTAAATTCCACGGGGTGGCTTTCCGCCTGGAGCGAAATATAGCCAGATTCAAGCATAGTGCCTTCAGGGAGCGGAAATCCCTCCGGGATGCTGCCTCCTCCTATCTGCGGGCTGTTGTAACTTATTACAGTGTCTCCGTTAACTATATGATGAATGATACTGTCACTGTAAACCACTAGTTCGGTTTCCACCCATACATCACCGTGGTAAGTTTTTGAGTTGCTATTGGTACAATGCCTGGTAATCAATTCCTTATCAATAATAACATTAGTCCCGGGTGTACACAGGTTAAGAGTTGATCTTTCTGTATGTCCATCACCTCCGAGAAACTGTGCTTCAACAGATACTGGGAAATCCTGGTTCAGCAACATAGATTCCGGCGACTGGCTGTGGAGCATTACCCCGCTGTTCCTGTATCCCCATCCGGGTCCTCCGCTTACCTGTTCTCCGTTAAACCTGTACTTCAACCTCAGGCGGTAGGATGATAATTCTTCATTATAAAAAATATGTCCGAACTCTCCGTTAAAGGACTCGTAATTGTCATAGTTTACTTTTAACACACTGTCTTCTATAACAAAAGTATTATTGTAGTTTTCACCTAATGGATGTCCGGTAATCTTAATGGTCCAGCCTTCCATGCTTACTCCGTTAAAGATTCTTTCCCACTGATCATTTGCATCCTTTTCCTGTGCGGTACATGAAACCATCAATAGTACTGCTACAAATAGCTTTATTGTATTTTTCATTTTATCTGGTATTAATGTTTATTTCTGAAATCATCCTGGCTATTTCTTTCCTGTAAGTGTAGATTTTATCGGGGTCTTTTACATAGTCTTTGCCATCATTAAAAAGCTTCCCTCTAACTTTAAGAAGATTTTTAGCTTTTGTAATAGTATTATCATCATGATTGACGGCCTTGTTCAAAAGCTGCTCCAGCATTACAAGGTACTCATAATCTTCAATTCCCTGTCTCAGGAACTCTAGCCTTAGAGAAGGTACCGGTCGCTCTATGTATTTACTCTTGTCTGTATTTGGATTCTTATTGGGAGGGTAGAACAAACGTCCGTCTCCATTTCCCCAGACTGTTTGCTTGCCATATGGCCAGCCATAACCCTGTACAAAAGATGCCGGTTCTTTCCATGGGTTCTGCAGGTATCCGGCAGGGGATGCTGATCTTGATGTCCAGTAGTTTGTTGACCATATCAGTATACCGTTAAGCCTGTATGCATAAGTCACCCATAACCACATTCGCATATTAATTGCATCATGATCAATAAATTCTGATATCCATGGATATTTTGGGGCTGTACATAGGTACGACCAGTATTCCTGTCCCCCGGCTACTATATCTTTTGCTTCAGCGGGATCAACACGATGGAATATGGTGCATGTAATATCGGTAACATCCATTATTTCAGGACCAGGATCATTTTCTGTTATAAAGGTCGAAATTTCCGGAGCCGATTTTTTAATTGTTTCCATACCGTCCCTGACGAAGGGATAATCTTTTTTACCCGGTTCATCAAACCAGTAAACATATTCCTTACCAAGCCAGCCTTTTTCTTTTAGGTGGGACTGCATTGTTGTAAGGTATTTGTGCATAAGGCTGTCATATACGGGGCTGCCTTTAACAAATCCTTCAAAGACACCCTTATTCCTGCTGTAGTAAGTTCCGCTTCCCATCCCCTTCAGGTATAGCCTGAAAGAATTAAAACCAAATTCATCAAGATATCGTTCGCCTGCCTGGTCAAACTCAGAAAAATCAAGCTCAATGTCTACATCTCCGGATTTTACTTCAAAATCACCCTGCATCAGCAGGTTATTATTTTTCCCGTCTTCACTGAAAACTATATTATCTAACCATAATTTGCCTGTGTTTTCTCCGGTGGCCGTCCTGAATACCGGGAAAACTGAAAGACTTACTGCAGAAACTTCAAAGGGAAAGACCAGGTCTTTATATTCCTCTGAAGACCAGGTGCTGTCACCGCTAAAAACTTCCATCCTGTTCTCAAAAACGAGTTTTTTCCCTTCACCGTCAAATCCTTCAACCAGGATGCAGTATTGTTGATTATCTTCTCCTGTTTTTAAGTTCCACCGTAGCATGTATTTTTTTCCGTTTTCAATATTTATTAACTTCTTATATCTGCCGGCCACGGATACAGTTGTATTATCGTCTTCAATCATAAAGGAATATTCACCGTTAAATGAGTTGGTATAATCGTATATTCCGCCACTCCAGTGTATGCCTTTTGTCTTTTCTTTAACAGGATAGAGGTAGAAAGGATCATAGGGAGCAATCCGGTAATCCCTGAAAGACTTCATGTAGAGATCGAATGTTTCTTTTATATCCTCTTCTCTCTCCAGGTTATGGTATGCAGATATTTTGTCTACGCTAAGCCCGAATCCGGACCTCAGGCTTGTAGTATCCGGCAGGCAAAAGTCAAATACTTCAAGTCTGACAGGAATCTCACTGCTTAATTCCGGGCTCTTTAATCTGACTGTTCCTTCGTAAATCCCCGGCTCTGTATCAGATGGAACAAAAACCGTTATCCAGTATGCATTATTCTCAGCCCCATATGCCCTGGATGGCCCTTTTACTTCAGGAAGAGGATCAGGCCAGTAATCACTGTAGCCATAGCTGTCAGTGGGTTTTGCAACTTTTACATATTCAACCTTCCTGATTTGCAGGTTATTATGGGAGATAATGTTTTCTCCATTGACCAGGTTTCCTGCTGATATACGTAAATTCTCTATCCTGGATCCGGGTCTTATTACAAGCTGAAAGGGTTCATATTCGTTTTTAGCAGCCGAGATTTTAACCATCCCTCCCGACTTCTCCGGTAGCGGGGTGTCACGCATAACTTTATAAGCTCCCTTGCACCACCAGATGGAAATACCCGCATCCTGCATTATAAGCTCACCGAATCCTCCCTTGTGTGAATGATAAGGATCAGTCTTCTGGGCTTCTGAGATAACTGGAAACAGTATTAAGATAAATATAAAAAGTATTAAGGTAGTATTGTTCCTGCTCATGAGTATCATAATTCAAATATGGGATAAAGTTAGTAATAATGTTTCCGCTCTCAATATTTACCAATGCTTAAAAAAATGGGTAATTTAGCCGGGTATTAGTAAGAAATACGGAAGGAGAAGTTATTAATCAAAAATTTCACATGATGAAAATTATAATTATAGGATATGGGAGAATGGGCAGGGAGGTTGAAGAGATGGCTTTGAACAGAGGTCACCAGGTCTTGTTGAAAATCGATAAGGATAATCCTGAAGATTTTGATTCCCGCTTATTTGCCGCTTCTGATGTAGCTGTTGAATTTTCGCTGCCTGGTACAGCTTTCAGTAATATTACAAGGTGTATTGAAAGGGGAGTGCCTGTAATATCAGGTACTACCGGTTGGACAGAAAGGCTGGAAGAGCTTAAAAAACTTGTAAAAGAAAAAAATGGAGCCTTTTTGTATGCATCTAATTTCAGCATTGGGGTAAATGTTTTGTTTAAATTCAACAGGGAACTTGCGGCTGTTATGGAAAGGATGGAGGAATACAGGGTTGAGCTGAGCGAGGTTCATCATACGGCCAAGAAAGATGCCCCGAGTGGCACGGCTATCAGCCTGGCCGGCGACATAATTAATGAATGCAGCCGTTATAAATCATGGTACAGGGATGAAAACAATGATGAAAGTGGAATTGGGATACATTGTTTACGTGAAGGCAATGTTACCGGTACACATATTGTTAAATGGCAATCTTCTATTGATACAATAAGTATAAAGCATGAGGCACACAACAGAAAGGGGTTTGCTCTTGGTGCAATTTTTGCTGCAGAGTATATTCATAAACGAAAAGGAATATTTACAATGAGTGATGTGCTCGGGTTTTAGCAGAAAACATTACTTTTGCCCATCATAAAAGAATTCAAAAAATGCCTGACATACTGAAAAACAAATATTTTAAGTTTGCAATAGTTGCAATTATATATATCCTGTGGGTTATATGGGTTGGTAATTACTGGTTGTTGTTTGGACTGGCCGTAATATTCGACATCTATATAACAAAAAAGGTTAACTGGTCATTCTGGAAAAAGAGGGAAGGGCCCAATAACACCTTTATTGAGTGGCTTGATGCCCTGATATTTGCTGTAATTGCAGTAACCCTTATCAATATTTTCCTGTTTCAGAATTACCGGATACCAACACCGTCAATGGAAAAATCACTGAGGGTTGGTGATCATTTGTTTGTCAGTAAGGTAGCCTATGGGCCGCGATTACCCAATACCCCAATAGCATTTCCTTTTACCCAGCATACCATTCCAATAATCAAGACCAGATCCTGGTCTAACCTGGTTACAGCTCCATACAAAAGGCTTGAGGGTTTTGGTGATGTGAAACGTTTTGATGCCGTGGTGTTTAATTTCCCTGCCGGCGATACGGTTGTCTTACAAAACCAGGTAACGGCTTATGAGGAAATACTACGATCAGAGCAACAAAGGTTGAAGAATTATGATCAGTATACAAGTGGTAACACCCGTACAGATAAAGAGTATGAAAGGATGGCCAGGGAAGAGGTGTGGAAAAATAATGATATTATCTACAGGCCTGTTGACAGGCGGGAGAATTATGTTAAGCGTTGTGTGGGTATCGCCGGTGATACACTGGAGATCAGGGGGGGTGTTCTTTTTGTTAATGGAAAAGAGATTGAGCCGCTTGAAACACAGCAGACAAACTACTGGGTACAGACCGATGGTACAAGGATAAATCCCAAGGCTTTTGAAAGACTGGATATCTATAAATCAGATCAGAATATGGTTTCCGGAACCATGTACCTGCTTCCTCTTACCGAATCAAATGCAGAAAAACTGCGGACATTCAGGAATGTAAAGGAAGTAAAGAAACAGCTGAGGAGACCTGGCGAATATGGTTCTCATATTTTCCCCCATAACCCATATTATCCCTGGAATGAAGATTATTTCGGACCATTATGGATACCTGCAAAAGGGGCTACCGTTAAGCTCGATACCAATAATATTTCAATCTACCGGCGTATCATAGATGTGTATGAAGACAATGATCTTGAGGTGGATGGAAACAGTTTTATAATAAACGGTGAAGAAACAGACAGCTATACATTTCAAATGGACTACTACTGGATGATGGGTGATAACCGCCATAATTCAGCCGACTCAAGGTTCTGGGGTTTTGTGCCGGAGGATCATATCGTGGGTGAACCTAAATTCATCTGGCTGTCTGTTGATAAGGAAGCAAGCGGTCTTAAAAAAATAAGACTCCGCAGGATGTTCCACGGAGTCAAATAGATTTATATCATTCTGAGCGAAGCAATTTGTCACTCTGAGCGAAGCGAAGAGTCTTATGATCTTACCTTAACCTCTGTATCCATCCCATCACTGTCAATAAGGATCTCAGACTTTCCTTCTGATAATTCTCCTTTAAGTATAGCCACGGATATCTTATCCGTAATTTCCTTTTGGATCAGACGCTTCAGGGGCCTGGCGCCAAATTGAATATTGAAGCCTTTTTCCTGAAGGTAATCTTTGCAACTGTCAGTTAATTTCAGCTCTATATCCTGTTTAGCAACTATCTTACTGAGTTGTCTGATCTGAATATCAATAATTCCCCTGATATCATTTCTTGTAAGAGGTTTGAACATTATTAGTTCATCAATCCTGTTAAGGAATTCAGGGCGCATACTCTTCTTCAATATCTCAAATACCTGGTTCCTGGTTTTTTCTATTATCTCCCCGGCCCTTTCTTCGGAGAAATCCTCAAAATTCTCTCTTATCAGATCAGAGCCCAGGTTTGAAGTCATTATTACTATAGTGTTTTTAAAATTTGCCACCCTTCCCTTATTATCCGTCAGTCTTCCGTCCTCAAGTACCTGCAGCAGAATATTGAAGGTATCCGGATGTGCTTTTTCAACTTCGTCAAGCAATATTACGGAATAGGGTTTTCTTCTCACAGCCTCGGTCAGCTGACCACCTTCATCATAGCCCACATATCCGGGGGGTGCACCTACAAGTCTTGAAACGGCGTGCCTTTCCTGGTATTCGCTCATGTCTATGCGTGTCATAAGCGATTCATCATTGAAGAGGTATTCAGCAAGTGCTCTTGCAAGCTCTGTTTTTCCTACCCCGGTAGTCCCCAGGAACAGGAATGACCCAACCGGGCGCT
The DNA here is from genome assembly GCA_021738535.1 of Bacteroidales bacterium. Taxonomy (GTDB): domain Bacteria; phylum Bacteroidota; class Bacteroidia; order Bacteroidales; family VadinHA17; genus UBA9300. The sequence goes on along the minus strand of JAIPBU010000006.1, from coordinate 41,810 downwards.
TATCATCAGACAGGCCTGTCCTGCTTCTGCGTATTGCTGCAGCTACAGCATCAATAGCTTCATCCTGTCCAACAACCCTGTTATGGAGTTCTTCTTCTATTTTAAGCAGTTTGTCTTTTTCGCTTTGCAGCATCCTTGTAACAGGTATACCGGTCCATCTGGAAACGATGCCCGCGATGTCTTCAGAATTTATTTCCTCCCTGACAAGGCGCTTACCTTCTTTCTCATACTCCTGGAGCTTCTGGATGGTCTTTTTCAGAGCTGCTTCAGCCTCAGGTAAGAGCCCGTACCTGATTTCAGCCACCCTGCCAAGATTCCCCTCGCGCTCTGCCTTGTCGGCCTGGTAGCGGTTTTCTTCGATTTTTTGTTTTATTTCCTGTATCTCGTTTACTACTTTTTTCTCATCGTCCCACCTGGCTGTGAGTTGCTTCCTTTCATCCTCCATGTCGGCAAGCTGCTCCTTGATTCTTTCCAGCCTGTCTTTATCCTTTTCACGTTTAAATGCAACTTTTTCAATTTCAAGTTGCTGTATTTTCCTGTCCAGGGTATCCAGTTCTTCAGGTTTTGAGTTCATCTCAATCCTGAGGTGAGCAGCAGCTTCATCAATAAGGTCAATTGCCTTATCCGGCAGGAAGCGGTCATTGATATACCTGACCGATAACTGAACGGCAGCAACAATGGCTTCATCCATGATACGGATCTTATGGTAATTCTCATACCTTTCTTTGATCCCCCTCAGTATTGATATGGCATCTTCCTCATTTGGTTCATCAATAAATACTTTCTGGAAGCGCCTTTCAAGAGCTTTGTCTTTTTCGAAGTATTTCTGGTATTCATTCAGCGTTGTGGCGCCTACGGCCCTTAATTCCCCCTTTGAGAGAGCAGGTTTGAGTATATTGGCTGCATCCATTGCTCCTTCACCACCACCACCGGCTCCTACCAGGGTATGTATCTCGTCAATAAAGAGAATAATGTTGCCATCAGAGTTAACAACTTCTTTAACAACTGATTTTAGCCTCTCTTCAAACTCACCTTTATATTTCGCCCCTGCTATCAGGGCTCCCATATCGAGGCTGTAAATGTTCTTTTGAAGCAGGTCGTCAGGTGCATCGCCGTCAACTATCCTGAAAGCTATTCCCTCTGCAATGGCTGTTTTACCCACGCCGGGTTCACCTACCAGGATGGGGTTGTTTTTAGTACGCCTTGCCAGTATCTGAAGTACTCTCCTGATCTCCTCATCCCTTCCTATAACAGGATCAAGCTTTCCGTCCCTGGCACGCTCATTCAAATTAATAGCGTATTTGTTCAGCGCATTATAAGTATCCTCAGCAGTCTGACTGTTAACTTTACTGCCTTTTTTTAATTCCTCCATTATTGCTTTCAGATCGCGTGGATTTATACCACTATCCCTGAGCAAAGATGCTACATCGTCTTTTGTGTCAAGAATACCAAACAGAAGGTGCTCAAGTGATACATATTCATCTCCTGCCTGGCCGGCGGCCTTTTTTGCAGCTATGAGCGCCTTGTTTGCTGAATCACCAAGGTAAACCTGGCCTCCGCTGATACGGGGGTAGGACCCGGTTATTTTATCCAGGGCAGCTATAAGTATCTCTTCATTGACTGAAAGCTTCTTGAAGATATGGGGCATAATATTGTCATCAGTCTCCATTATTCCCTTAAGGATATGCCCGCATTCTATGGCCTGGTTATTATTCTCAATAGCCAGCTGCTGCGCCCTCTGGATTGATTCCTGTGATTTTATAGTAAATTTATCAAATTGCATGTCATTTCTCCTTTTCATAACGGAGGCTGTCTTTTTATACAAACAAAGACAGCCTCCTTACTCTGATATTATCTTAACTGTACTAGCTGATAGCTATCTGCCTTGCAGGTTTTGGCTTAATCTCTTCTCTTTTGGGAAGAGTGATGTACAGTATACCATCATTGTATTTAGCTTTGATCTTCTCATTATTGATTACATTATCTTCTATTTCAAAGCTTCGGCAGAATGACTGGTAACTGAATTCCCTGCGGTTATAGTTATCAGTATCTTCTTCAGTGCGTTCGGATGAAATAGTGAGCCTGCCATTGTCATAGTTAATTTCAAAATCATCTTTTTTCATCCCGGGTGCTGCTACTTCTATGGTGAAATCATCTTCTGTTTCTTTGATATTAACGGCAGGAAGGCTTGTATTCGTGCGTGAATAATTAGCACTTGACCTGTCTGTCAAATCATTGTCCCAGAAATGGTCCAGCATAGTCTGCGGTAAAAACGGAAATCTTGCTATTGTCATTTTTTTATCCTCCAAATTTTTTAATTATACATTTACCCTCCTGTTATCAAAAGCTGTGCCACATAAAAAGATATGACAGGCATTATTTTTATGTAAATATCAGTGATACAATCAAGTAATAGCAGAGCGGCCTGTCATATACTAAGATTAACTGAACCCCCTGCATGACAATATGGCGTGCAAATTTATAATTAAGCCGACAATATGGCATGAGGCATGGGGCAGGGGGCAGGGAGCAGGGAGCCCTCCTCCGGCAAGCCTACGGCGGACAGTGAAGGGGGCAGGGAGCGAGTAGCAATGGTAGGCAGAGCGAATATGTGATCATCCGAGAATACAAAAAAGGCTGCCTTTCTGGGGCAGCCTTTACAGGTTCTTTCGAAATATGTTATTAATTTATTTTACTTTTTCTACAATTGCTTTAAATGCTTCAGGATGATTCATTGCCAGGTCGGCAAGGGTTTTCCTGTTTAGAGCAATACCTTTCTTATTTATTTTACCCATGAATTCTGAATAGCTCATATCATACTGCCTTGCGGCGGCATTTATTCTTTGTATCCACAGGGATCTGAAATTACCTTTCTTTTTTCTTCTGTCGCGATACGAATACTGCATTCCTTTTTCAAGGGCATTTACAGCAACCGTGTAAACATTTTTCCTGCGACCGAATTGACCTTTTGTTTGCTTCAGTACCTTCCTTCTTCTGTTCCGTGAAGCAACTGAATTAGTTGATCTTGGCATAATTTTACTATTTATTGAATGTCAGCGCTTCCCTTTTGGTAAGACTTATGTAGCTTGACATTCTGTTAATACTCATTTTTCTTTCTCTTCTCAGCGTCAGCATTATTTCTTAGCCAGCAGAATTTTTATATTCTTCTCATCTGCTTTATCAACTGTCCCGTAATAGGTAAGGTTCCTTTTACGTTTTGTTGATTTTTTAGTGAGAATGTGGCTTTTGTACGCATGCTTACGCTTTATCTTACCCGATCCGGTAAAAGTAAACCTTTTCTTAGCACCGGGATTGGTTTTCATTTTTGGCATTTCGTACAGTTTTTATTATTTGAAAGAACCTATTTTTTCTTTTTTACTTTTGGTGTAAAGGTGATGGTCATTCTCTTTCCTTCAAGTTTAGGCATTTGTTCTACAACGCCGTATTCTTCAAGGTCCTGAGCAAGTCTTAATAATAATATTTCACCTTTATCCTTAAATAGTATTGATCTTCCTTTGAAGAATACAAAAGCTTTCACCTTTGCTCCGTCCTGAAGGAATTTCAATGCATGCTTGTATTTAAAGTTATAATCATGATCATCAGTATTCGGTCCGAATCTTATTTCCTTTACCACTACTTTGTTGGCCTTGGCCTTCATTTCTTTCTGTTTCTTTTTCTGATGGTAAAGAAACTTCTGATAATCTATGATCTTACATACAGGCGGATCAGCTTTTGGTGATATCTCAACAAGGTCCAGTTCCATCTCATCAGCCAGCCTCATTGCTTCACTTGTTGACATTACCTGTGGCTCCACATTATCGCCCACAACCCGTACAACTTTTGCATTGATGCGGTTATTAATCCTGTGGGGCGTTCTGTTTTCACGTCTCTTCGGGTGCATTCTTCTGTGTGGTCCTGCTATGGTTAAGTCCTCCTATTACTTTAAATTAATAATTCAGTTTATTACTTTATATTTAATTCTTCGCTTACCTGTTGTCTAATAAAGTTAGTAAATTCTTCTAATTCCATAGTGCCGATATCGCCTTTACCCTGCTTTCTTACCGACACAGTAGAAGAATTTTCTTCCTTTTCACCAACAATAAGAAGATAGGGGATTCTTCTTAACTCATTATCCCTTATCTTTTTACCTACTTTTTCGTTTCTCTCGTCAATCAGAGTGCGAATATCGGAATTATTTAAGAAATTTAAAACTTTTTTAGAATAATCATGATATTTTTCACTGACCGGCAGTATAATGACCTGATCAGGAGTTAGCCATAAAGGAAATTTCCCGGCCGTGCTTTCAATCAGGACGGCAACAAATCTCTCCAGGCTGCCGAATATTGCCCTGTGTAACATTACAGGCCTGTGCTTCTGGTTATCAGAGCCAGTGTAGCTTAGATCAAATCTCTCAGGCAGGTTGTAATCTACCTGAATAGTTCCCAGCTGCCATTCACGACCTATGGCGTCTTTAACCATGAAATCCAGTTTTGGGCCATAAAATGCTGCTTCGCCTTCAACAACAGTGGTTTGCATTCCTTTTTCGCCAGCAGCTTCTATTATTGCTTTTTCTGCTTTTTCCCAGTTCTCATCACTGCCAATATATTTCTCTTTGTCAGAAGCGTCACGTAATGATATCTGTGCTGTGTAATCAGTGAAATTCAATGATTTAAAGGTCCACTGAACAAGATCAATAATTTTCTTGAACTCATCCTTCATCTGGTCAGGCTCACAGAAGTGATGGGCATCATCCTGAGTGAAACTTCTTACCCTTGTAAGTCCGTGCAGTTCACCATGCTGCTCATACCTGTAAACAGTTCCAAATTCAGCCATACGAACGGGCAGGTCCTTGTAGGAGTGAGGACTTGCATTGTATATTTCACAATGGTGGGGGCAATTCATCGGTTTTAGCATAAATTGCTCACCCTCCTGGGGGGTATTGAGAGGCTGGAAAGAATCAGACCCGTATTTCTCGTAATGGCCTGATGTTTTGTATAACTCTACATTTCCAATATGAGGTGTGGTAACTATTGTATATCCCCTGCGCTTGAGTTCGGCTGTCATAAAATCAATCAGTCTCTGCCTGAGTTCCGATCCCCTGGGTAACCACAGGGGCAGACCCATACCTACCTTCTGTGAGAAAGAGAATAGTTCAAGTTCTTTGCCTATTTTGCGATGGTCTCTTTTCTTAGCTTCCTCGAGCATCAGCAGGTGTTCTTCCAGCAATTTTGCTTTCGGGAAAGTGATTCCGTAAATACGGGTCATCATCTTTCTTTTTTCATCACCCCTCCAGTAGGCTCCTGCAAGGCTGAGAAGTTTAATGGCCTTGATGCTTTCTGTGCCAGGAAGATGCGGACCCCTGCACAGATCAACAAAATTGCCCAGCTTATACAATGATATATTGCCATCTTCAAGTTCTGATATAAGCTCGGTCTTGTATTCATCGCCTTTTTTATCAAATATCTCAAGTGCACGGGCCTTGCTGATCTCAATTCTTTCAATCCCTATCTTCTGCTTTGCCAGTTCCTTCATTTTTTTTTCAATAACAGGCAGGTCTGACTCAGATATTACTTTCCCATCTCCCGGATCAACATCATAATAAAAACCGTTCCCGATAGAAGGGCCTATGCCGAATTTGATACCGGGGTATAGTTCTTCAAGTGCTGCCGCAAGTAAATGAGCACTGGTATGCCAGAAAGTGTGCCTTGCTTCCTCGTCGTTCCACTTGTGAAAGACTATCCTGGCATCTTCATTGACCGGCCTTGACAAATCTCTCGTTTCACCGTTAAGGCTGGCAGCGTATACCTGCCGGGCAAGTCCCGGGCTGATGCTGTTTGCAATGTCAAGACTGCTTACGCCGGATTCATATTCCCTGGTTGAATTATCCGGAAATGTTATGTTAATCATTGTGCTTTTTCACTTTAATAAACGGCTGCAAAGATAGTGATAATTTTGCACAGCAAAAGAACCATCAGCCGGGTGTTTTAAAAACAGTTAAAATACCAGCTGTGTTCAATACCCTGAGTAAATGATACCTTTTTAACCCGGGTTCAGCTTTAAGAATTATATAATTTTCATTCTTTCTTGGCACATTATTTGGATTATCTTTGATGAAACCAAATATCAGAGTCATGAGAAAGATTTTATTTATATCTATATTGTTCCCGCTCTTTTTTACTTCATGTGAAATCAGACCGGATGCGTTTTTCTTCACGGACAAGGTTCAGGCTTATATAGGTGAAGATATTGTCTTTACCAACGATTCATACAATGCTGTTGAATATGAATGGGATTTTGGTGATGGCTATGTCTCCTACTCAGTTAACCCGGTTCACAGCTATTCGGCTTCAGGAACTTATGAAGTCATGCTCACGGCAATCAGTAAAACCGGTGCTACTGACAGGGCTTATCAGACCATTGAGGTTGTTTCTCCCACTATACTGGAAATAGAGGTCAGGGAATGGTACGATGAGTACCTTATTTCCGATGCCAATGTAAGGTTATATCCTACTCTTGACGACTGGGATGCTGAGACTAATATGCAGGCAGAAGGTAATACCAATTCAAACGGGGTAGTAATATTTTACAATCTTGGTCCATATGTTTACTATGTAGATGTCTTGTAAGATAATCATAACAACTTTGATCTGCGGGGGTATCAGAATAATGATTACATCAGGATACAGCAACTTATTCCCAACCAGGTAAATACTTATATTGCATATGTTGATTATGTGGGAAGTAAGTCAGGCGACACACGCGACAGATCGATGGTTGTAAGGAAAATAGAAAGAAAGCCTAAGAAATAGGCCAGCGGCGTTTCCTTAGCCTTAGCCTCAGCCTCAGCCTTAGCCTTAGCCTTAGCCTTAGCCTTAGCCTTAGCTTCTAACCCTATCCCCCCATCTCCTCAAGAGCTTTTTGAACAGAGCCATGAAGCAGTAAAAGCTTCCTGGCTTTTTCTTTTTCGATATCCAGCTCTTCCATTATCATTTTTGTGCCCCTGTCAATGAGTTTTTGGTTTGTAAGTTGCATATGAACCATTTTATTACCCCTGACCCTTCCGAGCCTTATCATCACAGCCGTTGTGAGCATGTTAAGGATAAGCTTCTGGGAGGTACCGGCTTTCATACGGGTGCTGCCTGTGACAAACTCTGGCCCGGTTACCGCAACAATTGGAATATCGGCCTGCTTCTCAAGATCTGTTCCCGGGTTACTTGTAATACAGGCAGTCAGAATCCCTTTTTCCCGAGCCCTTTTTAATGCCCCAATGACATACGGTGTTCGTCCTGAGGCAGCAATTCCTACAACGGTATCCTGGCTGTCAATCCTGTAGTCTTCGAGGTCCTGCCAGCCCAGTTCTTCATTGTCTTCCGCTTTTTCCACAGCTTTGCGTATGGCCCCGTCGCCTCCGGCAATAAGCCCAATAACAAAACCATGATCCAGCCCGAAGGTAGGGGGTATCTCAGAAGCATCAACTATACCCAGCCTGCCGCTTGTACCTGCACCAATGTAAAAAAGTCGTCCTCCCTTTTTCATCCTTGCGGCAACCTTTTCGACGAGTTTTTCCACCTGTGGTATGACCGATCGCACCACGGGCACTATCTTACTGTCTTCATCATTTATATGCTCCAGTATTTCCCGGGTGGACATCTTATCAATGTTGCTGTAATGAGATTCTGCTTCGGTTATGTTATTGTCTTTTGCCATTTTTTTCCGGTGAATGATTAATAGTGTTTCAAATGATATTGCATTATCTGTTCAGAGGGTTCTCTTAATATCTCACCTTTGTTAAGCCCGTTAATTTCCATAACTTCTTCCAGAAGTTCTCTGAAATGCCAGGCTATTGATCCTGTAAATGATATTTTCAGCTTGTCATACCCGTCATAAAACTTAATATTTCTCCTGAAAAAATCAGAAAAGGCTTCCTTAACAAGCTCCCTGCAGTATTTTTTTTCAATATTGTCTTTCAGGAAAACAACGAATCCGGCAATATACTTATTAGGAAACTCACCCCTGTAGACTTTTTCAATTACCCTGTCCTTATCGGTTTGGTATTTACTCCCGAACAAGCTTGAGATATCCGGAGGCATTACTCCTTTAAGGTAATCTGATAATAGTCTTTTCCCAAGGTAGGATCCGCTTCCTTCATCACCAAGAATAAAGCCCAGGGGAGGAATATTTGCAATAATGCTGTTTCCGTCATAGAGCCCTGAGTTTGAGCCTGTCCCAATTATGCAGGCTATTCCGTTGTTATTGCCGAGAAGAGCCCGTGCTGCTCCAAGAAGGTCACTGTTTACTTCTGTATGTGCTGTGGGAAAAACCTCCCTGATCCCTTCTCTTACTGTATTACACATACGAATATCTGAACAACCTGATCCGTAAAAGAAAATGTTGCTTGCAGTTCTGTCACCGGTGAATGGTAATACTTTGTTAGTAAGTACCAAACGAATAGTATCAACATCAGTAAAATTCGGATTAAGTCCTTCTGTATTAATCTTAATATTGTCAGTATTTCCATCGGATATAATCCAATTGGTTTTACTGGATCCGCTGTCTGCAATTATTACCATAGCTCAAAAATAGCAAATATTATGCTTACAGGATCAATTATATCTCATCCGAGAAAACGGAAACTGCTTTTTTTCTAAGATTATAATTTGAGGCCATTACTTCTCCGTAAGCCCCGGCTGAGCGTATGGCAAGAAGATCGCCCCTGTGTGTTTCCGGCAGATCAATATATTTACCAAAGCTGTCGCTTGATTCACAAATCGGGCCAACAACATTGTATTTACCGTGCTTTTTCACTGAACTGATGTTTTCTATCTTATGGTGTGCACTGTAAAGTGCAGGCCTTATAAGATCGGTCATGCCTGCATCAACCACTGCAAAGTCTGTTTGTGTTCCTTTCTTAACATAAAGAACCCTGGTAATAAGACTGCCTGACTGTCCTGTAACTGATCTGCCGGGCTCAAAATGTATAACTTGTTCATCATTTCGTTCCAGGTGTTCGTTGAATATCCCAAAATATTCTGCAAAATCGGGGAGTTCTTCAGGGTCATCATAATTTATGCCCAGTCCTCCGCCTACATTTATGTGCCTTACTGGTACATTGTGGGCTTCAAACCACCCGAGTATTTCATTGATTCTTGAACAAAGTCGTTTAAATGCATCCATCTGCCTGATCTGGGATCCTATATGGAAGTGAAGACCAAGCAGTTCGATATTATCAAGTTTTCCCAGCAGGGAAGTCACATCCTCAATATCCCGCATATTAATACCGAACTTACTTTCCTCAATACCGGTTGTTATATATTTGTGTGTATTTGCTTCTACATTTGGGTTAATTCTCAGGGAAATGCGGGATATATATTCTTTTTTTCGCGACAAATCATTAATAATACTTACTTCTTCAGCAGACTCAACGTTGAAACAAAAAATGTCATTATCTATCCCGGTAATTATTTCTTCATCGGTTTTTCCTACACCGGCAAAAACAATATCTTCACTACTGAAACCGCATTCAGTGGCCATTTCTATTTCATTACCGCTCACACAGTCAGCGCCAAATCCTGATGATGACAGAATTCTGAGTATTTTCGGATTAGCATTTGATTTGAGGGCATAATGAACTTTAAAGCCGTACCTGTCAGCTTCTCTTTTTATATTATCAACGGTAAGGCCCAGAACATCCATCTCGTAATAGTAGAAGGGTGTTCTGATACCGGATAGTTTTTCTTCCAGTTTATTATCCAGCATTATTTTATTTTTTGAAAAGGTGTTCGTGGAGTGCGTTAAGTGCATCTTTCTTATTACTGCTGTTGGTAAGAAGAGAAATGTTATGTTTGCTGCCTCCGTATGATATCATTCTTAAAGGTATTTTGCTCAGGGCATTGAAGATTTCAACTGTTGTGCCTGTATCTTCTGCAATAAAGTCTCCTACAATGCATATAATAGTCTGGTTGGATTCAAACTCCACTGTACCCAGGTTTTTAAGGTCATCTATTATGGGCTTAATCCTGGTATTGTCATCTATGGTGAGTGACACTGCAACTTCCGAGGTAGTTATCATGTCAATTGCAGTTTTATACAGTTCAAAAATGTCGAATATTTTTCTGAGAAAGCCATAGGCAAGCAACATGCGGTCTGATTTAATCTTTATTGCTGTTATACCGTCTTTAGCTGCAATTGCTTTGTAACCTGATGAACTGTATGCAGAACTGATAATAGTTCCCTCATCTTCCGGATGCATACTGTTCTTTAACCTTACCGGGATATTTGCTGACCTCGCAGGAACAACACTGCTGGGGTGTAATATTTTTGCACCGAAATAGGCAAGTTCCGCTGCTTCATCAAATGACAATTCCCTTATTACTTCCGTGTGATCTATATATCTTGGATCATTATTGTGAAGACCATTAATGTCTGTCCATATCTGTATTTCATCAGCAGTAAGTACCGAACCTATGATTGTTGCAGTGAAATCGCTACCTCCTCTTTTCAGATTATCAATATCTCCGTAAGCATTTCTGCATATATAACCCTGGGTTATAACAGGCCCCAGCCCCTGTACATTTTTTAATTCTCTGTCCAGGTTCTCCCTGATATAAAACATATCCGGTTCACCGTCCTTGTCTATCCTCATAAAGTTGAGTGCAGGTAAAAGAGATGGATCCATTTCATGTTCTTTTGCCATAAGAAAGAATAGTGCAGTGCTCATTAATTCTCCCTGGGCCAGTATTGTCTTTTCCTGCTTTTTTGAAAACTCTTTAAGCGTAAATGATCTCAGATAATCGATATGAGTATTTATAACTGATTCAGCTTCCTTACGGTATTTATTTGTATCATATATTTCAGGAATAAGTTTCAGATATCCTTTACCCAAAATGTCAGCTTTCATGGAAGCTTCCTTTTTGTTTCCCCTGTACAATAGCCCGGCTATATTGATCAGTTCATCTGTAGTTCCCGATATTGCGGACAGTACAACAATGATATCCTTTTCGTCATTAATAATTTTGAGTACATTTTTCATCCTATGAGGACTGCCAATGGATGTGCCTCCAAATTTTAAAACCTTCATAATTTGTCTGTTAAAAAAAAGACCTGCAAAAATGCAGGCCTCAGTATTGATTAGTTTTCATTTAATCTCTGTTATAAGCCTGCTAAAGAGGCAGCTCTTTCCTGTAACCTAAGATTGTTTTCGATTTATTATTTGATAACATAATTTAAATTCAGTTATTCGGGGTCAAAATTAAACATTTATTTTAATATACTGTCAATCGTCTTCAGTTCATCCCCGGAAAACTTAATATTATTAATTGCTGAAATATTATCAGCAAGCTGCTCTTCTGTACTGGCACCAACAACGACAGATGTCACTCTGTCATCCTTCAGTATCCAGCTAATTGCCATCTGATTAAGCTTCTGGCCTCTTGCCTTTGCAAGATCATTCAGTGCACGGATTCTATCAATTTTTGACAATACCTGTTTTTTCTCAAGATAAGTCATCTTTTTTGCCGCCCTGGAATTATCCGGTATGCCATCCAGGTATTTGTCTGATAGCATTCCCTGTTCCAGGGGGGAGAAAGCTATCATTCCTTTGTTAAGATCACCAAGGGTGTCCAGTAATTTTTCCTCCACCCACCTGTCGAAAAGCGAATATCTAGCCTGGTGTATAATAAATGGTGTTTTCAGCTCTTTTAAAATTTCGGCTGCCTCCCTGGTTTTGGTAGCATCATAGTTACTTATTCCAACGTAGAGTGCTTTACCTGATCTTACAACCTGGTCAAGTGCGAGCATTGTTTCTTCCAGCGGAGTATCAGGATCTGGCCTGTGATGGTAAAACAGGTCTACGTAATCAAGTCCCATCCTTCGGAGGCTGTCATCCAGGCTGCTGATAAGGTATTTTCTTGATCCGTAATTACCAAAAGGACCGTTCCACATATCATAACCGGCTTTTGTAGAAATAAAAAGTTCATTCCTGTATATTCCCAGGTCTTTTTTTAGTATCATGCCGAAGGTCTCTTCCGCAGAACCAAATGGAGGACCATAATTATTGGCAAGGTCAAAATGTATAATCCCCAGGTCAAATGCTTTGCGGGCAATTTTTCTTGCATTTTCTGCAGGATCCACAAGACCAAAATTATGCCACAGGCCCAAAGATAAAAGGGGTAGCATTACTCCACTCTTACCACATCTCCTGTATACCATTTTATCATACCGGTCTTCATCCGGGACATAGGCTTTGGGGTTTGAAAAGTCGTGAATTTTCATAGTTATTCTCCTTTAATTACACAAACTTAAACAAATTCTTATATACAATAGAAAGTAAAAAAGCCAAACAGGAAACTCCTGCTTGGCTTTTTAAGTGCCCAGGACTGGAATCGAACCAGCACGACCTAAAACGGCCACCAGGCCCTCAACCTGGCGCGTCTACCAATTCCGCCACCTGGGCATGGTATATTACCTCAAAATTGGCGAGGCAAATTTAAACCAATAATTCTTTTTTACAAAAAAAACCGGCTTTTTCAGACCGGTTTTTTCTGTACACCTGTGGTGCCCAGTAAAGGACTCGAACCTTCACGTACTTGCGTACACTAGTCCCTGAAACTAGCGCGTCTACCAATTCCGCCAACTGGGCATAAAACAGTTGTGAGTAATGAGAGGTGAGTTATGATTGATGACCTGCTTGTTACCGCATCTAATCTCATTACCCCGGTAATTTTTTATGCGCTTGCAAAAATAGAAGATTTTTTCCAAACACGAAAAAATTTTGATCTTATCTTCACCTTAGCCTTAGTCCTTCAGCCAAACATCATATTGTAATATCTTCCTATCTTTTCCTTAAGTTGCTCTACCGATATATACTTACTTTCCCTGATATACTCCTTCCCCTCAAAGTAAACTACTAAGGTGGGAGCTGAGTATACGTTTGCCTCTGAAGTCATTGACGGGCTTTCTGATGCATCTACAAGCAGGAATTTTATCTCTGGAAAATGTAACTCAGCCATCTGTTCAACCTTTGGACGAAGGCTTTTGCATGCTACGCATTGAGGGCTGGTAAAATAAACCAGCAGGGCAGGGTGCTTTTCTATATGTAAGCCAAGTGTTTCAGTTTTCACTTTTTTGTGCTTTAACTTAATTCAAATACTCTTTGTTTGAAAGAGAAACATTTTTTCTCCCATATTGTTTAACCATATAAAGATGATTTATGCTGTACTTCTTGCTTCCCTGTTCATGATAAATATTACTTGACTTTTAAGTCTTTTTTTCGTAATTTATGAACGAGAATAGAATTTTAGGGTAATAATAAATTCATTTGAGTATGCATAAGAATGTTGGTATCTGGCTTGATGCTGAAAAAGCCTATGTTATTTCCGTTAACGGAGGTAACCATCATATTGTGAAGATAGAGTCAAATGTTGAAAGCAGAGTTCGTTATGAAGGCGAAACAAAATCTTATTCAAGACGTGGAGGAGCGTTTTTTAATCCGTCGAAGAAAAGAACAAAGAGGAAGAAACATCAGTTGAACCAGTTTATGGATGATCTTACATCAAAACTTGCCGGAGCAGATAACCTCTTGATATTTGGTCCGGCAGAGACGAAGAATGAATTAAAAAAAGTGCTGTTGAAAAGAAAAGATAAACCGTCTATAAAACTGGAGACTGCTGATAAAATGACACAGAACCAGATGGTTGCCAGGGTAAGGGATCATTTCAGGTAGAATTGTTATTTTTATATTGAATCATATACCGCCTGCAATATATTAGTTCTGATATTTAAATCATATAAGAGGCTGTTATTGCGGGTGGGGTAAACCCTGTTACTTAAAAAGACATAAGATAATTCTTCTTCCGGATCAACCCAGGCAAAAGTCCCGGTAAAACCCGAGTGCCCAAAGCTTGATGGGGAAGCACCTGTGCAGGGATAATCTTCGGCTGTGCCATCATTTTCGTCAATGAGAGGTTTGTCAAATCCCAGTCCACGCCTGTTTTCATTGTCCGGGAACTGGTATGTGGTATATTCTCTTATTACTTCTTTGGCGATTATCTGTTCACCACCGTATGAGCCTTCCCTGCGGTACATTTCAAGCAGTTTGACCAGGTCGTTTGCAGTGGCGAAAAGTCCTGCATTCCCTGAAAAACCTCCCATCATCGCAGCTCCTTCATCATGTACATATCCATGCAGGAGCTGATGTCTGAAGAGGGTATCAACTTCTGTCGGCATAATCCTGGTGCGGTGATAAAACCTGAAGGGATTAAAAACAATATCATAAGCTCCCAGTTTGTGATAGACATTATTATATAGAAAATCTTCGTACCCTTCACCGCTTTGATCTTCTATTATGCCTGGAATCAGGAAGAATGACAAGCCCGAATACTTGTATTCTTTCGGTCCGAGTGGTGATTTCCTTATGGCCCTGTGGATCTTATTCATGTAATTCCTGTGTACAAATAGTCCATTGGCGGCTGTACCAGGGTAGCGGTCTGATTTCACCCTTTTGATCGTCCACCATTTGAATTTTCCATTATTCCGAAGTGTACTCTTCCAGTATGGTATCCAGGGATATAAACCGGCCTGGTGTGCCAGTATATCCCTGAAAACAAGATCTTTCTTGTCTGAAAAGCGCATTTCAGGGACGTAATCAATAAGTGTCTTTTCAGGATCAAACAAATCCTCACTGTCGAGTACCATTAACCCGGTGGTGGCAGCAGCCACTTTTGTTACCGATGCCAGGTCAAAAAGATCTCCCGGTTCCACGCTGGTCCTTGCATCATATGTGTGAGTACCATAACATTTATGAAAAAAAACCACTCCTTTTCTTGCAATAAGTACTTCACAACCGGGATAGGCTCCTGCCTCTATGCCTGAAATTGCTATAGAATCGATGGTCGTACTAGGAATACCGGATTGCAGCCCTGCATCTTCAGGAAAACCATATTGTAAACGTAAATTTCCGGGAGTAATAATTCCATATCCACGGCGGTAGGTGTCGTTTATTGTAACCGGTAATTTACCGTGAGCTCCCGTTCCTCCGAAAATAAGTTGTGCAGCCAGCTGTTCAGTATAAATGTTTTCCTGGTAAGTCAGAATTAATCCTTCCGCATCTTTAAATCCTTTGAGTTTATCTATTGCATAGGGATTGCCAAAGTATACACCCAGGAGGTCTGTCATTTCCGAAAGCCTGTTAACAAAAGCTGAAGCTGATTTACTAATGCCGAAGTTACGGTATGGTCTCTGGTCTGTATCAAAGAAACCGGCAATAACAAGATCATAGTCCTGTAATTTTTTGAGAAGGGTATCAATATCATTAATTCCCTCAGTCCAGTAGTAGTTATCTGCCTTTGTATATTTTTCAACCATAGCCTGGAAAGCTGTCTTTTCTTCAGCATTTATTGCAAGGCAGGCGATTGTTTTCTTATCAAGCTGGCGTATAGGTATAAGATTGTCTTTGTTGTTCAGGACAGTGATGGCATTGGAGTAAAGCTTCCTTATAAAAGACTTGTTCTCATTACTATTGGAGTAAACTCTTGCTTTTTCTCCGTCCGTAACAGTCTTGTCCTGCATAGACCAGTACTTAAAAGCAAGTATTTTCCTTGTTGTCTCTTCTATTTGTTCGTAGGATATTTTTCCATTGTTGTAATAATCCAGTATCGAATTGATTGCAAGAGCTGCATCACTTACATATTCAATTATGTCGTTGCCTGCACGGTAAGCTTCCGCCTCCGCAATACCGGGATCAAAATAGCGTGTAAGGCCTTTCATGTTCATTGCGTCTGTAATTGCAAGGCCTTTGAAGCCCAGTTCTTTCTTGAGCAGGTCAGTCATAACCGGACGCGACAGTGTGGATGGCAGGTTGGATTGAGGATTGAGAGACGGTATGTCCAGGTGAGCTGACATAATGCCTCCAATACCCGATTCTATGGCCCTAATGAACGGATACAACTCAAGGCTGTCGAATCTTTCGCGACTGTGTTTCAGCAGTGGTAAGGCATGGTGTGAGTCGGTATCAGTATCGCCGTGACCGGGAAAATGTTTTGCCGTAGCAAGAATACCTCCATCCTGTAAACCTTTCATGTACATATTGACCCTTGTAGCAACCTTATTTTTGTCCTCTCCGAATGACCTGTAATTAATAACAGGATTACGTGAGTTATTATTAATATCAGCAACAGGAGCCAGGTTAATATCAATGCCAAGTAATTTTAGTTCTTGCGCTATACGCAATCCCATTCTATAAATAAGTGAGTCATCACTTACAGCGCCCAGGGTCATCTGGTAAGGATAATCCTGCAAATTATCCAGTCTCATGGCGGCTCCCCATTCTGCATCAAGGGCAACTGCCAGAGGAATGTCACTAACAGAGTTGTAATGATTTATCAGCTCCACCTGCTTCCCTGGTGATCCCTGGAAAAATACGAGTCCGCCGATTTTATGATTTCTTATAAGGCTGTCTGTGTCAGTGTAGTGACCAATGTCCCTGTTTGACCAGGTGGCCATAAAAATACTTTGTGCCACTTTTTCTTCCATGGTAAGTTCTGTCATCAGGGAATCAACCCAGGGATGATCATAATATTTCAAAAATGGAGGATCCTGTGCAGCAGCCTGAATGAACAGGAAACAAAGAATTAAGACCAGGTTGTTTTTAATCAGCGATTTATAGATCATGGTGCTTTAAGTTTTGAAAGCTAAAAATAATAAAAAAACATATGAAATTCTTTACGCCCGGCATTTGCTTTAAATTATTAATTTTAAAGACTGAAATTTTAATTCAAACCGGAATATGAAAAAGAAGCGCCTTCTGTCTTTAGATGTTTACAGGGGTATGACAATTGCATTTATGATAATTGTAAATACACCCGGTAGCTGGCAATATGTGTATGCTCCACTCAGACACTCGGAGTGGCATGGTTGTACGCCAACAGACCTGGTATTTCCTTCGTTTCTGTTTATTGTTGGAGTATCAATGTGGTTTTCCATGAAGAAGTATGGCCATAACCTTAATTACAGCTCGGTTCTTAAGATTATTTACCGAACAGCAATAATTTTTGCAGCCGGGTTCATACTGAACTGGTTTCCTTTTGCCGGTAAAGAACTTTCAGGAATCAGGATAATGGGTGTTCTGCAAAGAATAGCCCTGGCCTATGGCCTTGCTGCTTTCCTTTGCATAATGGTAAAGAGGCAATACCTTTGGGTGGTTTCTGCTTTGATCCTGTTATCATATTGGGCATTATTATATTTTGCCGGGGGTAGTTCGCCATACAGTCTTGAAGGTAATGTTGTTCTTGCTGTGGATCGCGCAATACTTGGTACAGAACATCTCTATCACGGGTTCGGAATATCCTTCGATCCTGAAGGTCTTCTGAGCACCATCCCTGCAGTGGCCAATGTTATTATAGGTTTTATTGCCGGAAGTATACTGGGTAAGGGGCAGCCCGATATCAGGAAAGTTCTGAAAATACTCCTCTGGGGCATAGCTCTTACTTTAGCCGGTATTGTCTGGAATATATGGCTCCCTGTTAATAAACCCCTGTGGACCAGTTCATATGTACTTTATACCTCGGGACTGTCGTTTATTATCCTGGCACTGCTTTACCTGATTATTGATGTATTTAACTGGAAGGGATGGGCAGGTTTCTTTAAAGTATTCGGCATGAATGCACTGTTCATCTATATGACCGCATCACTGTGGACAAAAACAATGCTGCTGATCCGGGTGGGAGCTGAAGGCGATAAAGTCAGCCTGTATTCATGGATTTATAACAGTTTATGCGTGCCTGTGCTGGGCTATATGAATGGTAGCCTGATGTTTGCAATATTGCAGGTGTTACTGATGTGGTTTCTTGTTTATATACTTTACAGGAAAAAGATATTTATTAAAGTGTAGGTTATTTATGAGAGAGAAAGATTTGCTGACAAGGAAATTTAAGGAATTCACAGGCGAAAAATATGTTGACATAACCAGTATGCCCCGTTCGGGGTCGCAGCGAAAATACTACAGGTTCACAGGTTCGGGAAGGAGCATGATAGGGGCTTACAATCCCAACAGGGAGGAAAATGACGCATTTATTGGTTTTACCAGGCATTTTCGCTCACAAAAACTGCCTGTTCCTGAAGTGTATGTCTATTACCCTGATAATGATTGCTATTTTATTCAGGACCTGGGTGATACAAACCTTTATACCTGGCTTGACCGGAAGAAACAAACAGGAGGTTTTGATGAAGAAGTACTGGGTTTTTACAGGCAATCACTTAATACACTTATTTCATTCCAGACCGAAGGGATAAAAAACCTGAATCTTGATCTGTGCTATCCCCACAGGTGCTTTGACAGGCAATCTATGATATGGGATCTTAACTATTTTAAGTACATGTTCCTGAAACTGGTTGCGGCCCCTTTTAATGAAAAGAGGCTGGAAAAGGATTTTCATACACTTGTGGATTTTCTGCTGGAAGCCGGACAGGAATATTTCCTGTACCGGGATTTTCAGTCGGCTAACATAATGGTAGTGGATGGAAAACCGTGGTTCATTGATTACCAGGGAGGAAGACTGGGTAGCGCCCAGTATGATCCTGCCTCCTTGTTATATGACCCCAAAGCACATGTTCCCCAGGAGGCCAGAGAGATTCTTATAGAGCATTATATTGGTGAGTTTTGTAAAAGGACGGGAACGGATGAATATGCATTCCGCAGATATTACCCGGGGTTCGTGCTTATAAGGATTTTACAGGCTCTTGGTGCTTTCGGTTACCGGGGTCTCTATGAACAAAAGCCCGGTTTTGTGCAGAGTATCATACCGGCAATAAGAATTTTAAATAACATGATTGATTCAGGTCAGCTGGAAACAGACCTGCCTGAACTGTATCGTATATTGAAAGAAATACCTGAACTGGAACGATTCAGTGAGCTGGAGCAGCCTGAGAGACTTAAAGTGCGTATTACAAGCTTTTCATATATGAATGGAATCCCTCATGATAAAGTGCATGGAGGAGGTTTCGTGTATGATTGCAGGGGATTATCAAATCCAGGAAAGGTGGACGAACTGAGAAACCTTACGGGACTGGATTCTGCTGTAAGGGATTATATGTCGCTCAGCAACAATGTAAATGCATTTATCAGCGACGCGGCAAGAATGGTAGAAAGATCTGTCAGGAGCTATATCAAAAAGGACTATACCTCTCTTGCTGTGTCTTTTGGTTGTACAGGGGGAAGACATCGCTCGGTTTATTGCAGTGAAGAGCTTGCAAAAAAACTCAGGGAAATAGATAATATTGAAATTGAAGTTAAACACAGAGATATCGATAGTTAATGAAAGCAATGATTCTTGCGGCAGGACTGGGCACAAGACTTGGAGAGATCGGAAAGAATACACCCAAAGTCCTGCTGGATATAAACGGAAAAACAGTATTGGAGCTTATAGTCGAAAAACTGCTTGCCGGTGGTTTTGAGGATATATTAATTAATGTACACCATCATGCACAAAAAGTAATTGATGCTTCCCGGGAGCTTATGGATAAGATGGATGTAAACATCAGTATATCTGATGAGACAGACGAATTACTTGATACAGGAGGAGGGCTCTACAAAGCAAGACATTTTTTTGACAAGCAGCCCTTCCTGGTATACAATGGTGATATATTGAGTGACATAAAGCTGGGGACCTTTTATAATTATCATGTAAAAAAGAATGCACTGGCAACCATTGCTGTAAGAAACAGGGAAGGCAACAGGGCGTTTCTTGTTGACAGTGAGGGAATTGTAAGAGGATGGACAAACAGGAAAAGCGCGGTGGATATTATAACCATAGATAAACCAATGGAATTGTTTGAAATACCTTCGATGGCTTTAACTGTTTATGATCCGGAAATATTCTCTTTTATGGAGGAAGGAAAATATTCCATGACTTCAATTATTTTAAAGGCCACAGAAACAGGCCGGGTTATATCATTTAAATATGACAGGGGTTACTGGATTGATATTGGTACACCTGAAAAATTACAGGAAGCAAGAGAAATGATATGATAAAAGATATCATTATCTTGCATTTATTCTATCAAATAGAGAATTATGCCAGGTAGATTTAAATGTCAGCGGTATTTATACAATGCTTTACTGTGTTTTGTGCTTCTTATTGTGCCTTTAAATACGCTTACTGCCCAGGAAATAAGATATGGTACGCCCCTAACTGAATATATAAGCCGCAGGGATTATAATGCGGCATCCCAGAACTGGAAAATTACCCAGAGCCATAATGATCTGCTTTATTTTGCAAACAATGACGGTGTGCTGGAATATGACGGTGTCAGATGGAAGCTTTACAATGAAATGGGATCTTTTGTAACCAGGTCTGTAAAAAGTTTAGGCGACCGGATATATGCAGGTACTTATAATGAACTGGGTTATTTTAAATATAAAGATAACCATGAACTGGAATATACATCCCTGGTAGGGGATGAGGAATTGAGAACTCTTGGTGATTACTGGAATATTCATGAATGGAACGAATATGTTGTTTTTCACAGTGAAATGGGAATTTGTTTTTTTAAGAATGATTCACTGGTTAACATAATACCTGCAATTTCAAGATTCACATCATCCTATCTTGTGAATGATATGTTACTTCTGCATGATGAAACGGAAGGTTTGATGGAAGTGAGGGGGGATAACCTGTATCCAGTTTCAGGAGGAGGGATACTAAAGGACAAGATTGTTACTTCATTAATGCCTATTTCTGAGGATTCTATTGTTATTGGAACTATGAAGACAGGCCTTTTTATCTGGGATATGCAAAGAATAAGTGAATGGGAAGTGCCTGCCAATGATATGCTTAAAAAGTCAAATATTTTCTGCGGTACATCTTACTTTGAAAGTCATCTTGTTTTTGGGACAATACAATCTGGAGTTATAATTACTGATAAATCAGGGAATATTATTTTCCAGGTAGATAAAGATAAAGGGCTTAATAATAATACTGTTTTGAGCCTGATGGTCGATGATAACGGAAATGTTTGGGCAGGTCTGGACAACGGAATAGCAAAAATAAGCCTTGGATCAGCAATATCTTTCATGCAGCGATATTATGACCTGGGTACAGGTTATGTGGTCAGGCAAAGAAATAATACCTGGTATCTGGGAACTAATCAGGGACTGTTTGCAATAAATGACACGGATTTTACGGATCCGTTAAAAGGACCTGAAGACTTTAAAAAGGTAGATGGGGCCAATGGCCAGGTTTGGAGCCTGTATAATACAGGCCATAGTCTTTTGTGCGGACACAACCTTGGTGTGCTGTCAGTTCGTGGACAAACGGCGGAGTTGATTACCCCTTCAACCGTTAATGGTGTATGGTTGTTTCGCGAAATACCGGGTAAGGATAACTTACTGATAGCGGGAACTTATAATGGTCTTATTCTCCTTGAAAAGATTGATGGTAAATGGGGATACAAAACTAAAGTAAAGGGTTTTAATGAATCGTCCCGTTATATTGAATGGGATAATGATGATCTGTGGATCTCACATGGATATAAGGGTGTTTTCAGACTTAGGTTTAATGATGAATTTACAGAAGTGACTGATATTAAAACTTTTGCTGCTGATAAATTTTCGAATGATAATTCATCACAGGTACTCACAAAGGTTGATGACGAACTGATTATTTCAAGCAACACTGCCCTGTACAGGATAACTGAATCAGATACGGTTGAATATTATAATGATCTGGACGATTATTTCAGAGTAAGCTATCCCGACAGGATGATCCAGGACAGGTATAAAAATATATGGTATTTTTTTAACGGTTCAGCAGGGGTATTAAGGCCTATGGAAGATGGAAGTTATAAGAATATCAGGTATCCCTTTATTCCATTGAAAAATAAACTTGTTCCAAGTTTTGAATCTGTTTATGTCAAGGACAGAAACAATATTATTTTTGGTGTCGAAGATGGTTTTTCTCATTATTCAGTAATGGTAGGAATTGATTACTCCATGCCTTTTACTTTGCACCTGAGAGAATTCAGGGAAATTCATGACAGCATTTCGTACGTTCTTCACCAGGACGAGAATTTTGATTTCGAGCAAAGTATAACACCTGAATTCCCGTACCGGGATAACCATATAATTACCCGCTATGCAGCAGCCAGTTATACCGACGGTAGTATAGAATACTCAACATATTTGTCGAATTACGATATACAGTGGAGTTCATGGAACGATGATCACAGCAGGGAGTTTGCCAGGCTGAAAGAAGGTCATTATGACTTCATGGTCAAAGCACGCAACAGCTATGGTAAGCAATCACAGCCACTGGTTTTTTCGTTTGTAATATTACCGCCATGGTACAGGTCAATATTAGCAAAAATCGTGTACCTGGCTATAATTATTATACTGATTGTTTTGCTTATTTATTTCTTTAATAAAAGGGTGGAGGCAAACAGGAGAGTAGAAATACAGAAACAAAAAGAGAAATACAGGATCAGGGAGGAACAGCTAAATAACGAAGCACTCAAAGTTGAGCAGGAGCTGGTAAGAATGAAAAATGAGAAGCTGCGAAATGAAATGCTTTACAAGGAAAAGGAGCTTGCTAATTCAGCAATGAATATTCTGCAAAAGAACAAGGCCCTGATAAAAATAAAGAACAGGATGCTCAAAATTAAAATGCTCAGTAATAACCCCGAAGTAAAGGATCAGATGGACCAGCTCATCAGGAAAATCAATTATGATATTGACAGTGAGGATTACTGGAATGTTTTTGAAGTGCACCTGGAGCAGGTACACCAGGATTTTCTTAAACGTCTTAATGAAAAACATCCTGATCTAAATTATCGTGAACAGAAACTTTGTGCATATATTAGAATGGGAATGTCATCAAAGGAGATTGCTGCCCTTATTAATATATCATTTCGCGCCGTTGAGAATAACAGGTACAGGCTCAGGCAGAAACTGGATCTTGCCCAGGGTGAGAACCTTTCCCATTATATTAACTCACTTTAGTTAGATACCGTCACAAATTTATTTTGTATAGCTGCAGAATACTCATTTTTAAACAAAAATATGAATAGCAGAATGATGAGTTTGTAACCCAGGTGCTGCTTGTGTGTTATTTGTTGCTAATAAATTAATTTACAAATATATAGTAGTCTAAAAGTGAGTTTTTTGTGAGTTGAACAAGGCTCTGTGGTGAGTTAATTATGTGTAATAATACTGGAACTCTATATTCATATATCATAGATTTGGTAAGAAATTACTCTAAAACCTAAATCATTATGAAACATTTACTAGGGATTATTCTCTTATTGTTTATTAGCCTGGGGTTATCCTCCCAGGATTTAACGGTGACGGGTACGGTAACCGATGAAGCAGACGGTTCGCCCTTGCCTGGAGTCGCGGTGGTTATAAAAGGTACCACAGTTGGTACTTCCACTGATGTCGATGGTACCTATACTATTACAGCTCCTGAGAACAGTATACTTATCTTTAGTTTCCTCGGCATGGAAAGTAAAGAAGTAACTGTTACCTCCTCGCAGATTGATGTAACTATGTCTGCAGAGATAACGGATCTTCAGGAAGTGGTTGTAACAGGTTACGGATACCAGAAAAAGGCACTTACTACCGGTGCCAATCAAAACGTAAAAGGAGAGGAAATTGCCGAGCTTAATACTACAACGGCAATGGAGGCACTACAGGGTATTACACCAGGTGTAAGTGTGACCAGGAATAATGGTCAGCCCGGAGCCGGTACCGAAGTTATTATTCGCGGTATGGGTACTATTGGAAATGCCAAACCTCTTTATATTGTTGATGGTGTTACTGTAGGCAACATCGACTATCTTAACCCTGCCGATATTCAGTCGATAGACATTCTGAAAGATGCCGCTTCGGCTGCCATTTATGGTTCACGGGCAGCCAATGGTGTTGTCCTGGTAACTACAACCAAGGGAGAAAGGGGTGCTGACCCGGTTATAAGGTATGATACCTATTATGGTATACAAAATATCTATAAAAACCTGGCTCCCCTGAATGCGCAGGAATATATGTATATTATGGACGAGGGCCGTGTAAATGATGGTCTGGAACCATACGACTGGGAAACCCTGCTTGCCAATAACAGCTGGTTAAATAACAACTATCCGGACAACCTTGGAACACAGCTGGGTGAGGATATCTGGGCAGACCTGCAGGGTGGTTGGGAAGGAACCAACTGGATAAATGAACTCACTAAGTCAAATGCTCCCATGGTAAGCCATTCTCTTTCAGTTACCGGTGGTACAGATGACATTGTTTATGCTCTGGGTGTATCTTACCTGGATCAGACAGGCATTATTGGAGGCGACCTGGTTGATGCCGGTCAGAAGAAGCTGACTGCAAGGATAAATACCGAATTTACTGTTCTTAAGAATGATAGGCATAGCATTGTTACTATAGGTGAAAACTTTACCTATAATAATACAGTAAACAGGTCGGTTGGAACAGGTAATATATACTGGAATGACCTTCACGATGCTCTTGTTCAAAGTCCCCTTATGCCTGCCTACTGGGACAAGTCTCCTGATCCAAATGGATTTACACCAATACTGGAGGGACTGGCTAATGACCAGATCAATCCCCTGGCAAATACATTCTACAGGCATAATTACGGGTGGTACAAGGGAAATAACATTGCAGGTAATGTCTTTCTCGAAATACAACCAATAGAAGACCTTGTCCTGAGATCATCATTCGGTATCGATGCCTGGTTTGGAAACGGACGTTCATGGAGCCCGACTTACGCACTGGGTACACTATTTACCAATCCACAGGATGCAGCTAACCAGAATATGTATTTCGGTAATAACTGGACTTTGTCAAATACGGTTACTTATGACCTGGACATTGGCGATCACAGTTTTACTTTTCTTGCAGGTAATGAGCTCTACAGAAACCAGGTTAACATGGAAGTAGGTGGCTGGATGGCAAACACAAGATTCCAGGACCCTGATTATGCTTATCTTAATAATGTTGATAAATCAGATATTAATTCAATTAACACCTGGGGAGCTGACTGGGCAGCTGGAGGAGGTGGCATAATGTCATACATCGGAAGAATTCAGTATGACTACATGGAGAAATATCTCCTTACTGCCATAATGAGAGCTGACGGTTCATCAAATTTTGCTGAAGGAAACAGGTGGGGTATATTCCCGTCGGTTGCAGCAGGATGGATCCTATCTGAGGAGGATTTTCTTGTTGGATTTTCCAACTTCCTCGATTTTGCCAAGCTTAGAGCAAGCTGGGGTCAGAATGGTAACCAGGCAATTGATAACTTTATTTACAGTTCAACTATAGCTTATATAAGCCCCGGATATTACTTCGGAGATACAAAGCCTGTTTCTGTTCCAACAGCAGCTCCTGCAAGGGTTACCAATCCTGATGTTACATGGGAGACTTCAGAGCAGCTTAATATTGGTTTAGACACACGTTTCATGAGAACACGTTTGCAGTTCTCGTTTGACTGGTACAGGAAGATGACAAAAGACTGGCTGGTTATTGCACCAATACTCGGTACATCAGGTGCTGCAGCTCCATGGATAAATGGTGGTGACATTCTCAACACGGGTGTTGAACTTACCCTTGGATGGAATGATCAGTTCGGCGATCTTAATGTTGGAGTTACCGTGACCGGAGCGCATAACAGGAACGAAGTAACAAGAATTGATAATGCAGACGGTGTTATTCACGGACCAGCTCATGTTCTCTCACAGGGTACAGCATCTGTATCAAGAGTCGAGGTAGGAAAGCCAATAGGATTTTTCTATGGCTATCAGACAGACGGTATACTTCAGAACCAGGATGAGGTTGATGCATATCTTACTCCTGAAGGAAATCCTTATTTCAGTGATCAGCGACCGGGTGACGTGAAATTTGTTGATCAGAACAATGATGGTTTAATAAATGAAGAGGATAAAGTAATGCTGGGTGATCCCAATCCTGATTTTGAACTGGGTACGCAGCTGAATCTTGATTACAAAGGTATTTATGCCAATGTTACTCTTACAGGAAGATTTGGTATGCAGGTAATGAGATCATACCGTTCATTCGCTGACAGGTTTGACCAGAACTATACAACTGATATTTTCAATCGCTGGCATGGTGAAGGAACCTCGGACAGGATACCAAGACTGAGCTCTTCTTCATCACGGAATACGAACTGGATATCTGATATCTACATGTATGATGCAGATTACCTGAGAATAAGTAATCTGACTGTAGGATATAACTTTGACCAGTTGCTTTCAGGTTTTAACCCGGTTAAAAATGCCAAAGTATATGTAGCATTCAAAAACCTCTATACTTTTACAGCTTATGAAGGTATGGATCCCGAAGTTAATTTCGGTCATGACGCAAGCTGGGCTTCAGGTATTGACCTGGGACTCTATCCTCAGGCCAGGACAGTGATGTTTGGTTTAAGTGTATCTTTCTAATCAGAAAAACAGATTAAAATGAAGAAGATAATATATATAATTACAGCAGCACTACTGGTACTTATTACCAGTTGTGGAGAGGACTTTCTTGATACAAGAAATCTGTATGAAAAAAGTCTGGATAACTTTTACAGCTCGCCCCAGGATATAAATGAGGCAATGGCAGGTGTCTACCATTCTTTATACACACCAGGTGTCCACAGCATGGAAGGACTCGCAGCAAACCTCCTTTCAGATTTGATGCTCGGTGGCGGTGGGCCTGATGATAAATCTGCTAAAAGGGTTGATGCTTTCATTGACCCCGAAGAAGATACCTATCATGATCTCTGGAAAATGTCATATAACGGCATATACCGGGCAAATGCAATTATTGAAAAAGTACAGGATGCTGATTATTCCGAGTATTTTTTCACAGACGCTGAAGCTATTGATTTTAAGAATCAGACTATCGGAGAAGCCTATTTTATGAGGGCTTTCTACTATTTCCGTATGGCCAAGTTCTTCGGGGGCGTTCCCCTTATTCTTTCTACAGAAGACCCCAGAAACGTTGGAAGGGCAACAATGACAGAGACTTTTGCACAGATAGCATCAGACCTCAAAATGGCTATTGAAACAATGCCAACAGTAGCTTTCCCGGCAATCGGGACTGAACGTTATGGCCATGCCAACAAATGGGTCGCTGAGGCATACATGGGAAGAGCATACCTGTTTTATACAGGATATATGACCAATATGGAAGGTACTGCTACAACAGATCTTCCTCTGGCTGATGGGGGTGCACTGACAGGAACTGATGTTGCAGGCTATCTTGAAGATTGTATCAATAACAGTGGATATGAACTTGCAACAGACTTCAGAAACCTGTGGCCTTATTCATATGTTAATACAAGCGCCGGTGAAACAGTATTGCCATGGGCAGAAACCGAAGGTCTCGAATGGGTTGGCCAGGACGGACATTCACCTACATTCGGAACAGGCAACTATGAAACAATGTTTGCTATAAGGTATGCTTTCGGCGACTGGGGATACGGACAGTATTACAATAACAGGATACCTCTCTTTTTCGGTCTCAGAGATAATTCACTCGTTCCCTTCGGACAGGGATGGGGATGGGGACCTGTAAACTATCAACTGTGGAACAACTGGGATGATACAGATGACAGGAAAAGAGGATCAATCCTTGAACTTGGAGTTGCTGAAATGGGCACCCAGGCTTATGAAGGAGACAAAGGAGATCATGAAACAGGTTTCTTTAATAAGAAATATACAACCATTCAGCATGACGGTGATGACGGTGTTGCAGGTATGTTTTACTATTTATACGGCCTAAGCAACAACGATATGCAGCTCTGGGCAGCTCAGGATTACATCCTTATGAGATTCGCTGATGTCTTGCTGATGCACTCTGAAATAACAGAAACAGCAACAGGAATGGATGAGGTCCGGATCAGAGCCGGTCTGACACCACTCGGAGCCTACAGTCTTGCCGACCTTAAAGAAGAGCGTAAGTATGAATTCGCTTTTGAAGGTCTGCGCTGGTTCGACCTGGTAAGATGGGGTGACGTGGAAACTGCATTCGACTATACGCTTGATGTAAGAAATTCAGGTGTTGATGCTCAGTACAGTGTTAATTACAGGCCTGAAACAAAAGGCCTGCTGCCAATACCTGAAACTGAAGTAAGACTTTCCAATGGCGCCTACCAGCAAAATCCTGGATGGTAAATTGTAGTATTATTGAAATTAAAATTAAGAGTTATGAAAAATAATATAATAACAGGTCTTTTAATTGGATTACTTGTACTGGGATTTTCTTCCTGTGAGCCAATCCTTGAAAGAGATGTGCTTAAAAATACCACCAATGTGGATGGAGTTACCCTTGAGGCTACGCAAAGTACCGAAGGTGGTAACGAGATCACCCTGGCTATGACCACACCGGGTGTCACCGGATTCTGGGATTATAACCTGGGAAGAGCTTTTACCGATAAAGTAACTATTATTTATCCTATTCCCGGTCAGTCAACCTTTACTTTTGAAGGTACTCTGGGTGCGGAATTCTTTACGAAAACAATTGATGTACAGATCGACCAGCTTGATGCCCGACTCAATCAGGACTGGTACGACCTTGTTAGCGAGACAACAGCTACAGGAAAAACATGGGTTCTTGACGGAACCGGTGGCGACGGAAGGCTCTGGTGGTTTATGAGCCCTCCCAATGCTCCTGATTCATGGGCTACCGCATGGTGGAATGCAGGTGGTACATGTTGTCCCCCGCCGGGTGTTGATGGTAAGATGACATTCGACCTCGACGGAGCTGCCAATTATAGCTATTATTCCGGTCCCGGCGCAACGGCTGAGACAGGTAGTTTTGTCCTTGATGTAGAAAACCAGACTCTGCAGTTGAATGGTGTTCAGCTACTGGGCCAGATAGAAGGAGGTGGTGGTGATATCGGAGCAGCCGATGGCTTGTATGAAATTATTGAGCTTACTGAAGATAAGTTGATACTTTATACACCATGGAACAGCTGGTCTACGGGCTGGACGTTTGTATTTGTTCCTGAAACAAAAAAATAGATTTGGTTTGGATTGTTTAGTGGTAAGAGGATTATGTTTGGGTAACATACCCGGGGTAGTTTTTAAAGGTAGACTTTAATGTAATCCTTAATGGAGAGTTTTGCGGAAAAAGGCGAAACTCTCCTTTTATCATTTTTTCCTCTAATTTTGCGGGATATGTTTAAATCACTTAATGTTATC
The DNA here is from genome assembly GCA_021738535.1 of Bacteroidales bacterium. GTDB lineage: Bacteria > Bacteroidota > Bacteroidia > Bacteroidales > VadinHA17 > UBA9300. Next base: position 12,605 of record JAIPBU010000006.1, on the reverse strand, counting down.
ATATGCCATTTAGTATTACTATGCCTTTCTGCAAGCATGCTTTCATGTGAGAAAGAAGGACCTTCAGTATTTACTCCTGACTTTAGTTATAGCTTTTCCGAAAAAGATCAAAACACTGTGAGGTTTGTAAACACTACAGAAGGAGAGCATGGTTATATGCAATGGAATTTTGGTAACGGAGAGCAAACGGATAAACAACCTGCTAATAAGCTGACATATTCAATCTATTATCCTCTAAAAGGAGATTATGAGGTAGAGCTTAAGGTCTGGGGCAAAACCGGCAGTGATGACAATGTTAACTCCATTACAAAAACAGTTAGTATTGAAAAAAGTGTACTGGTACCGGAGTTTACTTGCGAAATAATGCAGGACTCTCCTAATTATATCAGGCTGACAGATATAAGTACCGGTGATTATGATACGATAACCTGGAGTTACCCCGGAAGTGTATTCCCCGGTTCACCCGGAGAAGAAAGAGATATATACCTCGCTATGGGAGGAGAATATAATATTACACTGGAAATATCAGATGGCATTCAAACAAAGACCATAAGTAAAGAAATAAGCATTCAGGAAGATGATCCTGAATATATGAACCATTATGAGCTTGTGTGGTCTGATGAGTTCGAAGATACCTTACTGAATAGTGAGGAATGGTTACATGAAACAGGTGACAATGGATGGGGTAACGGTGAATTGCAGAATTATACCGATGGAGAAAATACATCCGTTTCGGATGGTCGCCTGGCTATAACTGTTAACAAGGAAATGGATGGACAGACGGCCGTATATACCTCATCACGACTAAACAGCACAAGGAGTTTTACTTACGGCCGTATGGAAATAAAGGCACGCATGCCGGATTATAAAGGTGCAGGTTTGTGGCCGGCATTATGGATGCTGGGAGAGTCAGTACAGGAAGGTACCGAATGGCCGCTCTGCGGGGAGATAGATATAATGGAATATGTCAGCTGGAATCCGGGTAATTACAGTACCGCCATACACACAGAAAGCAATAATCATATGCAGGGAAATGCAATAACTTCAGGTTTTGTTGAACTGGCCGGCATAGAAGAGGAGTTTCATGTTTTTGGAATCATATGGACTTATACGGGAATTAAATTTTATTTAGACTCGGTTGACAATATAGTGCTCAGTTATAAGAAACCCAATAACCATGATCAGCAAAACTGGCCATTCGATAAACCATTTTATTTCCTTATAAATATTGCTGTAGGCGGCAATTATGGTGGGGTGGAAGGTATTGATGAACAGGCTTTCCCGGGCATCATGGAGGTTGACTACGTTCGTGTTTTCCAATTGAGATAGACATAATGAAAATAATAACCGGACTATATAAATTTAGTTTATTGGCTTTTTTGCTTATGCTTGTTGCATGTAAGGCTGACAATGGAGTTGAACACAGGGAAACTGGTGAGGAAATGATAAATAATATCATAAGTACCCTGTCACTTGAGGAGAAAGTAGGCCAGATGACCCAGATAAACAGTGTGGGACCTGTTAATGATGATCTCAGGGGCATGTTGCAGGCAGGCAAGCTGGGGTCGATGCTTAATGAGGTGGATGTAAAAAGGATAAATGAAATACAAAGAATAGCAGTGGAAGAGAGTCCATCCGGTATACCACTGCTGTTTGCAAGAGATGTGGTTCATGGTTTTAAAACTATTTTTCCCATTCCGCCCGGACTGGCTTCTACTTTTAATCCGGAACTGGTGAAAGAGTGCTCAGCAGCAGCAGCAGCTGAAGCCTGGTCATCAGGTATTAACTGGAATTTTGGCCCTATGATAGATGTAGTACGCGACCCAAGATGGGGACGCATTGCGGAAAGCTTTGGTGAAGATCCATACCTGGTTTCAGCTATGGGTGTGGCCACTGTTGAAGGTTTCCAGGGTGATGACCTTGCTGCTGAAAATACACTTGCTGCAAGTGCTAAACATTTTGCCGGTTATGGAGCTGCAGAGGGAGGAAGGGATTATAACACCACCCTGATCCCCAGGCGGGAATTACACAATATTTATTTGCCTCCTTTCGAGGCTTCAGTCAGAGCAGGAGTAAAAACCTTTATGCCCGGCTTTAACGACCTCGACGGTGTTCCTGCATCGGGAAATAGTTACCTTCTGCAGGATATACTAAGGGGACAATGGGGGTTTAAGGGATTAGTTGTAAGCGATTGGGCATCAATATATGAAATGATTAATCATGGCTTTGCCGCTGATTCCCGTGAAGCAGCCCTCAGGGCATTTAAGGCCGGGGTAAATATAGAAATGGCATCTTCAACGTACAGGGATAATATCATTTCCCTTGTGAAAGCTGGGAAAATTAAGGAATCTGAAATCGACAGGCTTGTTAAGCAGGTCCTCATGCTTAAATATGAGCTGGGGCTTTTTGATAATCCTTATATACCAGAAAAAAAACAAAATGTCTTTGCTGATTCTGCAACCCTGATGCTGGCAGAGAAAGCCGCCATGCAAAGTGTTGTCTTGCTTAAAAATAATGTCCTGCCTCTTGAAAAAGACTCGGAGATTGCATTAACAGGACCACTTGCTCACCAGATGTATGAACAGCTTGGAACATGGAATTTCGACGGCGATTCATCACTGTCAGTTACTCCCCTTATGGCTATGCGTGAGCTTGCAGGCAGCGATAAAATAAATTTTGCTCCGGGTCTCAGGAATAGCAGATCATCTGATAGTAAAGGATTCAAAAAAGCTCTGAATGCAGCTTACAATTCTGATATTATAGTATTCTGTGCCGGCGAAGAGGCCATAATTACAGGTGAAGCACATTCACGTGCTTATCTTGACCTGCCGGGTGCTCAGAATGAGCTTATAAAAGAACTGGCAGCTACAGGTAAACCAATTATCCTTGCAGTACTTGCAGGCAGACCCCTGACCATAGGTGAAATATCAGAATATGCTGATGCGGTTCTGTATGCATGGCATCCTGGTACAATGGGAGGGAAGGCAATTGCCAAAATAATTTATGGTGATGCTGATCCTTCTGCGAAACTGCCTGTAACATTCCCGGTTACCGAGGGGCAAATACCAATATATTATAATCACAAAATGACTGGCCGGCCTGTTATTGAAGACGAATGGGTACATATTAACGATATACCGGAAAAAGCTTTCCAAACTTCACTCGGAAACACATCGCACTATATTGATGCAGGCTTTGAGCCCCTTTATCCTTTTGGCTTCGGGCTCTCATATACAACTTTTGAATATTCTGATTTAAAAATAAGCAGCCCGGTAATTTCAATAACTGATACACTGGAGATCTGCTTTGTCTTGAGAAATACGGGTAAACGATCCGGTACAGAGGTAGCACAACTTTATACAAGGGATATCGCTGCCAGCATAACAAGACCGGTAAAAGAGCTGTCAGGGTTCAAGAGAGTTCAACTGGAGCCGGGTGAAAGCAGGAAGGTCGAATTTCTGCTGCCTGCCGCAAACCTGGGATTTCATGGTATTGACCTGGAATACAGGATAGAAGAAGGTGAATTCAAGTTATGGGTTGGCGGTGATTCAAATGCATCGCTTTCAACGAGTTTTGAAATAAAGAATAAACTATGAATAGTAAAAAGCTGTATGTAACTAAGATAAGCCTTATAGTAGCCCTGGGAGGTTTCCTAATGGGCTTTGATGCATCTGTAATATCCGGTGTTGTGAAATTTGTGGAAATTGATTTTGACCTCTCAAAGTTTCAGCTGGGCTGGGTGGTCAGTTGCCTGACCCTTACCTCAACACTTGCCATGATGATGTCCGGACCCATAAGTGACCGCTACGGCAGGCGTATGGTTCTTAAAGTTGCGGCCTTGCTTTACGGTATCTCAGCAGTGGGGTCCGCACTTGCCCCGGGCTATGCTGCCCTTGTAACAGCAAGAATGATAGGTGGTTTTGGCGTAGGGGCATCACTTATAACAGCCCCCATGTATATCGCGGAGATATCTCCACCTAAAATAAGGGGTACAATGGTATCTTTTAACCAGCTTAACATTGTCCTTGGTATATCGGTGGCATTCTTTACCAATTACCTGATCCTGCAACTGGGCAGCAGCGAGTCCGAATGGGTCAGTACCCTGGGTATAGGTGAACATAACTGGCGGTGGATGCTAGGACTGGAAACACTTCCTGCCTTACTTTATTTTATTTTCCTTTTTATTGTTCCTGAAAGCCCCAGGTGGCTGGCAATGAAAGACAGGAAAACTGAGGCCCTGGCTACACTTAAAAAAGTCAGCAGTATTGAGCAGGCTGAAAAGGATTTTGATGCCATTGAGGAAAACCTTAACAAAACAGGAACAAAGAGAAAAACACCGGTAAGGGATCTCTTCAAGCCGGGTATTCGACTCGTACTTGTGATAGGTATCGTGGTGGCCATAACCCAGCAGATAACAGGAATAAATGCAGTGTTTTTCTATGCACCGATGATCTTTGAGCAGACAGGCATAGGCACTAATGCATCCTTTTCACAGGCCATACTTGTAGGTCTTACAAACCTGGTTTTTACAATTGTTGCAATGTGGCTTATTGACAGGCTGGGAAGGAAAATGCTCCTGATAATAGGCCTTAGTGGTATAGTAATAACCATGAGTATGCTATCTGTTGGCTTTGGTAAAGCAAGTTACAGACTTACAGATGAGGATGTAAGTGAACTGAGGGAAGACATACCCAGTCCCGGTTGGTATAAGGTCCAGGAGATTACATATAACAGTGATCTGGCATTCAAAAAAGCCATTTCTTCAACTCTTGGTGAAGATGTACTAAGAAAAAATGAAAGTACGCTTATAACCAGGGCAATTAATATAAATCCCTGGTTAATACTTTTTGGAATAATTGGCTTTGTGGCTTCATTCGCAATTTCTATAGGACCTGTTATGTGGGTCCTCTTCTCCGAGTTGTTCCCTAATGTGATAAGGGCCCTGGCAATATCTTTTGTGGGATTCATTAATTCTGGTGTTAGTTTCCTGGTACAGCTTGTTTTCCCGTGGGAACTTGCAAATATAGGTAGTTCATTCACATTTTTAATATATGGTTTATTTGGTGCGCTTGGACTAATATTTATTATTGTTGCCCTTCCTGAGACAAAAGGAAAATCTCTGGAAGAACTTGAAATTTCGCTGGCAACCAACAAACCCTAAAAAATTAAAGAAATGTCTTATTTAAAAAAATTATTCGTTGTAATGACCGCTTTTACAATAATGCTTTCAGGCTGCATAAATAATAAAACAGACCAAAGTGAGACTGGTCCCCGCACAGTTGAAATGAAGGAAAATAACGGGGTCTGCAGGCTGTATGTGGATGGAGAAGAATTTTATGTAAAAGGAGCAGGGCTTGAATTTGGTAATATTGAAGCACTGGCAAAAAGCGGGGCAAACTCGTTTAGAACCTGGCGCACAGATAACGGTAAGCAATCCGGTAAAGAAGTGCTGGATAAAGCACAAGAGAATGACTTGATGGTCCTTATGGGTATCGAAGTAGGCCGCGAGCGCCATGGTTATGATTATAATGATACAGCCTGGGTTGCCAAGCAGAAAAAAGATATCAGGAGACAGATAATGGAACTTAAAGATCATCCCGCCCTGCTTGCATGGGGTATAGGAAATGAACTTAACCTGCATTATACAAATAAAAAAGTATGGGATGCGGTTGATGATATTGCAAAGATGATACATGAGATTGATGGTAATCATCCTGCAACAACCATGTTAGCGGGTATTGGCAAGGAGGAAGTAGATTACATAAAGGCCAATTGTTCCAATATTGATTTTCTCAGCATCCAGTTTTACGGGGATATTGAGAACCTGGATCAGCGGCTTGAGGAATCGGGCTATGATGGTCCCTACCTGGTAACTGAATGGGGCGCAACCGGCCACTGGGAAGTGCCTCGTACTCCCTGGGATGCCCCAGTGGAACAAACATCTACGGAAAAAGCGGAAGCAATCAAATACAGGTATGAGAATATGATACTTGAAAACAATGATAAGTGCATGGGATCATATGTGTTTGTATGGGGACAGAAACAGGAAAGGACTCCAACCTGGTACGGACTATTTACAGAGAAGGGTGAAAAAATGGAGGCAATTGATGTAATGCAGTATCACTGGACAGGAGAATGGCCTGATAACAGGTCGCCAAAGATACTGAAGGCTGAAATGAATGGTATGGACAGGTATGAAGGCGTTAAGATTAATTCAGGTTCTTTCAACAAGGTGGATATAGATTTTAAAGACCCTGATAATGACTCACTGGTAATTGAATGCGAAATATTGAAGGAAGCAACTGACCTGGGAGATGGAGGAGATTTTGAATCCAGGCCTGAAGCAATTAATACAGATATGGAATGCAGTCCCGGAGGAAACATATCCTTTACCGCTCCCTCTCAAAAAGGAGAATACAGGTTCTTCGTGTATGTGCGGGATAATAATGGTCATGCAGGTACAGTTAATATTCCTTTTAAAGTTGAATAGAAAAACTGAGAATATTGAAGAAAAAAGTATTCCTGGGAAATAATGAATACAGAATGCCTGTTGATCCTGTTTCAGGCAGAGTTATCAGTATTGATGATGAAGAGTTCTACCTGGTAGAGAATTATGACAGGATGGATCCTTTCCTTATGTCTGTTGTAAGCAGTTCTGATCACTGGATGTATATCTCAAGCACGGGCGGACTCACAGCAGGAAGAAGGAATCCGGATAATGCGCTTTTCCCTTACTATACTGATGATAAGATACATGAGTCCGGATCAACAACAGGTAGCAGGACCCTGATAATTAGCCAGGCTGAAGGGAAAAGGGTGTTGTGGGAACCATTTAGTGGATGCCCCGGGGTTTATGAAATAAAACGGAGGATATATAAAAATATTACCGGAAATAAGCTGCTGTTCGAGGAAGAGAATATTGACCTGGGTATGGTTTACCGCTATGCATGGATGAACAGCGATAAATACGGCCTTGTAAAAAGGTCAGGCCTTCAAAATGTATCCGGCAATAAAAAGATTATTACTATCATTGATGGTTTACGGAATATTCTTCCTTACGGTGTCAGTACTATGATGCAAACAGGAATGAGCACACTGGTGGATGCATACAAGAAAAGTGAACTCGATGAAGAATCAGGAATGGCTGTTTTCAGGCTTTCATCGATACCTGTTGATAAAGCCGTACCCAGTGAAGCACTAAAATGTTCATCCTTGTGGACTGCCGGTTATGACCACGATTATATTGTTTTAACTGAGAGGCAGTTTGATAGTATTATAAAGGGAGAAAAGCCTCTTACTGAAACCGGGGCAAGGGGAGTTAAGGGATGCTACTATACAGTAGCAAATATGGAAATGAAGCCGGGAAGCCTTAAAACAAAATACTATGTTGCTGAACTGGAGCAGGATTCCAGTGATATAGAAGAATTAAGTTTATTGCTGGAGAACAGGGCAAAACTTAGAGCTGAGCTTGAAAAAGATATTGAAAAAGGATCAGAAATCCTGAATGAACTGGTTAAAAATGCTGATGGTGTGCAGTCTACGGCAGACGAAATGACCCGGCTCAGACATTTCTCCAATGTTATGTTCAACCTAATGCGGGGAGGGACTTTCAGAAATGATTACCTGGTAAATAAAGATAGTTACACCAGGCATCTCCGCCGGTTTAACCGTATCGTTTATGAAAAAAGCAAGGAATGGATTGATAATCTGCCGGATAATATATCGTTGAAAGAACTACATGACACTCTTGATGAGACAGGTAATACGGATCTTACCAGGTTAAGCCTGGAGTACCTGCCGCTAAGTTTTGGCCGCCGTCACGGAGATCCCAGCAGGCCATGGAACAGGTTTAATATAGTATTAAAGGAAGAGGACGGGAGTCCTTCTGAATCATACCAGGGAAATTGGCGTGATATTTTTCAGAACTGGGAAGCCCTTTCCCTTTCTTATCCCGATTACCTGCCATCAATGATTGCACGGTTCCTCAACAGCTCAACCATAGATGGCTATAATCCATATAGAATAAATAGCGATGGTGTCGACTGGGAAATACCTGATCCGAATGATCCGTGGGCCTATATTGGTTACTGGGGTGATCACCAGGTAATATATCTTCAGAAATTATTGGAATTGCTCAATGAACATAATGATAGCAAGATCCAGGAATGGGCTGACAGAAGGCTGTTTTCATATGCAAATGTGCCTTACAGGATTAGAAGCTTTGATGAAATACTTGCTGATCCTTATGATACAATTGTTTTTGATGAAAAGATACAGGAGACTACCGAAAAGCGTTATTCTGAAATTGGAGCCGATGGTAAAATGGTACTGGATACCGGTGGTCAGGTAATAAAAGCATCATTTACTGAAAAAATATTACTGGTGCTACTATCAAAAATGGTCAATTTTATCCCTGGTGCGGGCATCTGGATGAATACTCAGCGACCTGAATGGAATGATGCAAATAATGCACTGGTTGGTAACGGGGCGTCAATGGTAACGCTTTATTACATGCACAGGATGATAGTCTTCCTTGAAAAATTATTTAAGGACCTGGGAACAGGTGAATATGAGATAAGAAAAGAGCATGCGGAACTTTTTCGCTCAGTGCTTGCTACCCTGGCACTGTACCAGGATGAAGGAAGAACAATAATGAACGGCAGGCTTCGCCGGACAATATCGATGGAACTTGGAAAGGCAGGCTCAGATTACCGTAAAAAGGTTTACGAGGGTCTGTCCGGTGAGTTTACAGTTTTGGCCAGGGAAGAAATTACTCACTTCCTTTACCTGTCAGGAAGTTATATTGAAATATGCACAGGAGAAAACAGGCGGAACGATGGTTTATATAATGCATATAACCTTGTTGAAATAGATGATGAGAAGATCTCAGTACTTCCCCTGCAGGAGATGCTTGAAGGACAGGTTGCAGTACTCAGCAGTGGTATGCTTAATGCTAATGAGGCAGCGGAGCTGCTTCAGAATATGTATAAGAGTGAACTTTACAGAGAAGACCAGGACAGTTTTGTGTTATACCCCGACAGAGAGCTTAAAACGTTCAGAGACAATAATATTATAAGTAGTGACGATGTTAAAAGATCCAAACTTTTCCGGGAATTATTGAAAGAAGGGGATAACTCAATTATTAAAAAAGATATAAAAGGAAATTATCATTTTAATGGAAACTTCACCAGGAGGGAAGATATGGAAGAGGCACTGGAAAAACTGGATGACAGATACGATGGATTAATACATAAAGAAAAGACTTTACTGGCTGAAATCTTTGAAAATACCTTTAATCATAAATGGTTTACCGGGAGAAGCGGTTCGTTTTATAAATACGAGGGGCTCGGCAGCATATACTGGCATATGGTTTCCAAGTTACTGCTTGCTACCGGTGAGATTGTACAGCGGACAGTTTATGAGGAAGTTAATGAGCGATCTGCAAAGAAACTGAAAGACCTTTATTACCGGATCAGAGAGGGTATTGGTGCTGATAAATCGCCTGATGATTACGGTGCCTTCCCCTGTGATCCCTATTCGCATACTCCATCAATGACAGGTGTTCAACAGCCGGGCATGACTGGCCAGGTGAAGGAGGATATACTGAGCCGTTATATGGAACTGGGCATTCGTTCAGGTGATGGTCGTATTTCCTTTGATCCTTTTTTGCTCAGAAAGAAAGAATTTATTTCAGACAGGGAGAAATATAGCTATATTAAATTCTCATACTGCGGCGTTCCCGTAAAGTATTATTGGGCTGACAATACAAACATTAAAGTAATATACGCTGAGGGCAAGATGGCGAATCTTGATAAACTGGAATTAAGCAAGGAACAAAGCGGGCATATATTTTCCAGAGATGGCGTTATTGCAGGCCTGGAAGTTTATTTTGACCCGGAAAATTTTTCACTATAGCAGAAAATCAGTAATCTGAACTAATGCTATTATTACAGAACTATTCAAAAATGAAGAAACTTATTATTTCACTAATACTGGTATCCTCCTGCGCTCTTTATTCATACGGGCAGAGTGAGGGTAGTAATATTGAAGAAAGGATTGATGATATTATCAGTCGTTTGACGCTGGAAGAAAAGGTTCGTATGTGCCACGCCCAGTCCAAATTTTCTTCACCCGGTGTGGCAAGGCTTGGAATACCTGAACTGTGGATGTCTGACGGTCCTCACGGTGTCAGGGCAGAGATTGAATGGGACAGCTGGAATTATGCGGAATGGACTAATGATTCATGTATAGCCTTCCCCGCTCTTACCTGCATGGCCTCTACTTTTAACAGGGAACTGGCATATCAGTATGGAGTAGCATTGGGAGAGGAGGCACGGTACAGGAAAAAAGATGTTTTGCTGGGCCCCGGAGTAAATATATACCGTACTCCCCTTAACGGACGGAACTTTGAATACATGGGTGAGGACCCTTACCTGGCATCGGAAATGGTGGTGCCCTATATCAAAGGAGTGCAAAGGAACGGTGTGGCGGCATGTGTAAAGCATTATGTGCTAAATAACCAGGAAACCAGAAGGAATAATATCAATGTAGATCTGAGTGAGAGAGCACTGCGTGAAATATACCTGCCTGCTTTTAAAGCAGCAGTCCAAAAAGGTGGGGTATGGACCGTAATGGGTTCATACAATAAGTACAGGGGGCAGTATTGTACTCATAATGATAAACTTGTAAATGATATTCTCAAAGGAGAATGGGACTTTGATGGTGCACTAATATCTGATTGGGGATCAACTCATGACACCAGGGAGGCTGCTCTTAACGGGCTTGACATTGAGATGGGAACGGGTTCGGACGGTCTGACGTATTCACTGAAGAATGCCTATGATAATTATTTCCTGGCTATACCATTCCTGGAAATGATTAAGAAAGGTGATATTGATGAGTCTGTAGTGGATGAGAAAGTGCGAAGGATATTAAGACTGATGTTCAGAACCACCATGAGCAAAAACAGACCTTATGGATCAAAGGGAAGCATTGAGCATTCCGCTGTTGCCCGTAAGGTTGCCCGGGAAGGAATTGTTCTGCTTAAAAATGAAGATGAATTTTTCCCTCTTGATCCGGAAGCTGAAATTACAATAGCCGTAATTGGAGAAAATGCAACCCGGAAGCTGACCACAGGCGGTGGTTCATCAGATCTCAAGGCCTTATATGAGATATCGCCCCTGCAAGGAATCAAGGAGCGGTTCAAAAATGCAAAGATATTACACACCATGGGTTATGAATCAGGCCCGTCAGTCTACGGGTATGTTATACCTCCGCAGCTGGATGCTGATTCATTGAAAAAGGTTGCAATTAGTACTGCCATGGAATCTGACCTTGTACTTTTTATCGGGGGACTCAATAAAAGTCATAAACAGGATTGTGAAAATGGTGACAGGGAAGGTTTGGGACTTCCCTTTGGGCAGGATGAACTTATTAAAGAAATAGTCAGTGTTAATCCCGGGACTGCCATAATATTGCTGAGCGGAAATGCTGTTGCTATGCCCTGGATGAATGATGTTAGGAGTATAGTGCAGGCCTGGTATCCAGGTAGTGAAAGCGGTCATGCCATTGCGGATATAATATCCGGCGATGTTAATCCCTCTGGTAAATTACCGATTAGTTTCCCGGTAAGACTGGAAGATAACGGGGCTCATTCATTCGGTAGAAAATCATACCCCGGTGTTAATGATGAACAATACTATGAGGAAGGTATACTGGTCGGTTACAGGTGGCATGATACAAAAGAAATTGAGCCACTGTTTCCCTTCGGTCACGGACTTTCTTATACAACTTTCAGTATAAACAGTGCAGAAACAGAAAAGAAGACATATACTGCTGATGATCATATTAAGCTTATGGTTGAGATAGAAAATACAGGAGAGCGTGAGGGTTCTGAAGTTATCCAGGTATATATCCGGGATGAACGTTCATCTCTTCCCCGGCCTTATAAAGAGCTCAAAGCTTTTGAAAAAGTGAAGCTGGCCCCCGGTCAGACAAAAAAGGTTGAATTAAATATCCCTGTCTCTGAGCTGGCCTTCTATGACCCTGCACGAAACGGCTGGTATGCAGAGGAGGGTACATACCAGATCTTTGTAAGTTTTTCTGCAGGGGACATCAGGAAGGCTCTTAAAATCACTGTTAATTAACCGGACGGGAGCTTGTTATATTGACTGTTTCAGGCCATATTCCCACCTGAACCTCTTTAATATGACTCCTGCGAAGCATATACATGCAGACCCTGGACTGGCCAATGCCTCCCCCGATACTGAGTGGCAAGGCACCACTGAACAGGCTTTTGTGGAAGGGCAGTTCAAGCCGGTTAGTGCATCCCCTGATCTTCAGTTGCCTTAAAAGGGACTCCTGGTTAACCCTTATACCCATTGAAGATATTTCAAAAGCCGATCTCAGTACCGGGTTCCAGACTATAATATCTCCGTTGAGTCCATGAGATCCCTCCTCGTTTAAAGTATCCGTCCTACTAACCCCATCTTTCCTGGTGGCGGCTTAGTTCGTAGATTTGGTGCATGAGAAAAATCCAACGACACACCCAGGCTGAGATGTTCGCTCACATAGAGGCCTGCAGCAAGAGTAAACAACCACAAAAA
>JAIPBU010000035.1 GCA_021738535.1 Bacteroidales bacterium | reverse complement strand
TATCACCGACCCAGGCCACTAACCCTGTACGATTTGATTATACAGTAGCAGTAGATAACAGTGACAGCCTTAACGTAACAACCAGTGGAAGTGGATCCGGCTTACTGACCGGTGACTTTATCAATGAGACTTTTGATAACCTCAGTGACCGCAAGCAAAGGGCAGTAATTACAGTTACTCCTTATACAGTAACAGGTAACGGCAGCTTGAGATGTACAGGAGTAGACAGGACTATTGATATCTGGGTAGAGCCTACACCAAGACTAAGCCTGCTACCTGCACAGGACACTATCTGTGATCTTGAGACAACAGACATAGAGATACTATCACCGACCCAGGCCACTAACCCTGTACGATTTGATTATACAGTAGCAGTTGATGACAGTGACAGTCTTAATGTAACAACCAGTGGAAGTGGATCCGGATTGCTAACCGGAGACTTTATCAATGAGACTTTTGATAACCTCAGTGACCGTAAGCAAAGGGCAGTAATTACCGTTACCCCGTATACCGTAACAGGTAATGGCACCTTAAGATGTACAGGAGTAGACAGGACTATAGATATCTGGGTAGAGCCTACACCAAGACTAAGCCTGCTGCCTGCCCAGGACACCATCTGTGATCTTGAGACAACAGACATAGAGATACAATCACCTACAGAAGCGACATTACCTGTTAGATTCGGATACAGTGTTTCAGTGGATAATTCTGACAGTCTTAGCGTAACTTCTTCAGGATCCGGTATGGGATTACTTACAGGAGATTTTATCAATGAAACTTTTGATAACTTAAGTGACCGTAAGCAAAGAGCAGTAATAACTGTTATTCCTTATACAGTAACAGCTACAGGGGCAACTAGATGTACAGGTATCCAAAGCACCATTGATATCTGGGTAGAGCCTACACCAAGACTGAGCCTGGTTCCTGCCCAGGATACTATTTGTGATCTTGAGACAACAGACATAGAGATACTGTCACCAACAGAATCAACACTACCTGTAAGATTTGATTATTCAATAGCCATAGACGAAACCGACAGTCTCACAGTTACCACATCAGGCTCTGGTACAGGATTATTAACAGGAGACTTTATCAATGAGACCTTTGATAATCTTAGTGACCGCAAGCAGAGGGCAGTAATCACAGTTACTCCTTATACAGTAACAGGTAACGGCACATTAAGATGTACCGGCATACAACGAACAATAGATATATGGGTAGAGCCTACACCAAGAATATTCTCATATATTGCCAGTGATACATTGTGTAATAATGATGCAGTAACTATCAATTTTGCTTCACCAACCCAGGCTACTACAGGCATTGAATTTAACCTGCAGGTAATAAATAATTACAGTGAAATATCAGGTTACACAGACAGGAATAATCTTATTACAGCAGACCTGATAGACGAAAGCATTACCAATACCGGTGATACCGCACGTATGATAATGTATATATTCACTCCTTATACACTTGATGCTAACAATAATCAAAAATGTGAAGGGATAAGAGATACTGTAAGGGTCTGGATCAACCCGACACCCCGGGTAATCCCTGTTATTACAGCAGACAGGATATGCAACCAGGGCATGACCGGGGTAGAGATAACCAGTCCTACTGTAATGACGCATGGAGTATTGAGGTTTGATTATACCGCAAATGTCACAGGTGGGGCTGGTGATCTGGTTGGAAATACCGATTCGCAAAATGATCTTAGCCCGGGACATCTAATAGACTATACTTATGAAAATACCAGCGATACTGTTCAGTCTGTATATTATCATATAACCCCAAGATCAGTGGGGACAGGATGTGCCGCGGGATCAATAAATACAGCTGAAGTAAAGGTTCATTCCGATCCTGTCCAGGAAATTATTGTGACCAACCCTCTTACATGTAACAGTAACTATGATCTGGCACTCCGGTCAATTATGGGTAAAGGAACAGAACCATTGACAATAGACTGGAGCGGCCCGTTTGGATTTTCAGCGCATAATGTAACAGATGTATCTGATCTGAGGGGCGGAATATATACTGTTGTAGCTACAGATAACCTCGGCTGCACAAACAGTGATTATATTGAAATAACCAAGGCTCCCCCGTCATTTACATTATATTCACCTTTCAAACCACCTTATTACATCGGTAATACTTCGTGTTATGATGCGGCTGACGGAGAAATTCTGATTAGTTACTTTGAGGGGGAAGATGATCCATATACTATTTGGCTGGTTAAGAATGAGACCGATACTATTGTAGACGGAGATTTAATATATGATAAGTATGATCCGGGTGATCCTTCAACATATGTTTATGTTAATGATGCTACAAGGGGTGATTACCATCTTACAATACTTGATATTAATGGTTGTTACTATGAATATGACAGGGAGGTAAGGAGTCCCCAACCAATTAGCGTCGATTTTGAGCTGAGTGATTATGCCGGTTATAATATTAGCTGTAAAGGTTACAGTGACGGGGAGATTTCAGCTGTTAATGTCAGCGGAGGCAATGGTGATTATAAGTACCTGTGGTATACTTATGACGGTACAATAAACGGAGACAATACCCTTGATCATATCGTTGGTGTTCCCGCAGGGAAATACTACCTGCAAATAACCGATACACTGGGATGCCAGTACCTCGACAGCGTAACACTGACTGAGCCGGACGGTATTACTCTGGCCACTTCAGAATTATCAGAATATGAAGGAGGTTATAATGTATCATGCTACGGGTCTGCCAATGGATCTATAGACCTGGCATTTGCTGGCGGATCAGGAACAAATTCATTCCAGTGGACCGGTCCTGACGGATCCGGAATTCAGGAGAATGAAAGAGATCAGGATGGGCTTACAGCCGGTCAGTACAATTTGGTGGTAACTGATGCAAATGGTTGTACAATGAGTTTTGATTTCACACTTGCCCAACCTGATAGTCTTACTGTTACTTTCAATCCTACTGTTACGTATGATGGTAATTATAACATTAACTGTAATGGCGGGACAGCTGACCTGGAGGTGGTTGCTGCAGGCGGATCAGGTACAGGATATAGTTACGAATGGTCAACGCCGGATGGTTCCGGGTTAAATGTTTACCAGCAAAACCAGGAAGATCTTAGTGCAGGCCGGTATATCGTGAAAGTAACAGACCTTAATGGTTGCCAGGTGATAGACAGTATCTCCCTGATCGAACCGGCCCCGTTAAGTGTTGAACACACGGTAACAGATATAACCTGTGAATCTGCGGGTCTGGACAACGGAACTATCAGCCTTGAAGTAAGCGGAGGCTCAGGGCCATATAACTATTCATGGTCTACCGGCGCAGATACGAAAGATATAACGGGACTCACTGAAGGCATATACTACGTAGATATTACTGATGATTACGGTTGTTTCATATCGGATACAGCATATGTCTCATTGCCACCGCCGCTTGAATTCGAAAAGGATATTTCTGAATATAACGGGTATAATATAAGTTGTTTTGGTAAAGAAGACGGATCCATTGATATATCAATGACCAGTGGAGAAGAGCCGTATTCATACACATGGACCGGTCCTGACGGTTTCAGTTCTTCTGACCAGGATATTAGCGGTGTGGGAGCAGGAGAGTATGTTATAAGTATAGTGGATAATAATTATTGTACTGTAATTGATACAACAGAATTGATACAACCGGGAGAATTTATTATGGGTCTGGACATCTCGCAGAGTGATTACGGAGGGTTTAATGTCAACTGTTACGGCGACAGCACAGGTACAGTTGAGATTATTCCTGAGAACGGCGTAGGTGTTGTGGATTATTACTGGACTGATGGATATACAGGAAGTGAAAGGACGGGAATGCGTGCAGGACAGTATGGTATAATGATTGTTGATGATAATAGCTGTAGCGTTGATACGGTAATACAGCTTACACAGCCTGATTCAATTGTTCTCAGTGCAGAAATTGTCCAGCCTTTCTGCAGGGATCTGCCTGATGGTGAAATTACTCTTGAGGTAAGTGGTGGCTTTGTTACATCATCATATGATTATCTGTGGTATGATAATTCCACATCAAGTTATAAGGATAATGTTGCTGCCGGTGAATTCCGGGTTACTGTTACTGATGATAACGGTTGCAGTCTTACTGATACAATAACGGTTGAGCCGGAACAGGAGAATTGTCTTACCATACCTAATGCGATATCGCCTAACGGGGACAATATAAACGATGTATGGAATATTGAGCTAATCCATCTGTACCCTGATGTTGAGATAAGAATATTCAACAGGTGGGGAGAGATTGTATGGGCTTCTGATAAAGGATATCCCATACCCTGGGATGGAACAAGTAACGGCAGGAAGTTGCCGGTTGATACATATCATTATATAATAAATCTACATAATGGTACGAAACCGGCCATTGGTGACGTTACAGTTATAAGATAGTTTAATTATGGTGCTGAAGAGACGAATAGTCATATTAATATTTTTGCTTTCCCTGTCTGCAGTGTCATTTGCACAGCAGCTGCCATTATACAGCCAGTACCTGTATAACAGGTATCTTATTAATCCGGCGGTTGCAGGGAGTGACGGGTATACAAGTCTTAACCTGACAGCCCGTGAACAATGGCTTGGATATTCCGGGGCACCACGGACATATTCCTTCAGCTACCAGACAAGACTCCTGAAAAGAAGTTATATTATCAAATCCACAAGTGTTAAGAAAAGAGGCCAGTTTAAACCCAGTCGCGATGGCAGGGTTGGTATCGGGGGTTATGTTTTTAGCGACAGGAACGGACTGATTAACAGGACTGGTATGCAGTTGACCTACGCATATCATACCTGGCTTTACGGGGGTACACAGCTTTCGTTTGGACTGTCAGCAACAGGATTCCATTTCCGGATAGATGATCAAAAGATACGGTTTGAAGATCCCAATGATCCTATTCTTAACAGTAACCTGAGGCAGGGAGTATTCATACCTGACGCTAATTTCGGGGTTTATGTCCTGAATTACAGGTTTAACGCCGGCTTCTCGGTAGAGCAGCTTTTCCAGTCTTATATAAAACTGGGAAATCCGGGTTATGAGAATCTTACATTAATGAGGCACTATTACCTGTTTGGTTCGTATACTTTCCCACTTTCTGTTGACAGCGAGTTACATCCAAATTTCATGTTCAGGATGTCAGAGCAATTGAAACCACAGGTTGATATTGGATTAAGGTATTCTTTCAAAGAGGATTTCTGGGCTGGATTATCCTATCGTACGGGGAATGTTGTTATAACCAGCGTGGGAGCAAGATTCGATAACCTTTATTTTGGTTACGCTTTTGACTATTCATTTAACGAGATACAAAGTTATACCTACGGTTCGCATGAACTTATGATAGCAATGAAATTTGGAAGTAGTGCCAGGCGGTATAGATGGCTTGATCGTTACTGATTCTTCCTGAATATGTACACAAGCGAGCTTGTCCTGCTTCGCCTTGTCAGCGCGGTGAACCACGATATAAACCCGCGGAAAAACCCTTTAATCACTGCAGTCCCTGACCCTTTGTGTTTTTCACTTAGCACTGATACATAAAATGCATCAAAAGGTAACCTGAATGTTTTAACAGGCACAAAACCACGACCGCCGGCATATCTTTCGATTGTATGAGGATCAAAATGCCATAGATGGCGGGGAACATCCCATGCAGCCCAGTATTTCGAATAATAGCCGGCATCATAAGATGAGTTGTTTGGGAGGGCTATTACAAGCAAGCCGTTTTTCCTGAGAATACGATGAACATTTTTCATATAGTTATCCGGATCATAAAAATGTTCCAGGGTATGCCACATCGTAACTATATCAAAACTGCCCAGCTCAAAGTCTTCGATTTTTTCGGGTTTATCAATTGTCAGACCATGTTTTTTATATGCAAAATTCCTCGCTTCATCGCTGATTTCTAATCCTTTGCAGAGCCATCCTTTCTGGTTAAGGTAGAGGGGGAAGTAACCAGTTCCGCAACCAATATCCAGCACACTTTGTTTGCCCGCAGGGGACACCCTTCTGAGCATGCTGAACTTGCGTTTCAGCATATAGCCCCGTACAAGGTGGTAAATTTTATTAATAATCCCTTTCCTGGTGTCAGAATGTGAAATGTAGTCTTCAGACAGGTAGTAGTTTGCAGCTTCATTTTCCTGGGGATAGTCGTTAGTGAAAATAAAGAAACAATCACTGCATTTCATCAATGGGAATTCCTGTCTGCTAACAAGAAAATCAGTGACTTTAAATACTTCTACTATATTGTCAGATTTACAGAGGGGACAGGACTTATGATCAGGCATCGGCTGTTGATTTTTGTTTCCGGATAATATAGTAACCCGAGCCGGCTATCATAAGAAGCAGTAATATTGATCCTGCAAGCGATATAGTATTTCCTGTATTGTATGATTTAGGTTCAAATCTGAAGGTGATTTCATGGTTACCGGCAGGTACGACCATTGCTCTCAGAACATAGTTCACCCTGAAATAATCGGATTTTTCACCATCAACATATACATTCCAGCCTTTAGGATAGTATATTTCAGAAAACACTGCAAGCTTAGGAGCATCTGTACTTGCTTCGTAGACAAGCTCATTTGCTTTATAAGAAGCAAGTTCTATTTCCCCCTCAGTACCTGGATCAGGATTAGCCTTTTCAATATCATCTTTGTTCTTGATATTTACAACCACTTCATCTGAAGGGTCTATTTCATTTACTGCAGCTATCTCCTGGTCAGGATTATCGACAAGCCTTAAAGAGTTAACAAACCACGCATTTCCAAGTGCCTGGTCATTAATTATCGGGGGTCTTTCAGGATCAATAATAATATATTTTGTGTTCAGCATATTTAGTGCATTAAGAGGCTTAAAAACACTGTCCAGCTGATCAAATGAACTGATGCTTCTCAGACCGGCGGATAATTTTTGCAATTCTGGACTGATACTGGTTTCAATTAAATCCTGGTAGCGGCGTATCTTAGCACCATGGTAACCTCCTATTGAATGATGATAATATGATGTAGTGCCGTCATTGAAGGGGCTCACTGTAAGGTTAAGAACCCTGTGTTCCGTTGTATCTCTTAAGATAAATTTATCTGCAACAGAGGGCGCAAACTCATTTTTTGCTTCTCTCTCCCTGACGAAATTATCGTCGTTAATATATCTTTTATTTACAGGCCACATATCCACTATTATCAGCAATGCAAGAAGGCCAATGGTCCAGGAATATTTTAATTTATTAATATAAGCCAGGTAAATAACTACCGCGGCTGCAATAACAAATGCCAGGGATCGTAATGCATCTGTTCTCATCATTTCTTTCCTGTCGGCTACCACTGAAGCTCTCAGCCATTCAGGGAATTGCGATTCATTTGGTGAAATAAAGGAGCCAGCAAGCCCGGGGAATAATAAAAGCAGCAGGAGTATTCCTCCAGTAACTCCCAGTCCTATTTTTAGTGCTTTTATCAATTCCGGTTTCTTCACATTCTTACGGAATATTTTATCAAGAGCCAGTATGGCAAGCAAAGGCATACAAAACTCGGCTATTACAAGAATCATTGTTACCGCTCTGAATTTGCTGTAACCGGGAAAGAAGTCAAAAAACAGGTTGGAAAGAAACATGAAGTTCTTTCCCCATGCCAGCATTATTGACAGTAATGTAGCGCAGAGCAGCCACCATTTGTAAGGTCCTTTAATCAATACCAGACCCATAATGAATAGCAGGAATATTATTGCGCCCACATAGACAGGTCCGCTTGTATTAGGTTGATTACCCCAGTACTGGAAGATGCTGTTAACATATTGTCCTGCATTATTTTGTCTTAAGGTTCTTACAGTTTCTGAATCATTGTCAAAGGGCTGAGATGCCCCTCCTTTAATATTTGGAATGAGCAGACTGAGGGTTTCATCTATGCCATAACTCCATCTGGTAGCATAAGACCTGTCAAGCCCTGATGTTTTATCCTCCTGGTTTGAGCTGAGTTCAGATTCACCACGCATCGAATACTCGCCATACTCGAAAGTCACATAGAGATTGGCAAAATTTATTGCCAGAGCAATCAGTGCTGCACCTGCCAGCATCAAGGTTGTTTTTATCAAAGAGGGGAGTTGTTTATTCCTGATGGCGTATATCAGTTCAACAATGCCAAAGACCAGTACAATCATGAATGTGTAGTAAGTGATCTGAAGGTGGTTGGCGGTTATTTGTAAAGCAAGAAAAAGGGCAGTAAGAACAGAGCCAATAATACGGTCTCTCCGGTAGGCATAAATTATGCTGCCTACTGTGGGTGCCATGAAAGCCAGTGCCATAGCCTTTGTGTTATGCCCTGCAGCCAGGATAATAAAAAAGTAAGATGAGAATCCATATGCTAATGCTCCCACGAATGCCAGCCAGGGTCTTACCCTGAAAGCAAGTAGCATAATATAGAAGCCAATCATTAGCAGTAGAATGGGAGCAATTGGTATACCGGGTTTTCTGAAAATATTATATACATGTTTAAAGAGATTTCCCGGGAACTGTGCTGATATAAGATATGCAGGCATACCGCTGAACATCGAATTTGTCCATAAGGGTTCTTCATTATACTCAGCCCGGTGATCTTTTATCTCCTTTGAACTGCCGGCAAATACCGTTGTATCATGGGTCCTTAAAACTTTATTTTCAAGGGCAGGAGAGAAATATATCAGGGTAATGGCAGTAAAGGTCAGTAATGCTACGAGGTGTGGTAAATACTTCTTTTTAACCGGGGATAGTGACATATAGACTGTGTTGATATTAATGTATATTTGTAATGGTACAAAAATAACTTTTTTAATTTAATTCAAGTCTTGGGACTAATTCAACAGCAGACTATCAAGGGAACTGTGTATTCATTCCTTGGAGTGATAATAGGCTTTGTTAATATTGCCGTATTATCTCCCATGATCTTTACCACAGACCAGATAGGCCTGACACAGGTTATGGTAGCCATGGCAACCATAATTGCACAGCTGGGTAACCTGGGTTTTAATAACGTGGCAGCCAGGCTTTTCCCATTGTTCAGGTCGCCCCGAAAGGGACACAACGGTTACCTCTCCCTTGCTTTTCTTGTTACAGGGGCCGGGTTTATAATATGCCTGGTAGCACTTAGCCTGTACATGCCTGTTTTTGTAGAAAATAACAGGGAAAAGTCAATGCTGCTTGCCCGGTATGCAGAATATTTACCAATACTGGTTGGCATAATTATGCTGTTTACCCTGCTCGATTATTACAGCAAGGTTCTTTTTAATGCAGTGCTTGGTACATTCCTCAGAGAATTTGTAATGAGACTTGTGTTGCTGGGATTGATACTTTCTTTCTATTTTGGCATTATAGATTTTTCAGATTATGTTTTTCTCTTTATTGTGGCACAGGCAATACCTGCCCTGGGAATCACAATTTACCTTTTAATAAAAGGTGAATTTAAATTTACGGGTTTCAGAGAGTTTATTACACCATCCCTGAAGAAGCAAATGTTAAGTTTGTGTGCTTTCGGGATCTTATCAGGCTTAAGCGGGATTGCTATTACAAGTATTGACAAGTACATGGTTAATGCATATGTTGGCTTGTCAGGTGCCGGGATCTATTCCATAGCAGTTTATTTTGCATCACTCATTCTTATTCCGGCACGCTCATTACAGAAAATTGCAATTCCTGTAATTTCTGAAGCATGGAAGAGAAATGATAGCGAAGTAATTCAGAATGTTTACTATAAAAGCAGTATAAATCAGCTCATTATAGGCTTGCTGATTTTTATTGGCATCATTGCAAATATGAATAACATTTTCAGGATACTCCCGCCTGAATATGCGGAAGGAGAACTGGTAATCATCTTTTTCGGCCTTACAAACCTTATGAGAGTGTCAGCAGGGGCAAGTATGGTAATAATAGGCACCTCTCCCAGGTATCGCTATATGACTTATCTGATGATCATTCAGATAATACTTGTTATAGGCAGCAATATACTTCTAATACCGGCTCTGGGTATCTCAGGTGCAGCTGTGGCCTCCTTTGTTACAATGTTTATTTACATTTGGATGAATGTTTTATTGCTTAGAAAATTCTATAGTCTCTGGCCATTCAAACCTGAGCATTTGAAAGTAATTGTTGCTGCATCCATAATATGTGCAGTGGCTTATTTTATTCCTGAAATGAATCTTATTGTAGATATTTTTTTACGGAGTTTGTTTATCCTAATAATATTTGCAGTAGTACTTATTACATTTAACATTTCTGAGGACGTGAGCAGAATCTACAAAAAATATCTGAGCGATATAAAAAAATTGTCGGACTAGGGTGATAATTCATTTACTGGCATATGAACTTATTAATTATTCCTGGTATTATACCTGTGTCTCTTCCTGGTAATTCTGTTATAAGTGGATAATAGCTTTTTTAGAGTTTTTGATTTAAGACTGTTACTATATCTTAACCACTTATCTGAATATCGCTTGAAGACTTCTATTGATGTTTGCTGATAAAGTTGATCAAGTTGTGTAATATGGACTTTTTTATGATAATAATAAGAAGCTAAATTTCCTGTTAGATCATAATAAGACCAAAAACCGTTATCATACCGGTGTATGTTTTTTTCTATTGTTATGATTGATTTTTGCCATTGCTCTTTTAGAAGAGGATCATCATTTATGTGCATAAAGTCATAGATACCCCATATTGCATAAATCTCACCATTAAGAATGTGTTTAGGCGGTTTCTGAGGGGCTTCCTCAAACCATAACTCATTGTTCTTTTCGTCCCTGAAACCGTATTTTTCTCCTAGTTTTATGAAGAAACTATTGAAGATTTTCTCGCAGGCTGAATAAATCGACTTATCTTCTGTAAGCAGGTATGCTCTGACCAGGGCTGACAATACCTGACCCTGGTACATTCCCGAAACCCACATTGGCTCAGGATGAAAATCGGGAAGGCCAAATGGGAAGGGGTAGACAAGACAATTATTATATAATATGCCATTATCCAGCAACCATGTTATATTTGAAAGAAAGGTTTTTTTGTAATTGCCTTCTTGATAATTGTTTATTAGGTTAAAAGAGCCGAGAGCACATTGAGCTATTGCTGCAGGATGATAATAATATTCACTATTATCGGATTTATATAATGAGGCTCTTGATATCTTATATTGATCTTTCAACCTCTCTTTAATGTTAGTAACCACACCTTGTTCATCATATTGCATCCATGAAACATCAGAAATATCTGCGAATACTTCCTCAAACGGGTAATAGTATTTGTAATTGTCAGGATTAGACATTTTGTCTTACGGGTATTTATGATAAAATATTAAATAATTTCCTTAGGATAAGCAAGTAATATAATTTCTGAATGACACTGGTTGTTTATTATTCCACCGGAAAGTTTCCTGATGACGTATGTATAATTATCAAGGATATTTTCAAGTGCAGGCTTAACATCAAAAAATTCTCCCGGATTATGATAAATAGCCAGTGATAATACGGGCCGGTATTTTAAAAGGGTTTTTTTTGCACCGTTAACGAATTTTAGGCAATTCCCTTCAATGTCAACTTTTATAAACCTGGGATTTATTTTAAAATCTGCTACAATAGAGTCAAGAGACTTTTGTTCTACGGTAATGAAGTCGTATTTTCCTGACTTCCTGTTGACTGAAAGGCCTGCAGATCCTGTGTCAGGTAGTTTTACTGGTTTATGGTGATCTTCTGATTCAATACATACATTAATTACTTCATAATTTTCGCTACTGATTTTACATTTTTCAAGATTTGTTTTGTAATTAGCAATTGATTTTCTTGACACCTCAATCGAATATATTTTTTTATAATTATATTGTTTCAGAGAGATAGCAGAATCACCAATGAATGCTCCAATGTCAATAAAATCCTGGTTTGAAATATACTGTTCTACAGAGGATGGCAAAAAAAGCAGGCCATGCTTATAGTAAAAAACAGAGTCCTGGATATATTTACGGGGTAACCCACACTCTTTTTTAACCTTCGAAAGATATTTATTAACTTTTATCCTATTATCATATTTTTCAACTTCAAGTAGTCCCCCTATAACTGGGACCTTTTTTGGTATTTTACGTTTGAAAGACTCATCGGGATAATGTAAGATTCTTTGCATGATAATATCCAGGATATGCAATGATTCTTTATCCAGATTTTTTTTGAGCCTGCTAATTTTTTCATTCATATTATTACTGATGAAAAAACTCTTGAAGCTTCCCCCAAGGCTATCTGTTATGTATAAATAATGTGGTGCTAACAATTTATGGATTCTTTCAATCATGTTTATCAGCAGGTTATAAACAGCAGGAAGTCTTTGTCTTAGGAACGGCCCTGGTTTCATTCTTTTATCTGTTTACAAATGTTTTTACTATTAGGCACTTAAAATAGCGCTTCCATGTAACATAATCATAATATTTAGTTATATTCTTTAAGGATTGCTTTTTATTATTGAATGCCAGAGCAAACATGCTCAAGTCTTTTGTTCTGCTTACAGGTATTCCTCTGAAAAAACTATTACTTATATTATCGCCATGAACTGTTTGTATCCACATTGGTTTACGTAGAATGAATTTTGATTTCCTGTTTTTGCCTTCAAACCATGTTAACCACATTTCCCTTGAAATAAACAAACGTAAATCATCCCATTTTGTATGTTCTCTTGAAAATATACCTTTTATTTCATGATCGTTATTTTCAATCAAGCTGATAAACGGCGACATTGGATAAAAATAATGTGATAGAGTTTTATTTTCAAGGTTTAGTGCATAGCCTGAAGCAAGAGATATTAAATAATTATTCTTTTGAACGAAGTGTTCCTGAATGGTTTTTACTGCATCTCTATGTAAGCAATCATCATTATCAAGTCTTGTTGTAATTATCCACCTTATGGATTTTTGGATGCTTTTATGAATATCTTCAACGTAGTTTTCATAAAAGTCCTTGCTTCCATTTGAGTAACAAACATTTATTATTTCAATTTTTTTTAAACCTGCAATAAAGTCTTTAAACTCCGGGGGTGTATTGGTGTCAAAAAATATTAGCCATCGAAAATTTTCTGAACTTTGATTAAGAATTGAAGGTAAAGTGAAATTTTTGAAAATTTCGATCCTGTTTCTTGTCCATTTAACCCAACTCTCATACTTGGAATTACCGGAGAGCGGGAATTCTCTAAGATTAAACTGGGTTATGATAAAATGTGCGAAGTTCATATGGTTAATAATATAATTACGGGGATTAAAACTGGTCTGACTCCAGTTCATTATAGGCTGCAAGCAGGTTGCTGCTGTCGAATTTCCAGTTGTACTTTTTTTCGACCCATGCTTTACCCTTTAGATTCTTTTCTGTGCCTCTTTTAATAAGCGTTTCCAGTAAATTTGCCAGTTCATCAATATCGTTGTATTCATAGGTATCTCCTGTAGATGTTTCATTGATTATTCGTTTTATCGGATTACAATCTGAAGCAATAACAGGTAAGCCAACATACATGTAGTGAAATAGTTTATGTGGAATTGTAGTATCTGTATGAGCACTTTTAATATGTGGAATTATAGCTAAATCTGATTTTGCAAGATTCTCATATACAGCCTCCTGGTTCTGCCAGCCCATAAATCTGACTGTCTTATTTAACCCCAGCTTGTGGCTTAGTTTTTTCAATTCTAATAAATAACTACCGTTTCCAATTATTCGGAATTCAATTTTTCTCCTAAGATCATTTGATCTTGCGATGGCCTTAAGAACATATTGAATACCCCGATGATATGTAATGCCACCCTCATAGATCAATATTTTTGGGTAGTTATTATTCTTTTCTAAATCCTTCGGATTCCAATAATCATCAGTATTCATTGTATTTGACACTATAATGATTTTTTTTTCCGAAATCCCCAGTCTTAATATTCTTTCTTTCGCCTCATCAACAACGACAATTATTTTATCTGCCATGTTCAGATATTTTTTCTCATAGTTTTGCCATTGTTTAATGCTGCATAGTAGTTTTCCGATCAAGCTTTTAGTGTGTGGCGAAATGCTTAGAAGACCAGGCCAGTTTTCATGTAAATCCACAACTGTTTTAAAAGCATACCTGGTCTTTAATTTCAGGACAGGTTTAATTAATGGCAGATCATGAATGTGAACAACATCAAAAGTGTTATTTCTAAAAATTTTTCTAAGTTTTCTTTTCCAGAACATGAAATATAGAGGGAAACGTAGTGCTGCTACGCTGCTTTTTCGAATAATTTTTCCTGGTTTTACTCTATGTATTTCTGCTGTTTTATATTTGTCATGCTTCCTGGAGTTTTTCTTTCCAAGGCATAAGATATGTACATCATGACCGGCTTGGAGTAATACATCTATTTCATTCTCCACCCTTCTGTCAGGGGGGAAATATGATTCAAGAGTCATCAAAATTTTCATACAAGAAACCTTTAGCTTATCTCAACGGTAAAATTAATCAAATCTGTTCTAAGAAATTAATAAGCTCTTTTGTTAAATACTTCCGGCTATATTTATTATTCTTTCGGGGAGTTAAACCTGTTTTGTTTATTGCCAGTAAGTAATTTGTTATTCTATGGCTATCCTGTTTATTGAAAGACTTACCTGATCCTGTTTCTTCCAGAATCTGTGCTGCATCACCATCTGCTGGCCCAATAAGTAATATAGGAACATAGCTTCTAATATATTCAAATAATTTACCTGTAATTATTAGTTTTTCGTGTTTATGTTCCGGGATAATTAAAAGAAGGACCGATGAGTTAATCATTGTTTGCAATGCTTCATCGTGTTTTTCATAAGGATAAAAATTTGTCGTATCATCAGGCAATTCTGATATGATCATTTTTTTTACCTGTTCCGGGCAAACACCAATAAATTTAAACTGGAAATCAATGCCCTTTTTTTGAAGGTTATTGAGTGGTTCCAGAATACTCTCAATAGGATATTTTTCAGATAATGTGCCAATGTATGTTATAGTAAAATGTTCCGGAGGTTCTTTTTCCTTATTTACGAAATCCTC
Organism: Bacteroidales bacterium; assembly: GCA_021738535.1. Classification (GTDB taxonomy): domain Bacteria; phylum Bacteroidota; class Bacteroidia; order Bacteroidales; family VadinHA17; genus UBA9300. The sequence goes on along the minus strand of JAIPBU010000035.1, from coordinate 24,261 downwards.
CTCATCATACCCGTTGGTAATAACGGATATTTTTTTCTTTACACTTGCGTCTTTATCCATAAAAAGAGAGGCCAGGCTGTTCCCTACCGTAATTATTTTATCTGCTTCGCGTAGTACTCTTCTTTCAAGCTTTTTGTCATATGCCCTTGCGGGTGGGGTCCCGTAGAATTCCCTGTAGTAGTAAATATCTGTCCACGGATCCCGCAGATCGCATATCCATTTAATGCCCGGCAGGCGTTTTTTAAGAGCAAGACCTATCAGTTGTGTTGAATGTGGAGGACTGGTGGTTACAACATAGCTGATATCTTCTTTTTTTATTATCTCTACAGCTCTTTGTATGGCATAATTGTTCCAGCCTTTCCTTGGATCGGGGATAAACAGGTTGCCCCGGGTGAACCTTGCAATTTTACTAAATATACTCTTTCTGCCTGTTGCAAAACCTGCACCTGAAACCACAGATCTTGAGCTGCCTCCCCCCAGCTTAAAATAGTTGACTGCTTTTGTTTTGTGAACAATTGTATCCGGGTGAATGTCTTTCTCAAGGCTGCTATCAATAGCAGGATACTGTGCAAATGCAGGATCAACGGTTAGCACGAAGGGCTTCCAGCCATTTTCAGGCATATACCTGGTAAACTTAAGCCAGCGCTGAACACCTGCTCCTCCGCAGGGAGGCCAGTAATATGTAATGATCAGTATTTTTTTAATCTTTGGCATCGGAACCAGTAGCGAGTTTTCTCAGAAACCTACTCATATCCACCTTGTCAACCATTATTTCTCTAAGCTTTTCTATCTTAACTCTTTCCTGCTTCATGCTATCACGATACCTGATTGTTACAGTATTATCTTCTTTGGTCTGGTGATCAACTGTAATACAGAAAGGGGTTCCGATGGCATCCTGGCGGCGGTATCTTCTCCCAATAGAATCCTTTTCCTCGTAGCGGCAGTTAAACTCGAATTTCAGATCATCCATGATCTTCCTTGATATCTCGGGCAACCCGTCTTTCTTCACCAGCGGCAACACAGCCAGTTTGACCGGAGCAAGGACAGGGGGCAATTTAAAAACCACTCTGGAATCAACTGAACCATCATCTTTTTTTACTTCTTCTTCACAGTATGCAGCTGATATAATCTGCAGGAATATCCGGTCCAGTCCAAGCGATGTTTCAACAACATATGGCACAAATGATTTATTTGTTTCAGGGTCAAAGTACTGTAGTTTCTTTCCACTGAACTCCTGGTGTTGCCCAAGGTCAAAGTTAGTCCTGGAATGTATGCCCTCAACCTCCCTGAAGCCAAAGGGGAACCTGAATTCAATATCGGTTGCAGCAGCAGCATAATGAGCCAGTTTATCATGATCATGAAAGCGGTAGTTATCTTTACCCAGGTCGAGTGCCCTGTGCCATTTCATCCTGATCTTTTTCCAGTGATCAAACCATTCCTCTTCAGTACCCGGTTTGATGAAATATTGCATCTCCATCTGCTCAAATTCCCGCATACGGAAAATGAACTGCCTGGCAACTATCTCATTTCGGAAAGCCTTTCCTATTTGTGCTATCCCGAAGGGCAGCTTCATGCGCCCTGTCTTCTGCACATTAATATAATTTACAAAAATGCCCTGTGCTGTTTCAGGTCTGAGGTAAATCTTAGTTGCACCATCGGCGGTTGAGCCCATTTCTGTTGCAAACATCAGGTTGAACTGCCTTACGTCGGTCCAGTTCCTTGTCCCGGAAACAGGGCAGGCTATCTCATAATCAAGAATTATCTGCTTCAGGTCTTCCAGGTTTGTATTATTCATGGCATCTGCAAACCTTTTGGTCAGCACATCGATCTTTTCCTGGTTGGCCTTAACCCTGGGGTTAGTCTCCCTGAACATTTTTTCATCAAAAGAATCCCCGAATTTCTTTGCCGCTTTGTTTACTTCCTTGCTTATCTTACCTTCAAGCTTTTCAAGGTACTCTTCAATAAGCATATCAGCACGATATCTTTTTTTAGAGTCTTTGTTGTCAATAAGCGGATCATTAAAGGCATCCAGGTGACCTGAGGCTTTCCAGGTTTTGGGATGCATAAAAATGGCAGAATCCAGTCCTACAACATTCTCATGGAGCAATATCATACTGTCCCACCAGTATTTTTTGATATTATTTTTCAGTTCAACCCCGTTCTGACCATAATCATATACCGCACCCAGGCCATCATAAATCTCACTTGATTGAAAAATAAAACCGTATTCCTTGCAATGAGCTATAAGGTTTTTGAAAATGTCTTCTTTCGCCATTATGAGTTCTTTTCAATATGTCAGGCAAAAGTAATCCAAAAACTTTGCTTTTACAATTTGATTTTAAAGCTTATGGAGATTCCCTATATTTGTAAATTAAATCATTTTTCACAATAATTCCGGGATGGTAAAAAACACCGATTTTCTCGTAGTGGGATCAGGGATTGCCGGTTTGTCTTTTGCGCTTAAAGCAGCAGAAAAAGGAAGGGTGTGCCTGGCTTCCAAGGTTAGTATTGATGAAACTAACACTAAGTATGCTCAGGGAGGTATAGCTTCCGTAATGTATGAACCTGACAGTTTCGAGAAGCATATAAAAGACACACTTATTGCGGGCCGAGGATTCTCTGATGAAGATGTTGTGCGCATGGTGGTTTCAGAGTCTCCTGACAGGATAAATGAGCTTGTATCTATGGGTGTTGTTTTTGACCGTAACAGCGACGGCAAATATGATCTGGCCAGGGAAGGTGGACACACAGAGCACAGGATACTGCATCACAAGGACAACACCGGGGAGATAATACAGGAGACGCTAAGTGATAAAGTAAGAAATCATCCTAACATAGATATCTATGAACATCATTTTGCAGTTGATCTGATCACGCAACATCACTTTGGTGAAGAGGTTAACAGGAGGCGGGAAGATATAAGATGCTATGGAGCTTATGTGCTGGATACAGAAAGTAATAAGGTCTTTACAGTACTTTCAAAAATAACTGTGCTGGCTACCGGGGGAATCGGAAATTTATACCAGACCACAACAAATCCTGTGATAGCAACCGGAGACGGGATAGCCATGGTATACCGGGCAAAGGGGATAATTGAGAACATGGAATTTATCCAGTTCCATCCAACTTCTCTTTATGCCCCGGGGGAGAGGCCATCATTTCTGATTACAGAAGCCCTGAGGGGCTTTGGAGCAGTGCTTAAGAACAATGACGGGGAGCAATTTATGGACAGGTATGATGAAAGGGGCTCACTGGCACCAAGGGATGTGGTGGCCAGGGCCATTGATACGGAAATGAAGACCCGGGGCGACGACTATGTTTTACTTGATTGCACACACCTGAACAAGAATGAGCTCCTTGAGCATTTTCCAAATATAGCACGGAAATGCAGCAGTATGGATATTGATATAACCAAAGACCCTATCCCTGTTGTCCCGGCCGCCCATTACCTCTGTGGCGGTGTTAAAGTCGATACATACGGTGAGAGTACAATTCACAATCTTTATACCGTGGGAGAAGCATCATCAACAGGTCTGCACGGTGCAAACAGGCTGGCATCCAACTCGCTGATGGAGGCTGTGGTATATGCCCACAGGGCCGCCCTGAGTTCTTCGGAGAGGATTAATGACATTGAATTCCAGCCTTCCGTGCCGGAATGGAATACTAAAGGAACAAGTCACCCCGAAGAAATGGTCCTTGTAACACAGAATTATAAGGAAGTGCAGATGATATTAAGTAATTATGTGGGGATAGTGAGATCTGATCTCAGGCTGGCACGTGCACTCAGGCGACTGGAAATTATATACCGCGAAACCGAAGAGTTGTATAAAAAATCTTTTTTAAGCAGAAGGTTATGTGAGCTGAGAAATTTGATCAATGTAGGTTACCTGGTTATTAAAATGGCATCTGAGAGACATGAAAGCCTCGGGTTACATTATACAATTGATTATCCCGGTAAAGATGAACTCCCGGGTAAGGAGGGAGTTGAATTTTAATATATTTAACTATTATGTTTTTTGAATCAGCCCTTAAAGGAAAAAACTCATTCTGGCGCTATGTCGTAATGTTTATCGTGGTTTTTGCAGCAACTAATATTGTGGGGGCATTACCACTGGTTCTGGTACTAGTTTTTAACAGTGTTAAAAACCCTGAAGTTCTTGATGCTTCTTCCGGAAACCTAATGGATCTTTCAATCTATGGCATTGATCCAAACACAGGCCTGGTTCTGATGATTTTCCCCTTTATTATCGGTCTGATCACTTTCATGCTGTTGATGAAACCAATGCACGGGCGTAATACTATGACTGTTTTTAACGGAAGCAAAAGGATAAGATGGAAAAAATTCCTGCTGAGTGCCCTTGTATGGCTGGCCTTAATGGGGATATACCTTTATTTCAGCATCCGTAATAACCCCGGTAATTTTACGATCAATAATACCTCAACCACTCTTATATGGCTTGTTATTATTGCTATTTTCCTTATGCCTTTCCAAACCACCCTGGAAGAAATCTTATTCAGGGGTTACCTTATGCAGGGTGCAGGTGCATGGTTCGGTAATAAATGGCTGCCGCTTATAATCACCTCGCTCTTGTTTGGCCTGATGCATGCTTTTAACCCCGAAGTCAAGGACTTTGGGTTCTGGATAATGATGCCTCAATATGTGCTATTTGGTTTAGTATTTGGTCTTTTGACGGTATTTGATGATGGTATTGAACTGGCCATGGGTGCACATGCCGCAAATAATGTGTTTTTATCGATATTTATTACACACGAATCTTCAGCCCTGCAGACAGCAGCAGTATTTGAACAGAAGGATGTTTACCCCTGGGCCGATTTTCTTTCACTCTTATTGGTTTCCGTGTTATTTATCTCACTTATGGGAATATTAAACAAATGGTGCTTCAAAGGGAAATTCAAAATTAATTGTGAGTCATAACGCAATTATTTCCTTTCAGATGTGTCTAAAACAATAAAGACACAGAAAAAAGACCGGGTGCTTAGAAATAACAATGATACCGAAGAAAGACAATTGATCAATGCCCTTGTAGCCGGTAATGAGTCGGCTTACAGGATAATTATTGAAAAATACCGTGAATCTGTTGTGCGCTTATGCATGGGATTCACAGGTTCATATGATGATGCCCAGGACCTGGCCCAGGAGGTTTTTATTGAGATTTTTAATTCAATCAGTAAATTCAAAAGGCGCTCTTCTTTTTCAACATGGATGTACAGGGTGGCCGTTAATAAATCACTTAATTTTCTGAGAAAAAAGAAGAATCTGGTTTCCATGGAACAGGCTAATGAAACGGTTACTCCGGCGAACAACAATACATCAGCTGAAAAGAATCTTGAAATAAGTGATCATGCCCGGGCCCTGCATACTGCATTGGACAGATTGCCCGGAAAGCAGAGGGCGGCATTTATTCTTAGTAAGTATGACGACCTGCAGTATGCTGAAATTGCTGATATTATGAAAACAAGCATCTCCTCTGTTGAATCATTATTGTTCAGGGCGAAAAAGAACCTGCAACAGAGTCTGCTTGAGTATTATAAAAATAATATGAAATGAAGCGCAAGTTTTTAATTGTAATTGTGTCAAATAATAAGAAAGGATAAAGATGAAGTGCAGTGAAGTACATAAGGATCTGATTTTCTATATCGAAGGTGATCTGTCACCTGAGAGGGAGAAGGCTTTACGAAAGCATCTGGATAGTTGCAGCGATTGCCGGGCTTATGAAAAATTTATGAGGCAGAGCCTGGGTGCCATTGAGATGAAAAAGGATGTGCCTGCTGATGATGAGTTTGCAGGTAAGGTCCTGGAAAAAATGAGTTCTGTCCCCATAAAGACTTTCTCAATTGCTCCCGTTCTTAAATATGCTGCAGCCGCCGCTGTTATTGTACTTGGCGTTTTTACGGGCATGGGCATTGCAAATCTTACAACAAATACATCAACTGATAAACTGGCAGAAGCGGGTGAAGAATACTATTACCATGATGAGATGGAGCCAATAGAGAGTTTCTTTCTGATAAAATATGATGAAGATGAATAAAACAGCAATATATATCGCCATTATAATTTTCCTGCTTGTAACGAATGTTGCAACAATAGTTACAATAGTAGCTAATAACAGTAATGAGGAAGAGAATAGTGATAACAGACCCGTCATCGAAATGCCCCGTGACAGGAGGATGGGTTTTTTCCATAACCAGATAGGCATAAGAGATGATCAGCGTCCTGCTTTTTTAAAATATAACATGAGGTTCAGTGAAAAGGCAGGCCAGCTGAATTACAGGATGGTTCAACTGCGTCACAGGATGGTAGAGGAGATGGCTTCCGAAAACCCTGATACAGTTCTCCTGAAGAAAATAGCATCCGACTTTGGGAATTTGCATGAAGAGATGAAAATATTGACAATGGAATATTATTTTAACCTTAAGTCAGTGTCGGATGAAACTCAACGAGAAAGATTACATTTTCTTTTCCGTGACATGCTTGATCCGGAAGGACATATATATGGCCGTGGAAGGGGAGGTGCCGGCCGTGGCCTGCGGCGCGGAGGAGGAAGATTACAAAGAGATATTAATAATTAATCGATGTTTAACATAAATCACAAAATCATGAATAATAAAATTAAATTTACAATTATTGCAGCTTTCCTGATTTTTGCAGGAGTGATAACAAGCTACGCACAGAATGGACGTTTTAATGCTAACCATGGAAGACAGCAGCACAACGGATACTGCCTGGATATTCCCGGACTGGATGAACAACAAAAAGCAAAGATCATGAAAATTAATGAGACTCATCAGGGAAAGATTGATGAGCTGCGACTTAAGAAAAGGTCTGCGGAAACTATAGAGGAGAGGAACGAAATAACAGCTTCTATGTTATTGCAGCAAAATGAGCATATAAAGCAGATAAAAGCATTGCTCACCGAGGAGCAGAAGGAGTCTTTGAATAATACATATTTTGGTATGGGCCCCAGGGGCATGCGTTCAGCTCCCCACTATGGACGTGGTGGCGGAGGAGCTAATAATAAATTTGCACCCGGAAGGAGATACGGCAGAGCAGCTGGTTTCGGTCGCGGAAGAGGTTTCGGAGGCAGGGGGCTCGGACCATGTGGTGCAGGAAATGGCCCCGGCAACAGACCGGCAACGGATACCAGAAATAGATAAAATGCATGTCATTCTGAGTGACGCGCCCTGAGCTTCGCCGAAGGGAACGAAGAATCTGATTCCCGAATTCCGGTACCGCTTCGCTCAGGATGACATTTCTTCATTATAACCTGACCATTTCTTTCTTATATATTCAAGGATTTCGAATATCTCATCTGCATCAAGAGTTGTAAGAAGTTTAAGCCTTGTTTCTCTGAAATGAGGTAATCCCTTAAAGTAATTAGATAAGTGCCTTCTCATTTCGTAGATTGCCCTTTTCCCTTCCTTGTATTCAATTGATTTTGTGAGATGCAACCTGGCAAGGTCAACTTTTTCATCTATCGATAATTCACCCTTTTTTTTACCGGTTGCAAAATAATGCTTTATGTCGCGGAATATCCAGGGCCTTCCAACAGTAGCCCTCCCAATCATAATGCCGTCAACCCCGTAACGATCAAAAGCAAATGCAGCCTGTTCAGGTGAATCGATGTCTCCGTTACCTATAACAGGTATGTGCATTCGCGGATTATTTTTTACTTCTCCAATCAACGACCAGTCAGCATTTCCTTTGTACATCTGGGAGCGTGTACGACCATGGATGGTTATAGCGGCAATACCTACATCCTGTAATCTCTCGGCTATCTCAACAATATTTTTGTTTTCTTCATCCCATCCCAGCCTTGTTTTTACAGTAACCGGCAGGTCAACCGCCTTTACTATAGCATCTGTCATCTCAACCATCAGTGGTACATTCCTCATCATACCAGAACCTGCTCCACGATGGGCTATTTTCTTGACCGGACATCCAAAATTAATATCTATTAACTCGGGACCTGCACTCCCGGCAATCCTGGCAGCTTCTACCATTGATTCTGTAAGATGGCCATATATCTGTATCCCAATAGGTCTTTCAGCATCGTAAAGATTAAGTTTCCTGACACTCTTTTCTCCGTCTCTTATCAGGCCGTCAGATGAAATAAATTCGGTGTACATGACATCCGCACCAAAGTGCTTGCAGATACTTCTGAAAGAAGGATCCGTAATGTCTTCCATTGGAGCAAGAAATAATGGCTTGTCGCCCAGGTCTGTGTCCGCTATTTTCAAAACAGTCCGTTTATCTGTTTGTTACTATTTACTTATCTTCGCTGCAAAAATAATAAAATGCCGGATTATTCTTTCCTGATTCCTCTGAGCGCCAGGAGACCCTGCCTGCAGTTTGTAGTTTCCCTGTTACTGCTTTTATTATTCTCTCTTTCCGGTATATTGCTGACTATCCTCAGCTCCTGGCTCATTTTTGGCATAGCCCCCGGGGAAATCAATATTGATATGCTTGCCGGTAATGGAAAGAATCTTGCATATTTTAAGTTCCTTCAGGCCTTCCAGCATATTTTTGTTTTTCTTATTCCATCACTTGTTATTGCCTGGTTCATGAGCAGAAAGGCTTTAAACTATATTGGCGCTGACCGTAAACCGGGCGCAGGAAACATTATTTTGAGCGTACTGTTTATTATTTTTCTTGTACCACTGACATCTTACCTGGGATGGCTTAACCAGGGAATAGATATTCCGGATTCACTTGGCGGTCTTGAGACCTGGATGCAGGCGAAAGAGCTGAGAGCAGAAAATCTTACACGTGAATTGATAAATACCGGTACAACAGGTGGCTTAATGATTAATTTGCTTATTTTATCACTGATTCCTGCCTTTGGAGAAGAATTTCTTTTCAGGGGTGTATTTCAGCAAATATTCAGGGTATGGACCCGTTCGGGTAATGCCGCCGTAATAATAACCGCCATCATTTTCAGTTTTATGCACTTTCAGTTTTTTGGGTTTTTACCCCGCCTGATCCTGGGGTTGTCATTCGGATACATGTTCCTGTGGACAGGTAATATCTGGTTGCCGGTAACAGCGCATGCTGTAAACAATGCCATACCCGTAATAGGCTCCTGGTTAAGATCATGGGATGAGATCAACACCAGTGTTAATGAGTATTCTTCTGCAGATGGTTATTTTGCCGTTATACCATCAATAGTGGCTCTGGCGATATTATTTTATTTCAGGAGGAGAGGCTCAGCTAAGAACTAATTATCATTGACTTTCTGGAGCTCGTTTTTCCTGAATACATAAACAAGTCCATACTTTTCTGACTTTTTCCTTTTTTCTTCTTCAGGCATGCCGGAAAAAGTGTCTTCAACTTCATTCCAGATTTTTACTATAAGTTTGTCCGCTTCTTTTCTTAGTTCAGCTATTTCTTCAGAATATTCACTTGTTTTCTTGTGCATGGTCTTTTGAAAGTGAAAAGCATCCATGAAATTTTCGAAATGAACTTTAACAACAGCCATAGTGGGATTGGTTATAGGTGTTCGTCCTGCCCTCATACGGGCATTCTCACCTTCCATTATTTTCTTCCCCCAGTAAATAACATCCTTTTCTGAATGTAGTGCAGGCAAAGAGCTGTGGCCGTTATTAAAACCGAAAAATTGCGGGGTGTCGCTCCTGAGATCATTCCTCTGGACCGCCATATTCATTACCCTTAAAAAATGGGTGATATAGGTTTTTGCCCTTTTCAGGTCTTCCTGGTAACCCTTGTTACTCTCCACCTGCTTGTTGTATGACTGTCTCTGCAGCTGGTAGGTATTTGTGAAAGTTGTAAGAAAAGCCTGGAGTTTAACAAATAATTCGGACGAATAAGCCAGTTTAAAAGGAGGGATCTCCTTTCCTATTTTAAGAGCCTGTTCCATGGCTCTTATTCTGGCAGCATCTGTGTTTGGCAATCGACGGTAGGGCATAAATAACAGGCAAATTGTTGAAAACTTGTTAACGACGTGTGCGAATATAACAAAATTGAAATAAAAAACAATAGCATTCGCCGGTGATTTTCAATACATTTTGAAAAAAAATGATTTTTTTGGTTTTATCTTATTTTTTTTGTTCATAAAGCTGTTTACAATAAGATTTTTTATGGAATTACATGCTCTTTCATTTTGGATTGAGACACAATAGCCGTATTTTTATTTTTTTCAATCCGGCAATAGTTAATAATTAAAATCAATGATATGTTTAAAGCAGATGTTTATTCAAAGAGAAGAAAGGCATTAAGAGAATCGATGTCAGAAGGTATTGTTCTTATTTTAGGGAATGTTGATTCACCAATGAATTATCCTTCAAATCCTTTTCATTTCAGGCAGGACAGTGATTTCCTGTATTTTTTTGGTCTTGATCTCCAGGGAATGGCCGGTGTTATGGATATCGACAATGGAGAGGATTATATTTTTGCAGATGATGTTGATATGGATGATATTATCTGGATGGGCCCTCAGCCCACATTGAAAGAACTGGCAGCAAAGGCCGGGGTCAGCAAAACTGCCCCCTCGGCTAAACTGGCTGACTTCGTGGACGAAGCTAAGAATAAAGGACGTAAGATACACTTCCTGCCACCCTACAGGGGAGAGAATAAGATGACACTTGGGGAGCTGCTACGTGAAAATCCCTGCCAGATGAATTCAAGAGCCTCTGAGGAATTAATCAAGGCTGTTGTGGCCCTTCGTTCTTACAAGGAACCGGGGGAGATTGAGGAGATTGAAAAGGCTGTCGGAATAGCCTGCGATATGCATACAACTGCAATGAAAATGTGTAAACCCGGAGTTAAAGAGCAGGAGATATTTGGTACAATAGAGGGCATAGCCCTTGCACAGGGCAGGGGACCTTCATTCCCGATAATACTCAGCATAAACGGGCAGACACTTCACAACCATGATCATAATAATATCCTCAGGGAAGGCCGTATGATGGTGGTTGATGCAGGGGCAGAGACAAATATGCATTATGCTTCTGATATAACAAGAACAACACCCGTGGGAGGTGTTTTTAACAGCAGGCAGAAAGAAATATATGAGATAGTACTTGATGCCAATATGAAAGCAATTGAAAGTGCAGGTCCCGGCAAATCAAATAAGGATCTTCACCTTGAAGCATGCAGAGTGGTTGCTTCCGGCCTGAAAGACCTTGGGATTATGAAGGGTGATGTGGATGAGGCCGTCGCAAGCGGTGCTCATGCATTATTTATGCCGCACGGACTGGGTCATATGATGGGACTGGACGTTCATGATATGGAAGGATTAGGAGAGAATTACGTGGGCTATAATGATGAAGTAAAAAGAAGTGATCAGTTTGGCCTTGCCTTCCTGAGGTTTGGGCTTCCTTTTAAACCGGGACATGTATTCACTATTGAACCGGGGTGCTACTTTATACCGGAGCTAATAGAAAAATGGAAATCGGAGAAAATGCATACAGGCTTTATTAATTATGATAAGGCGGAACAATACCTTGATTTCGGAGGTGTACGTATTGAAGACGATGTTATGATCACCGAATCAGGCCACAAAGTTCTTGGTAAGCCCATACCAAAAACAGTAAAAGAAGTGGAAGATCTTTGCCGTTAGTACTTATCATCTTACAGGTGCAGGGAAGACAGCCAGGCTTTCATGTCCCCCTGCATCTACACTCTGTACCGCAAAAAAGTAATTATCTTTTGAATAGGGCACTGTTATTTCAGTGCCTTTTACAAATATTTTCTTTTCCCACATCGGCATGTAAGTTTCGCGTATAAGCAGGTAATAACCTGCAGGTTTTCTGCCTGTGGCCGGTTCTTCCCATTTTAAAGCAGATGAGTTGCTGAGCCCCGATATTACGATGCCCACATTCTCAGGCTGCCCCGGCGATAAAGCAAGGTTAGCCAGTGTAGCAAGGTTAATACCTGCATTTTTGCGGACGTATTCATAGTCTACCCCTCCGGGTAAATCTCCGTACATGATGCCATCCCTTTCTCCGGGTGTTGTGTGTGTCCTGTGATAGTTTTCATTGAATTCACATATCCTGACGGCCGTAAATCCTTTCCTGCAGAAAGGTGTATGATCACCTCCGCGCCCGAAGCGGTCGTTACGATATACAAGAGTAACATTCAACTGATCGACGTATCTTTCACCTGTTTCCTTAATATACCTGGCAAGCTGTCTGGCCCTGCTGTCATTTTCACCTGCTGTATATCTTCTAAGGCCTGCCATACGGTCGGTTTCATAGGCCGGTACTCCTTCACTGAAAACCCTAACCCTCATGTTATCCTTTAGCAGGGTGCCGCTTGATCCACTGTTGCCTATCATGTCATTATTAAGCACTGCTGCTATGTTCCATTTTTCCTTACTTGCGATTTCAGCCATGTGGCTGGCTCCGTAAAGTCCATGTTCCTCGCCACTGACAACCATGAATTTAATGGTGGCAGGGAACTTGTGCTGAGACATTATCCTTACCAGCTCGAGGATTGCTGCAACCCCTGACCCGTCATCATTGGCTCCGGGTGCAAATGATTTTCCGTCACTGTTGTCCTTTGCCCTGCTATCGAGATGGGCACTGATGACCAGGATCCTGTCATCCGTAGTATCAGTTCTCTTCAGTGTTGCAACAACATTTTTAAGATTTATTTCAGGGTTGATCTGCTGGCCTTTCCCTCCAACGGAATAATCAACATATTCAACTGATAATCGTCCTTCAGAGCCGGGAACACTTTTTTCCATCTCTTCCTTTACCCATTTCCATGCTGCCCCTATCCCAACTGAAGGATCATCCTGCACGCTAAGATTATGGCGCGTGTGAAAACTGACAAGCTTCTCAATGTCTGACTTAATATTTTCTCTTGAGATCTGACTGACCATATCAGCAATAAGTGGATCTCTCTTTATTATTTCCTGGCCTGTCAGCAGGGTGCTGCTAACCAGTGCAATAAAAATTATGTAAATGGTTTTTCTCATGACGGTTAATAATTAATTTTAACTCAAATATATCAATTATGATTACAGTACAGTATTGAAGCGCATAAAACAGTAAATAATTAAAATACTTTAACATTTTTTGAAGAAGAGGGAAAAATATGTAAATTTTAACTATGAATCTGAAAAACAAATTATTACTTATAAGTCTCTTTGCCATAGCAATGGCCTTCCTTGAGAGTTCAGTTGTTGTTTACCTGCGGGAGCTACTTTACCCGGAGGGATTTTCATTTCCTTTAAAAAGGTTAGCGGGCGGACTTGCCCTTACTGAAATACTGCGTGAACTTGCAACCCTGGTGATGCTTATAACAGTATCTCTTTTGGCCGGAAGAAAATTTTCCGTGTCTTTTGCCTGGTTCCTTTACAGTTTCGCCATCTGGGATATATTTTACTATGCTTTCCTTAAAGCATTACTTGACTGGCCTGCATCATTACTGGAATGGGATATTCTCTTTCTCATACCACTTACATGGACCGGTCCGGTTCTCAGTCCGCTTATTGTTTGTGTTTTGATGATAGTGCTTGCAGGAGTGATTATTTACTTTTCTCAAAAGGGTATTCCGACAAAAATAAAGTTGCGGGAATGGCTGATTCTTATTGCCGGGGCACTGGTGGTAATTCTGTCTTTTACATGGGATTATTCAGGTTATATCCTCAGGGAGTATTCCCTGGCTGAAATTTGGAATATACCTGTCAGCAGCTCCCTGCTTGACTATGCCACGGCTTATATCCCGGGGCAGTTTAACTGGTGGCTTTTTTCTTCGGGCAGTGTAGTGATATTATCAGCTATTACCCTGTTGTGGTACAGGCTGAAAAATAAAGCGACTAAGCGACGAAGCGACTAAGTGACTAAGTGACGAAGCGACTCAGCGACGATTTTACTTTTTCCTTTTTACTTTTTCCTTTAGTCTTTAGCCTTTTGTCTTCATCAATACGCCTTATAATATTCCCTGTTCAGTCTTGCTATATTGGTAAGCTTGATGTCTTTGGGGCATTCTGCTTCACATGCACCGGTATTGGAGCAATTGCCAAATCCCAGTTCATCCATTGTCTTTACAAGGTTCCTGGCCCTTTCTTTTGCTTCAACCTTTCCCTGTGGCAGGAGGGCCAGTTGACTTATCTTAGCAGATACAAAGAGCATTGCAGAGGCGTTTTTACAGCTGGCAACACATGTACCACACCCTATGCAGATACCTGCATCAAAAGCTCTGTCAGCATTCTTTTTAGGCACAGGTATTGAGTTTGCCTCGGGGGCAGCTCCTGTATTTACAGATATATAGCCACCGGCTTCTATCAGTTTGTCAAAGGCAGTACGGTCTACAACAAGGTCTTTCATTACCGGGAATGACTTTGATCTCCATGGTTCCACTGTTATGGTATCTCCATCCTTAAAGGCACTCATTGTAAGCTGGCATGTTGTTACTCCTTCCTGCGGTCCGTTTGGCCTGCCATTAATGTATAAGCCGCAGGCCCCACAGATACCCTCCCGGCAATCACTGTCGAAAGCAACAGGCTCATCATTATCTTCATGAACTAACTTTTCATTGAGGTAGTCAAGCATCTCCAGGAAAGTCATTTCCGTTGATACATTGTCGAGCTGATATTTTACAAATCCACCTTTATCGTCTTTATTTTTCTGGCGCCATATTTTTAATGTAATATTCATATCACGAGAATTTGGAAATTAATAATTGACATTATTTGTAACTTCTCTGGATAGGTGTAACAAACTCAAACTTAAGTTTTTCCTTATGCAATTCAGGCTCTTTGTCTTCACCTTTATACTCCCAGGCAGACACATAGGAGAAATTTTTATCATCTCTTTTCGGTTCTCCTTCTTCTGTCTGGTACTCCTCCCTGAAATGTGCTCCGCATGATTCTTTACGGTCAAGGGCATCGGTAACGATGAGTGTTGCAAGGTCAAAGAAGTCGGCTATCCTGCTTGCTTTCTCAAGCTCATGGTTCATATCATCTGCTTTTCCTGCAACCTTAACATCTTTCCAGAATTCTTCTTTGAGTTCTTTTATTTCAGCAAGGGCTTTTTTCAGTCCCTCCTCATTTCTTTTCATCCCTGAGTAAGTCCATAGTATAAGTCCAAGCCGTTTATGGAATGAAGTCGGGCTTTGTTTTCCATTGACCGACATCAGTCGGTTGATCTTATCTTTAACGTCCTTTTCAGCCTTTTCAAATTCCGGTGTATCGGTTTTTATTTTCGGTGTTCTTATTTCATCCGCAAGGAAGTCGCCTATGGTAACGGGCAATATGAAGTAACCGTCTCCTGAACACTGCATAAGTGAACTGGCACCAAGCCTGTTTGCACCATGGTCAGAGAAGTTTGCTTCTCCTATGGCGTAGAGGCCGGGGATTGTGGTCATAAGGTTGTAGTCAACCCAAAGCCCACCCATTGTATAGTGAGAGGCAGGATAGATGCGCATAGGTTCTTCGTAGGGATCAATGCTGGTAACTTTTTTATACAGATCGAAAAGGTTACCGTATTTCGCTTTGATGGTTTCTTTTCCCTGGTTATTGATGGCATCCCTGAAGTCGAGATAAACTGCCAGGCCTGTTTCTCCGACACCATATCCTTCATCACATCTTTCCTTGGCAGCCCTGGAAGCAACGTCTCTTGGAACCAGGTTGCCAAAGGCCGGGTACTTGCGTTCGAGGTAATAATCCCTTTCTTCTTCTTTTATTTCACTGGCCGGTCTCTTGTCGCCTTTCTCTTTAGGAACCCATACCCTGCCGTCATTCCTTAAGGACTCCGACATTAATGTGAGCTTTGACTGGTAATCATTGAGCACCGGGACACATGTGGGGTGGATCTGGGCCATGCTGGGGTTAGCCATCAAGGCTCCCTTTTTGTAGGCGGCAAGGGCTGCACTGCCATTCGAGTTAATTGCAAGGGTTGAGAGATAGTATACAGTACCAAATCCTCCTGTTGCAAGCACAACTGCATGGGCTCCATGCCTTTCTATCTCACCGTTTACAAGGTTTCTTGTTATTATTCCTCTTGCTTTACCGTCAATTGTAACAAGGTCAAGCATATCACGGCGGGCATACATTTTGGCTTTACCTGCCTTGATTTGCCTGGCAAGTGCCTGGTAACCGGCAAGTGTACATTGCTGCCCCGTTTGTCCCTGCGCGTAGAAAGTCCTGGATACCTGCACCCCGCCGAAGGAGCGGTTAGAAAGGTAACCACTGTATTCACGTGCAAAAGGAACACCCTGGGCTACGTACTGGTCAATAATATTATTACTTATCTCGGCAGCCCTGTAAACATTGGCTTCCCTGGCCCTGAAATCGCCTCCCTTGATCATATCGTAAAACAGCCGGAAATCGCTGTCTGAGTCGTTTTTATAATTCTTTGTTGCATTAATACCCCCCTGGGAGGCTATGGAGTGAGCCCTGCGTGATGAGTCCTGAAAAACGAATACTTTAACGTTATATCCCAGCTCAGCAAGAGACGCAGCAGCTGATGCCCCGGCGGCTCCTGCTCCGACAACAATAATGTCAAGCTTTTTCTTATTGGCAGGGTTGACAAGTTTGATGGAAGCTTGATGCTTTGTCCATTTTTCTGATAAAGGTCCTTCAGGTATTTTTGAATCCAATTTTGTCATTGTGTTAAATTTTCTTGTTTTCCTGATTATTTAAAAAGCCAGATTATTAAAGGGATTGACATGAAGCCCAGTGGAATGATGATAGCATAGACAAATGCCAGGAAGTTAATCACCGGGGTCCAGATCCTGTGATTCAGGCCAAGAGTCTGGAAAGCGGAAGAAAAAGCATGGAAGAGATGCAGCCCCAGACCGGCAAAGCAAACCCAGTAAATAATATTATAAACGGGTTTTTTGAACAATTGGTAGGCTACTGAATAAAAATCCTCAGCTTCACCTTCAACAGGTATTCCGTCTACCAGTCCCAGTTTTATGAAATAGAAGTTGAGAAAGTGAATTACCAGGAAGATAAATATTGTTCCTCCTGTCCAGATCATGAATTTTGAAAAGAAGGAGGTCTTTGATTTACTGCCCGAACTATATCTCCTGGGGCGGGCAAGCCAGTTCTGTATCTGTAGCACAATACCATAAATAATGTGGATCAGAATGGCAAGCATCAGGATTATCTCCACAATTTTTATTACAGGGAAGGTTGCCATAAACTCGGCAGCCTCATTGAAAGGTTCGGGGTCGGGGTTTAATAACAAAAAATTAATACCCAGGTGTACGGGCAGGAAAGTTAACAGAAACAATCCCGCCAGAGCCATAACAAATTTTTTTGATATGGATGAGGCGATTACTTTATTCATATAAAAGGAAGGTTTTTAGATTAACTTTGTGTACATTATTCACAAATATATTTTTTTTATCCTTAGCTAACTAGGAAAAAATGATGTTATTCGAAATATTTTTCATTGACACAGACTATGATAAAGAATATTACTCACAGCAATGGTAAAATAACTTATTATGATACCGGTAGCGGGGAAGTGGTAATCTTATTACATGGTTACCTTGAAACAGCTGAAGTGTGGGATGATTTTGCCCGGGATCTTGCACGGGAATTCAGGGTTATATCAGTGGATCTTCCGGGACATGGAAACTCTTTGTTGCCCGGAAACTCTTATTCCATGGAACAGATGGCCGGGGCAGTAAAAGCAATTCTGGACCACGAAGGAATTGATAAAGTGCTGATGACCGGTCATTCAATGGGTGGTTACGTTACACTTGCATTCCTTGAGAAATATCCGTCCCGCTTGCATGCGTATTGTCTTTTCCATTCGCACCCATACCCTGATAGCAAGGAAATTGTATGTAACAGGAAGAGGGAGATCAATGTAGTTGAATGCGGAAAGAAAGATGTAATTTACCCGGTTAATGTGCCAAAGATGTTTGCTGATTTTAACGTGGAACGGATGAAGGAAAAACTGGAAAAGCATAAATCAATCGCTGCCGGTATAAATGCGGATGGGATAATTGCAGTTTTAAACGGGATGATTCAAAGGCCTTCACGAGTTGATATACTTAAACAGGGAAATGTTCCTCTCCTGTTTATTCTTGGCAGGCATGATAATTATATTCCCTGTGAAGAAATGCTCGCTAAAATCAGTATGCCCGTGAATTCTGAAACACTTATACTTGAGAATTCCGGTCACCTGGGCTTCGTTGAGGAGAAAGAAAAGTCACTCCAGGCGATTACCGGGTTTTATTCCAAGTACCTTAAAAACCAAAACCTTTAAATTAATTGTTATGAAAAGATTAATTATTCCCGCTCTTTTAATTTACCTGCTCCTTTTACCTTCATGTGTTAATACGAATGATGGTGAACAGGATCGAATGGACTGGTGGAGAGATGCACGTTTCGGTATGTTTATCCACTGGGGGCTGTATGCCGTTCCAGCAGGGGAATGGGAGGGGACGACCAACCATGCTGAATGGATACGCACCACTGCACAGATACCTCTTGAGACTTATAATGAATTCGTTGAGCGTTTCAATCCTGTGGACTTTGATGCGGGCAAATGGGTTTCAATGGCACGTAATGCCGGGATGAAATACATAGTGATAACCTCAAAACACCATGACGGCTTCTGCCTGTTCGATTCTGAATACACGGATTTTGATATTATGTCCACGCCCTTTAAAAGGGATATACTTAAAGAGCTTTCTGATGAATGCAGGCAACAGGGACTAAAGATGTGCTGGTACCATTCTATAATGGACTGGCATCATCCCGATTACCTTCCCCGGCGAGGATGGGAAAAGGACCGCTCAACTGAAGGAGCTGACTTTGACCAATATGTCAGCTATATGAAAAAGCAGCTGGCAGAACTTACATCAGACTACGGTAAGATTGGAGTTTTGTGGTTTGACGGAGAATGGGAGGATACATGGACACATGAAAGGGGTGTCGATCTCTATGATTATGTAAGATCACTGCAGGATGATATTATAATTAATAACAGGGTGGATAAAGGCAGGCAGGGGATGGCCGGACTGACCAAGGAAGGTGAGTATCGCGGCGACTTCGGGACACCTGAACAGGAGATACCTGACACGGGTTTGCCCGGTGTAGACTGGGAAACCTGTATGACCATGAATAACCACTGGGGCTACAATAAGTATGACGATAACTGGAAATCGTCACAGGATCTGATCCGTAAATTGGTTGATATTGCTTCAAAAGGTGGTAATTTCCTGCTTAATGTAGGTCCCAGGGCAGATGGTACTTTCCCCCGGGAGAGCATTGAAAGGCTTGAGGATATAGGTAAGTGGATGGATATTTACGGTGAGTCAATATACGGCACACAGGCGAGCCCCTTCAGTGACCTGGGCTGGGGCAGGTGTACACAGAAAGCCAAAAAGAAGAATACCCGGCTTTTCCTTCATGTTTTTCATTGGCCTGAAAATGACACCCTGGTGCTGCCGGGTTTTGATAACAGGATCAAAAAGGCCTGGGCCATGAAAGGTATGAAGAAGCTGGACTATGAAGAGTCAGAGAATAACATCATTATTGATCTTTCAGGCATTGAGTCGGATGAAAACTGTACAGTAATCACCCTGGAAGTAAAAGGCAAAATAAACACAGTAAAAGACCTTTAGTCTTTCGTCCTTAGCCCTTAGTCTCCAATATATTCAATTGCTCTCTGTAGCGTTGTATCCAGCCCCTGCCAGATAGGATAGAAACCATCGTTATCGAGAATATTCCGTGCAATATATGCTTTGATCTGTATCTCTATCAGGTCTCCTGATGCTTCAAGGTCTTTCTTCACGGGCGGGATACCATTTTCTTCGGCAAATTCGATGAATCGTGGCAACAGGTTTTGCCTGTCCATAAAATCACTCATCGCATTTACAGATCCGAATTCCTGCAATCTTTCCCTGTTGGCTTCAGTATAATTCAGGGCAAAACGGTATATGATTCCTGTGTTTCGTACCCTGGCAAAGTACATTGACATTCCCGTTGTATCTGCGGGTATGAATATATCAGGCATTATTCCGCCTCCTCCGTATACTGTGTCTCCTTCGGGTGTTGTGAATATCTGTATATCATCCAGGTGTATACTGTCTATATTCCTGTGCTCACCACGCATAAACCTTTCATTAAGATCAGATATATAATCCTCATAACCGTCATCATAAGGCTTTTGAATTGAACGCCCGGTAGGAGTATAGTATCTGGCAACGGTGAGTCTCATGGCAGAGCGGTCGTTGAACATTATCGGTTCCTGTACAAGGCCTTTGCCGAAAGACCTTCTGCCTATAATTGTGCCCCTGTCATTATCCTGTATTGCCCCTGCAACAATCTCGCTGGCTGAGGCGCTCCATTCATCCAGCAGAACTACAAGTTCTCCCTCGTGAAAAGAACCGCCGGCAGTGGACCTGTATTCTTCCCTTGCCCTGGCTCGCCCCTCGGTGTAAACAATAAGTTTTCCTTCCGGGAGGAATTCATCACACATCTTTATTGATGCATCCATAACACCTCCCACGTTGCCCCGCAGGTCAAGGATCAGCTTTTCCATACCTTTTTCTTTCAGCTTCTCCATGGCCGAGCTGAATTCATCATAGGTGGTCATCGAGAACCTGTTAACCTTTATGAATCCTGTGTTGTTGTTTACCATGTATGAAGCATCAACCGAATAAATGGGAATTTTATCCCTGACAATGGTAAAGGGTATCAGTTCTTCTACGCCCCTGCGTAATACTCTTATTGTTACTTCCGTTCCCCTGGGCCCTTTGAGCATGCCAATAACATCTTCATCGGGAATATTCTGTCCTGCTATCAGTGAATCGCCAACGTAAATGATTTTATCCCCTGCCATGATACCAACTTTTTCAGATGGTCCCCCGGGAATAGTGCTGATTATCAGAACAGTGTCTGTTAGCATATTGAAACTTACACCAATGCCTTCAAAATTGCCCTGTAGTTGTTCATTGGCCTCTGTCAGATCCCTTGCAGGTATATATACTGAATGGGGGTCAAGTTCATGAAGCATAACAGGGATGGCCGATTCAACCAGTTTGCTCCTGTCTACCGAGTCAACATAGTTGGCTTCAACATAGCTGAGTATCCTGCTTATTTTATCTGTTCTCGGCTTTACCGATAATGGCGGATGCGATGACCGGCCCGGCATTTTTATACCGATCAGAACGCCAGCTAAAACAGAAACTACTATTATCAATGGAAGCAGGATGCTCCTGGGGCTGTTATTGTATTTCATATTCATCTTTTTCTAAATCAATGTAAACCAACTCAATACCTGCTCTCTTCAACAGGTCAAGTCCGTCCGATATCCTGTACTTATCACTGAAAACCACCCTCTTTATGCCTGACTGGATGATAAGCTTGGAGCATTCCATGCAGGGCGAAGTTGTAACGTACAGGCTTGAGTTATCACTGGAGTTGTTTGACTTGGCCACCTTTGTTATGGCATTGGCTTCAGCATGTAGAACATAGGGCTTGGTCTTTTTGTTTTCGTCCTCGCAAATATTCTCAAAACCGGCAGGTGTACCATTGTAGCCGTCAGATATTATCATCTTTCCTTTAACAATGAGCGCTCCTACCTTCCTTCTTTCACAGTAGGAATTTTCAGCCCACACCTTCGCCATCCTGAGATAGCGTTTGTCAAACTGTTTTTGTTTGTCCCCGTATGGCCTGAGTTTTTTCTTATTACCCATATCGTTATGTTTCAGCATAAAAAGTGGCCATCAAAAATAGTTATATTAGCGGCGAAATCAAAACATCATATTCAGGGCGCAGGGTAATGGTGATGTTTAAGAACTCTCTTCAGGAAGGTATAATTGTTGTGTTGTTGTAATAAGTCCATAACAGTTATATATTTGAGTTTATTAAAACCCAAAATATGATTCTATGAAATTGCGCTTATTGCTTTTTGCGTCTTTTGCCGTGCTCTTATCCTGTTCAGACAGTGAAGAAATAACTAAGGAGGACTGGGCAGGTAAGCCCGTTGCTGAATGGCCTGATATGGTATTCACAAATAAAATAGAATTTGTTGATACCACATACACTGAGCTTGGTAATGCCTTCCTTATAGATACGGGCAATGACACTCTTGTCGTAACATGCAAGCATGTGTTTCTTGCATTCAAACATGATGAACTGATGACAATAGATCCCGGAGATGGATTGATTAGCTGGACAGCAGGAATGAAAGGCGGTGAGGGGAAAGCGGTGAAATTTGGAAAAATGATAAATAAAGATTCTTCCGAAGAGGTAGGACATTTCAATACACTTAAGGTTCGTGACTGGCTTATATTTGAACCTGAGAATATACCTGATGATGTAGAGTTATTTAAGATTAGGTGGCGCCCCGTACAAAAAGGAGAAACAATGTATAGCTACGGGTGGACCCACGACCAGGAAGGCGGTTCGCCCTCACTTGTTAAGATGGAGATGTTTAATAATCCCGGGCCCTATTATTATATAAGAACACTCACAGAGAATGTTGACAATAAAGGGCGGAGCGGCTCCCCCGTTTTTGATGCCGCCGGGCACCTGGTGGGTATAGCATCCGGTGCCGAAGGGGATATGGGGGTAGTATGCAATGTTAACTACCTTAAAAAGTACCTGGATAATATAGAAGAGTGATGAATTACTTGCTTTTTTGTAACCTTTTCCCGGATCAGGGTATCAAAGTGATGTAACTAAAATAACTGATCATGACATTAACATTTTTATTTAAATCGCTTGCCTGGCTGGGATTTTTTGCCGCCATAACAATATCATGGGTGTTTTATCTTAAAGCAAGAAACAGGGAGCGTCTTGCGCTTATTGAAAAAGGGACTGACGCCCCGGGAGCATTTAAGGAAGTGAAATTTCCATGGCTGAAAATTGGTATTGTTGTAGTAGCTATGGCGGTTGGTGTGCTACTGGTAATCCTGGCTCTTATGCTGTTCCCGGAAAATATTGTTCTCAGGGAAGCATTAATTGTTCTTATGGTAATCGCCGGCTTATTATTCGGCGGGATAGGAATGATAATTGCTCATTATACTGAAAAGAAGGATAAGGAATAGATGAATGGATGACCTGTATATTAAAAAAGTATTGAATGGCGACGTTGATGCTTTCAGGTATTTTGTTCATCAATATAAAGACCAGGCATTTAATATTGCGCTTTCGGTTCTTAAAAATGAATTTGATGCCAGGGAGGCTGTTCAGGAAGCTTACATAATTGCTTTCCGTAAGCTGTCAAAATACAGGGGCAGGTCGAAATTTTCAACATGGTTCTTCAGGATCGTAATAAATGAATCGCTTAAGTTTTTAAAGAAGAATCGTAACACAGTTGATATAGAAAGCGGGGAAGCAAAATCTGCCGGTCCCGGCTATACAGAGATGGATGATATCCTGGGCCGGGAGCAGCAGAAATTCTTCATTGATAGGGCAATGAAAAGGATAGCTTCAAATGAAGCCCTGGTACTTACCTTGTTTTATATGCAGGATTATTCCATTGAGGAGATAAAGGATTTAACCGGATGGACCGTTTCTAATACTAAGGTTCTCCTGCACCGTGCCCGTAAAAGTATGTACGGGGAATTAAATAAGGAGTTATCAGGCGAAAAGAAAACATTGTACTGATGGAAAATAATAATAACCACGACAAATATTTCAGGGAATTGCTTCAGGGCAACCAAAGGGAAATGCCATTCAGTGATTTTGAAGATGAGCTAATGGATGAAATAGCAGCAGAGAATGAAAAGAAAAATTCCTTTTTAAAGAATATTAAGCTTTCATGGCTGTTTTTCTTTTTCGGTATTATATCCGGAATTGTACTGGCAGTTCTGTCCACCGGTGTGATGGAAGGTTCAGGCGGCTTGCAGGAGAACCTGGTTTATGCCCTTGCCATTATTTTTTGCCTTATTATTGTCTTTCTTGCTGATAATTTATTCAGGCTGTCTTTCAGACATAACAATTAGTCTTGCAGCATAAGTACATTTTTCCTAATTTCGCCACGGCTTTGTTTTTATGCCCGGATGGCAGGACCGAGGCCCCCTTTATGCCCGGATGGCGGAATTGGTAGACGCGCTGGTCTCAAACACCAGTGGCCGCAAGGCTGTGCCGGTTCGACCCCGGCTCCGGGTACTGATAAAAAAGCGCTGTTTTTCAGCGCTTTTTTTGTTGAGGGGTATTGAAGTTTAGATCGTATGTTTGAAAAAGCATAGGTCTTCTAAAAAGATTAATTTTAAAGTATCAAAATTTTAATAACTTAATCTTAAGACCTATGCAAACACAAAGTAACGAACTAGACTTCAGCGGACAAAATTTTTATTGC
>JAIPBU010000034.1 GCA_021738535.1 Bacteroidales bacterium | reverse complement strand
TGCAGCAATAATATGCAGTGAGTTCAGGAGGAAAAGACAATAGGCAGTGAGGATGACACAACTGAGGCTTACTACTCAAAATGAAATGCCAGCACCCACATAGTTGATTTCAATGATTCAATAGAGTTAACATATTCGGGGTAGCCGGGAGCTGTATCCCTTACAAGAACATTCCTCAGGCCATGCGAAAGTTTTAATTCGACTGCCAGTTTAAAATAAGGCAGGTAGAAGTCCATGCCTGCTCCAAACTCAAAATACAGATCTGAACGGTGCAGGCGCAGATATACCTCTTTGTCATCATCAAATCCTTTTCTTCCAGCCAGGTCATGCCTGAAGTTAAGCCCGCTTATCAGGTAGGGTCTGACATTATTCAGCCTGGCCCCCTTGTACTTCACCAGTAAGGGGAATTCAAGGAAGGATGATTCAACTGTTTGCCTGTCGTCATAAACAGTATTTGATACGTAGTAGTTCAGTTTGCGCTGACCAAATGAGACACCCGGCAAAAAACGGATATCCCAGTAATCAGCAGGATGGTAATCGATCACTACCTGAATGTTTATACCGGGGCTCAGAAAGGCCACCTCAGGGTATAAGGAATCTGCACTGTAATAGTCCTGATCGGGATTTATCCTGAAATCCATCGTATTGAAACCGAGGCTGAAGCCGAAATGTATTGTTTTTTCATCATACCAGGATTTATTCAGAGGTTTCTTTTTCTGTGCATAGGAGTTGCATGCAAACATAAGGAATATTGCAAGCGATAATACCAGGTATTTATTGGATATACGATTCACTTCAAAAAAGCTTCTAGATATAATAAACTGCTATATTAATATATTATTGCTCTATTTTTCAGCCGTGTAAATACTGGCAACCCCGCCGGTTAATCTTCTCTGTTTTAAATTACCGAATCCCACCCCTTCCATTAGCGAAAGAAAATCATCACCCTCGGGGAATGATGAAACAGAATTGGGAAGATAATTATAGGCAGCACGATCCTTAGAAAAAAGGGCTCCGAAAAAAGGTAATACTTTTCTGAAATAAAATCCGTAGATATATTTAAAGGGGAAGCCGGTCGGCCTCGAAAACTCAAGGATCATCACGACTCCCTTTTCACGCAAGACCCTGTACATTTCTGACAGGCCCTTTTCTGCATCTTCAAAATTCCTGATGCCAAATGAAACCATTACCGTGTCAAAAGACGTATCATCAAAAGGCAGTTCTTCCGAATCACCTATCATAAGCTCTATCTCACCGTGCAGTTTTTTCCTGTAAAGCTTTTTTCTGCCTTCCTCCAGCATCCGCTGAGATATATCGACAGCGGTCACTTTTTCCGGTTTTAACCTTAAAGCTTCAATTGCAAGATCACATGTTCCTGTGGCAAGATCCAGTATCCGGGCAGGCTTTATCCGGGCAGCTATTTCGTTTACTGCCTTTCGTCTCCAGAGAAGATCAGTACCAAAAGAAAGAAAATGATTGAGGAAATCATATCTCCATGCAATGCTGTCAAACATTATTCTTACTTCCTCTTTCTTACGCATCCTGATAAATTTACAGACTGCAAATATATAATTATTAATAAAAGCCCTGTTAGCATAAGCGTTTTTTATAATCTGCTTATGCCTTAGCTTGCAATTCATTTCTTTTGCTGATTAAAGATGCTTAATTTTGCAGGAATACTTAAAACATTACAATATGAATAACATAGCATTGATAACCGGTGCCACATCAGGAATAGGACTGGCAACAGCCATGAAATTTGCAGAAAATGATTACAGTATTATTATTACCGGGAGAAGAAAAGACAGGCTTGACTCCCTGGAAAAAGAGCTGAAGAAGGAATATAACGTTAAGGTACTTTCTCTTTGTTTTGATGTAAGATCATTGAGCGAGGTTACACACAACCTTGGCAATCTTGATGACGAATGGAAAGGAATAGATGTACTCGTTAATAATGCAGGGCTGGCAGTGGGTTTAAGTCATATTCAGAATGGTGTTATAGACGACTGGGAAAGGATGATAGACACCAATATTAAGGGTCTGTTGTATGTAACAAGGGTCATAAGTCCGGGCATGGCAGAAAGAGGCAGGGGCCACATAATAAATATTGCCAGCATAGCCGGGAAAGAGGCTTATGAAAACGGCAATGTATATTGTGCTACAAAGCATGCCGTGGATGCATTATCCAGGTCAATGAGAATTGACCTGGTCAGTAAAGGGGTTAAAGTAAGCAATGTAGCTCCCGGTCTTGTAGAAACGGAGTTTTCGGATGTCAGGTTTAAAGGAGACAGGGCCAAAGCTGAAGCACCATACAAAGGCATGAAACCGCTTACCGGTGAAGACATAGCCGATGTGGTGTACTACTGTGCCAGCGTTCCGGCCCATGTAAATATAAATGATGTAACGGTTATGCCTGCTTCCCAGGCAACAGCTACCATTGTTCACAGGGAACAGTAATGAGTGATAGAAACTAAATAAAATAACGATGTACAGCTACTCTGATCTTCTGCGGATAACTACTGAAATCTTTTCAAAGATGGGTTGCAGTAATGAAGATGCCGCCATTATTTCTGATGTCCTCCTCAGGGCTGAACTTAGAAAAATCTCATCCCACGGTATTTTGAGGGTAAAAAACTATTACCAGCTATGGAAAGAAGGCAGGATAGACTCCAGCCCTGAAATAAAAATTGTTCATGAAGCACCATCAACTGCTGTAGTGGATGCCGGGAACGGATTTGGCATGATAGGAGCAAAATACTCGATGGAGCTGGCAATAGAAAAAGCAAAAAAAACAGGCACAGGATGGGTAGCCACCCGCAATTCCAATCATTATGGCATTGCCGGCTATTACGCTATGATGGCCCTTGAGCACGACATGATAGGTATCAGTGTCACCAATGCTAATCCTACCGTTGCCCCTACCTTCTCAGTTGAAAAAATGCTGGGAACAAACCCCATGGCCTTTGCTGCTCCCGCTGGCCGGGAGGATGATTTTGTAGCTGACTTTGCAACCACACCCATCGCAAGAGGGAAGGTTGCCCTGGCAGAAAAGAAAGGAGAAAAGCTGTCCGACGGCATGCTGCAGGATGAAAAAGGCAAAACAACAGGAGACCCTTCAGTACTTCGCAAAGGAGGTGCTATACGACCACTGGGAGGTGATGCCGTACATGGCTCACACAAAGGGTATTGTATGAGTTCAATAGTAGATATCCTGTCAGGGGTTATCAGCGGGGCCAATTTTGGTCCCTTTGTTCCACCGGCTGTTGCCTACCTGCCAAGAAAAGACAGGCAGGTTGGCAAAGGAACAGGACACTTCTTCGGAGCTGTAAGGATTGATGGATTTATGACTGCTGATGAATTTAAAGAGAGGATGGATGAATGGATCCGGACTTTCCGCAACAGTGAAACCACAGAAGAAAACGACCATGTTATTATTCCCGGAGAACCGGAAAGACTGGCGGAAAAAGAAATTTATAAAAAAGGTATTGAACTGGTTCCGGCCGTTGAAGATGACCTCAGGAAAGTAGCAGATGAACTGGGAGTTAAAATTACCTGAGAGGCGGTGGCTGATTATGATTGTCAATTGATGATTGTCAATTGATGATTGGTTTAAATACCACACTGCAATGCAAGTACTAAAATAATCAATAATAAATTATAAATATTAAATTACATATTATGTTTGATATATTATACAATCGAAGGTCAATCAGGAAATATACTGACGAGGATATCAGTGATGAATTAATGGATGAATTACTTGTAGCAACAAGCAGATCCTCAACTACCGGCAATATGCAGGTGTACAGTATTATTGAGACCAGGAAGAAAGAAATGAAGGAAAAGCTGTCGCCCTGCCATTTCAACCAGCCTATGGTTAAGGAGGCTCCGCTTGTTCTCACTTTCTGCGCCGATTTTAACCGTTTTAACAAGTGGTGCAGGCAACGTAAGGCTGAACCCGGTTATGATAATTTTCTTTCATTCATGACTGCTGCAATCGATGCCATTATAGCGGCACAGACATTCTGTGTTGCAGCAGAAAGTAAAGGACTGGGAATATGTTATCTCGGTACAACAACCTACATGGCTGAGAAAATTATTGACATCCTGGAGCTGCCACGCGGGGTTGTTCCTGTAACAACTGTAACGGTGGGATGGCCCGGTGAGAATCCTGATCAAATCGACAGGCTGCCGCTTAAAGCTATACTGCACAAGGAAAAATATTGCGATTACAGTGAGCAGGATATTGACAGCCTGTATGCAGAGAAAGAAGCCAGGGATGATTCATTACAGTTTATTAAGGAAAACGATAAAGAAACCCTTGCACAGGTATTCACCGATGTACGTTATAAAAAGGCAGATAACGAAACCTTTTCGGACCTTCTGCTGAATGTACTAAAGAAGCAGGGATTCATGTAGAATGGCGAATGCAGAGTACAGAATGCAGAATTATTCGCTATTCGCTTTTCGCTTTTCGCTATTCTAAAACCTCGGTGTATAGGCATGGCAGTAAGGGGTTGATCCTTTTTCAAAGTAATAGTCCTGGTGGTACTTTTCTGCGTCATAAAATTCACCCGCCCGTGTTAGTTCTGTAGCGATATCGTATCCCTTATCCCTCAGGATATTCAGCAGTTCATGGGCGATCTTCCTCTGGTATTCGTTCATATAAAAGATACCACTCCTGTATTGTTCACCTATATCAGGTCCCTGCCCGTCAACCTGGGTGGGATCATGTATCTCGAGGAAAGTACGGACTATCTTCCTGTAAGATACCTTATCCGGGTCATACACAACCTTTACGGCCTCGGCATGCCCGGTCCTGCCGCTACTTACCTCCCTGTAGGAAGGATTTTTAACCTGCCCACCGGTATAGCCTGACACAACAGACTCAACACCATCAAGCTGCTGGAGGTAATATTCCACTCCCCAGAAGCATCCCCCTGCTAATAATGCTGTTTCATACCTGCCTGAATCAAGATCGTCAGCAACGAAATCAATTGATGCAGAATTAACGCAATGGCGGATATTTTTGGACGTAAAGCCTTCTCCTTCAAAAACATGACCAAGATGCCCCCCGCAATTGGAGCATACAATTTCCGTTCTTATACCATCTGCATCAGGTATACGTTTTATCGCACCGCTTATCTCATCGTCAAAACTTGGCCAACCACAGCGTGAATCAAACTTATCATCTGTTTTAAACAAAGCCTGCCCGCATTTTTTACAGATGAAGGTGCCGTCATCCTTCAGGTTGGTGTATTTACCTGTCCATGCCCTTTCGGTACCCTTGTCTTCAATTACATATGTTTCAAAATCGTTGAGAACATTATACCTGTTCTCTTCCTGTGCATTTATTTTGCCTGCCATAATGCTGAATAATATTATTATTGCTAATGTATATATTTTCATTTTTATATGATTTTCCTTTATATAATATACAATTATCATAACAGTTTTGTTCTGACCTATTGTTTACATAATTGAAAGTAATCAGAGCTGTTATGTAACAACAGGAACCAGGTCTCAATCCGGAAATAATTATGTAGTTTTACAGGCAGAAAGATATCAATCCAAAATAATTATTTATGAAAATCAAAAGAATCACTACACCTGTATTAGCTGTAGCTGCCATTATGCTTATGACGGCTACTGCCAATCCGCTTAATGCACAGAGAAGAAAAAGGGACAACAGGTCATCTGATCAGTTTGAGATTAGCTCATCGATGCTTAGTCCGCTCGAGTTCAGGCTTATTGGCCCTGCTGCATATTCGGGCCGTATTGCCGATTTTGCAGTCAATCCGGAAGACCCTTCGGAATATTACGTAGGAACTGCTTCAGGGGGACTGTGGAAAACTGAAAATAAAGGGACCACTTTCAAACCGGTTTTTGACAAGCAGCCTGTTTTCAGCATTGGAGCCCTGGCAATAGACCCGGAGAACCCTAATATTGTATGGGTAGGAACGGGGGAAAACAATTCGCAACGAAACCTTGCCTACGGTGATGGCGTTTATAAAACAACGGATGCGGGTAAATCATGGACAAATATGGGACTTAAGGAGTCTGAACATATTGGTAAAGTTATGATTGACCCCCGTAATACAGATGTTGTTTATGTTGCTTCGCAGGGACCGGCATGGGGACCAGGAGGCGACCGCGGTCTTTACAAAACCACAGATGGTGGAAAGACATGGGAACAAATACTTTATGCAGGCGAATACACTGGAATCTCCGATATGGAGATGGACCCCCGCAATCCTGACATTCTTTATGCTGCTGCTCACCAACGTGAAAGAAGGGTATACTCGAAAATAAACGGGGGACCTGAATCAGCTCTTTATAAGTCGGTTGATGCCGGAAAAACATGGACTAAGCTCAAAAGAGGACTGCCATCCGGTGATGTAGGTAGGATAGGACTTGCTATCTCCCCTCCCAACCCTGATATTATCTATGCAATGATAGAGCTGCCCGGTAACAGTGGAGGTGTTTATCGCTCAAACGATATGGGTGAAAGCTGGACCAGGATGAGTAATGAAATTGCCGGAAGCCCCCAGTATTATGTCGAGATTTATGCTGATCCTGCTGATCCTGACCGTCTCATATCAATGGATGTTCGCAATATGGTCAGCAATGACGGTGGAAAGACATGGGAGCGCCTGGGCGAAAAGAACAAGCATGTTGACAACCATGCCCTTTGGATAGATCCTGATAATACAAGTTATTATCTCATGGGATGCGACGGAGGAGTATATGAAAGCTGGGACAGGGGTAAAAACTGGGTATTTAAATCCAACCTCCCGATAACCCAGTACTATCATGTAAGAACTGATAACGCCTATCCTTTTTACAACCTTTACGGTGGTGCACAGGATAACGGTTCATGGTTTGGTCCTTCACAAACCATAAGGAGAAATATTGTCAATTCTGACTTTACCTATACTATTGGCGGCGACGGTTACCTGTCAATGGCTGACCCCGATAATCCTGACGTAATATATGCTGAATCACAGTATTGCGGACTCAGGAGGTATGACAGGAGAACGGGTAATTCTATATATATTAAACCTCAACCTGTTGAAGATGAAGTATTCAGGTTTAACTGGAACACACCGTATTTTATCAGCCCACATAACAGCAGCACACTATATGTTGCTGCCAACAAGGTTTTCAAGAGTACTGACCATGGTGAATCATGGGATATCGTAAGCCATGACCTGACACGTCAGCTTGATGTTGATCTCCTTCCTATGATGGGAAAAATATGGCCGCCGGAGGCAATAGCAAAAAGCCTT
Source organism: Bacteroidales bacterium (assembly GCA_021738535.1). Classification (GTDB taxonomy): domain Bacteria; phylum Bacteroidota; class Bacteroidia; order Bacteroidales; family VadinHA17; genus UBA9300. Next base: position 37,299 of record JAIPBU010000034.1, on the reverse strand, counting down.
TCGACATCACCCTTCGGAAATATTTTTGCCCTGGCAGAATCGCCTCTTAAACAGGGGCTGATATATGCCGGCACAGACGACGGACTTATATGGCGCACAGATGATGATTGTGAGAAATGGACAAAATATTCAAGCTTCCCAGGCGTACCTGACATGACCTTTGTTAATTATGTACTGCCTTCACAGCATGATGAATCAACTGTATATGCCTGCTTTGACGGCCGTAAGAATGCAAGTGATTTCACACCTTATATTATTAAGAGTACAGATAAGGGAGAGACATGGACATCAATTGCTTCCAACCTGCCGGAAGGAACAATCTATGTAATACAGGAAGATCATGTTAACCCTGATATTCTTTTTATAGGAACTGAATGGGGTGTATGGGTCACTCTCGACCGTGGAGGCAAATGGCACAGGCTGAGTAGTGGTTTGCCAACAATCCAGGTTAAGGATCTTGACATACAGGAAAGAGAAGACGACCTTGTCGTGGCCACTTTCGGACGAGGATGGTACATCCTTGACAACTATGCATACCTGAGGGAAATAAGTCCTGAGGTAATGGATAAGGATGCACATATTTTCGAGATAAAAGACGGACTGCACTGGTATCCCTCATCAAATCACGGTAACCAGGGAGAAGTTTTTTTCAGGGTAAGAAACCCAAGACCGGCCGTTGATATTATATATAATATTAAGGAAGGCTATGAAACCCTGAAGCAGAAGAGGATGAAAGCCCAGAGAGAAGCAGAAAAAGCAGGCAGGGAAATAGATTACCCGAGCGATGCAGAATTGCTGGCCGAGGCAAATGAAGAAAAGCCAATGCTTATCTTTACTTTCAAGGATGCTGATGGAAATATTGTAAACAAGATTGAAAAACCATTACGCAAAGGTATTGGTAGTACCTCATGGGACATGACTTACATGGGATCAAGAGGAATAGCGGTTCCCCCCGGCAACTACATGGTTTCAATCGAAAAATATGTTAAGGGCGAATATGCAGAACTGACTGACCAGAAAGAATTCACAGTCAAATCTCTTGACAATAATGCTATGGGCAGACCGGATTTCGATTCTAAATTCACTTTCATGAAGGACGCTTATGACCTGTATTCCGTGATTTCTGAAACTTATACTTTCATTGATGACTTAAGTGAAGAAATGGAAAGCCTCAGGTCAGAGCTTAACAGGACACCTGTAAATGCTAATACCTTAATGATTGATACCCGCGCTATCGAAGAGAAGCTAGGTGAAATGATCTATGAACTTAGTGGAAGAAGGACTGAGGGTGTAAGACTTAATTCAACACAACCCTCAATTATGAACAGGATCAGATATGCCGTAAGCGCCACTTCCTCTGCAGAAAATGATATCATTGGCTCACAGGAAGAGCAGTTTGAGATAGCTGAGCAGAAATTCAGTAAGCTATACAGCAAATTGGAAGATCTGTACAACAGCAGCATAAATAAACTGGAAAAAGACCTTGCTGAAGCAGATGTTGACTGGTCGCCCGGAAATTTGCCTGCCTACAAGTGAACAAGAACATTACAATAAGTGTTTAAATACTGAGGACCATATCAAATTTTAAGATATGGTCTTCTTTTTGATTTTATTTTTATTTATTGTAATTTTGGTATAAAGATTGTATTAATTTGTTTGGTTCAGAGAAAAATATATTTTTGTGGGAGTAAATTTATAAAAATGAAAAGATTTGCACTTATTATAGTGGTCGCTTTTGCCCTGGCTATGGCACTCAGTTCATGTAACAATGACGTTTGCCCTGCCTATACCCAGGCAGACACGGGCGCTGAGCATGTTGGCTAGCCGGAGTTCCCTGTGGGCTGTTTTTCTTTAAGATTCAGTGGATTATGAAGAAACTGCTGACTATATTATTTATAGTTGCTGTATCAATACCCCTTTATTCCCAGGGAGATATTGATGAGCAGGATAAAATATTTTTCAGGAACGAGCGCACTGTCGGCATTAACCTGAATTCCAACGGTTTCGGGATAAGCTACCGCGAAGGTAAACGAATAGACTTCCTGAACAAAAGAATAGTTGATATCGATCTGAATATCATCAAGCATCCAAAAGAAATAAGGTTGTCCAATCCATATGTGCAGGCAGGTGGCAGTTTTGTTTTTGGTAAGGAGAACAATGTTTACTCCCTGAGAGGATCCATCGGCAACCAGCATGAGATTTTTAAGAAGCAGGATCTCGGAGGCATAGCAATCAGGTACTTTTATTCGGGCGGGCCTTCTCTGGCATTTGCTAAACCCATATATTATAATGTTCTTTATTATACACCCGCTAATACCTATGAAATAAAGCAGGAGAAATTTAATGAAGATATACACTCGCCTGCCGATATATATAACAAAGCATCTTTTTTTAAAGGCTTCGATGAGCTTACCGTCTATCCAGGCCTGTATACAAGAGCAGGCTTTAATTTTGAATACAGCAAGGAAGACAAAATTGTACATGCCGTTGAGCTTGGTGCCTCGGTAGAAGCATATACAAAGAAATTACCTATAATGGCCACCGATGACAACCGGGCCTTTTTTCTAACCCTGTTTGTCAGTTACAGGATAGGCATTATTATTGATCCGTATAATCCTGAATCAACCAGTGTGCCAACACTATTTTTCAAAAGATAAATAGCCGGGCGGCCTGCGGCCACGGTAAATTGGCCCGACGGCGCTAGGAGCAACCGGCTGGCGGTGATCAAGGAATTTCCAGAAACTTTCAGTGCTCTGTATTGGTGTAATCTTCAATAATGATTATCTTTGCAAATTCAAGTTTTACAAATAAATTTTTATAAAAATGTCAGAAATTAAAGTAGCTATCAACGGATTTGGCCGAATAGGAAGAAATGTCTTTAAAATTGCACTTGGGAGGCCAGGACTGAAAATTGTAGGTATAAATGACCTTACCGATACAAAAACTCTTGCACACCTCTTAAAATATGACTCAACCCAGGGTAAATTTGAGGGAGTAAGTCACGATGAGGACAACATTATTGTATCAGGGCAAAAGATTAAGGTTTCATCAGAGAAAAATCCTGCTTCGATACCCTGGAGCGAGACTCCCGATGTGGTTATTGAATCAACAGGTGTATTCAGGGAAAAAGAAAGTCCGAAAGGCGGATATGGTGACCATCTCAAAAACGGGGCAAAAAAAGTAATCCTTACAGTGCCTTCAAAGGATAAGATTGATGCAACTATAGTTCTTGGTGTCAATGATGAAGATCTCAAACCCGAGCATGAATGTATTTCAAATGCATCATGTACAACAAATTGCCTTGCACCGGTAGCAAAAGTATTAAATGACAAGTTTGGAATTGAGCAGGGATTCATGACAACCATACACTCATACACCAATGACCAGGTTATTCTTGACCTTCCCCATAAAGACCTGAGGAGAGCAAGATCTGCTGCAGTATCACAGATCCCTACCACCACGGGAGCTGCCAAAGCTGTTGGCATTGTGATCCCCGAGTTAAAAGGGAAAATGGATGGTATGGCAGTAAGGGTACCTACCCCAACAGGTTCACTTGTAGACCTGGTAGCTGTACTTAAAAAAGAAGCCTCTGCAGACGAAATCAACAAAGCTATGAAAGAAGCAGCCGATGGTCCTATGAAAGGTATACTGGAATATACTGAGGATCCTATCGTTTCAGTTGATGTTATACATAATACCAGCTCCTCGATCTTTGATTCATTAAGTACCATGGCTAACGGAAAAATGGTTAAGGTACTCGCGTGGTATGATAATGAGTGGGGATATTCAGTACGCGTTGCAGATCTTGCAGAGAAGTCTATGAAGTAGAATTCAGGAGAAGGCTGAGGCTGAGGAGAAGGCTGAGGCAAAAGGCGAAAGGATATCATGCGTTAAAGTTGCACACCTTTCGCCTTTCGTCTTTCGTCTTTAGCCTTTCACTCAATAAGCATTTCTATCTCAATGGGTAATCCCGAGGTATCCCTGAAATGCTCACCCAGTTCAAGGATTGATTCATCGTCTTCTTCATAAAGCCATCTTATGCGCAGTTTTTTTCCATTCGCCTGGTAAGCCCGTAACATTTTCAGTACTTCCATAAGGTGCTTGGAAGAGCCACTGTTAATATACTCCAGCACAATTTTCATATTAAGCCTGTCATTTTCAGCGAAATACCCGCTTAGCCAATCTTTTACAGGCTTATAAACAGATTCCGGATTTTCTGGAATGGATCTTCCTTCTATAATAAGAACTTCATCTTCCGGATCATAATACATGCCCGGGCATTTCTGGCTCTTTTCAAGTATGATTTTCTTTTCCATAACGTTAAATTATTCATATCTGAGTGCCTCAATGGGATCAGTTCCTGCCGCCTTTACTGCAGGGAAATAACCTGAAACAACTCCTACAACAAAACAGGCAGCCACTCCTCCTATAATCCATTTCCATGGTATTATAAAACTGGTGCCCAGTGCACCTGCAATAAGATTTCCTATTAGAATTCCAAGAATGATACCCAAAAGGCCTCCCATCTGACCAATAATAATAGACTCATAAAGGAACTGCCTCTTAATGGTGGAGGGTTTTGCACCAATAGCTTTCCTGGTACCTATTTCTCTTGTCCGTTCAGTCACGGAAACAAGCATTATATTCATCAGGCCAACAACCGCTCCTGCCAGTGTAATTATTCCTATAAGTGTTGCTGCAATAGTCACAAATTTTATGTTCTCAATAAGCAGCTGAGATATCGTGTCACTCCTTGTTACATTAAAATCAGACTCATCCCGGGCATCAAGCCCCCTGACCAGCCTGAATAAACCCTCTGCCTCTGCTTCCAGCATAGACTGGCTGATACCTGGTAAGGGCATAATGGTAATAGTAAAATCCATTCCCGGTCTTGAAAAATAATGCCTCGCAGTGGTAACCGGTATAAAACATACATTATCATTTGTAATAGCACTTGAGCCCTTAGACTTTAAGACACCTACAACCTTTAACTTGAGCCCCCCGGCACTGATTATCTTTCCCAGGGGATCAAGCTCCGGCCCGAAAATATCATTTGCCACATCGGCTCCAATAATTGCAACATTCCGGGTCGACATAATCTCGTGCGGTGAAAAACCCCTGCCCTTTTCCACCTCATATCCTCCAACACGCAGGTACAAATCATCAATTCCGCTAAGCTGTATGATGGGATTAGTTTCCTCATCCCTGTAGCTAATAGTGGACATCCCACTTGCTACCACCGATATACTAACATTCGCCGGTTCCCTGAACCTTTCCTTGAATTCAAAGGCTTCCCGGTAAGAAATATATGCGTGGTTCTTTGTCCTTGTCTCATTCCGGCCCATAACAATAGTCATACCCCTGCTTGTAAGGGTGAAGGTATTAGCCCCCATCATGGAAAACTGATCAGTCAGTGATCCCCTGATAGCATCTATTGAAGTTAATATCCCAACAAGAGCCATTATTCCAAAAGCAATAATGGCCATGGTCAGAGCAGCCCTTACCCTGTTGGAACCTATTGCCCTCATTGCTACCCTGACGTTTTCTCTGAATAATCTTTTCTTCTTCATAATATTGCATACATCACAGTCATAAAAATACAATATTTTTAAGACATATCTTATATGTATTTATAAACAAATCTCCATACAGGCCCTGCTTAGCTATTACCGGAAAGAAATTATCTTTAAATTACTGTAAAATTCAAATATAATTAACCATTTAGTTGTATAACTAATTATTTCGTTGTATATTTGAAAAACAAACTAATGAAAAACTAATGAAAGAACTTACAAGAGCAGAAGAGCAGATAATGCAGATACTCTGGAAAATCGAAAGGGGTTTTGTGAAGGATATATTAAAAGAATTCCCGGAACCTAAACCTGCATACAATACTGTCAGTACCATAGTCCGGATCCTGCAGGATAAAGGATTTGTTGATCACAAAGCTTACGGTCGTACCCATGAATACTACCCTCTTGTACCACGTGAAGAATACACTAAGTCAAGAATGTCAAACCTTGTCAGGGACTATTTCTCCGACTCATACGAAAAAATGGTCAGCTTCTTTGCCAGGGAAAAGAAGATCAGCACAACAGAGATGGAGGAAATAATCAAGCTGATGGAAGAAGAAATTGAAAGACAGAAAAACAAAGAAAAATGATACGATACCTTATCATTTCATCAATCTATATGGCAGCGTTTTATACATTGTTCTTGCTGCTTGCAAGCAGGGATACTCATTACAGGAGAAACAGGTCATTCCTGCTTCTTGCCATAATGTTTTCGCTCCTGCTGCCACTTTTTGAAATTCAGCTACCCGCTGTTTTCGTGAAATCAGTGAACACCGGCCTGGGGAGTATAATATCACTCGGAGAAGTAAATATATACTCCCAACCGGGAATGACATCACCGGCAGGCAGCCTGAAGCTACTATATATTATATATTTCAGCGGTTGCCTGCTTGCTCTGCTTACTTTATTCCTTAATGCATTAAAACTCGGATCCTTAGTAATGAAACACAGGGTAAAAGGCACAAGGATAGTCCTGACTCCGCCCGGCAGGGAATCAGGTTTTTCGGCAGCAGGCTTTGTTTTTATTAACAGCGGGTTGAATGATGATGAAAAAAACACGATTCTCGAACATGAGCTCAGTCATATTGACAACAAACATTTTTTTGACACAATTCTTGTAAGGCTTACCGGGGTAATTTTCTGGTTCAACCCCTTTATCTATATGTATGAGCGCTCTCTGAAAGCAATACATGAATTTGAGGCTGACGACCAGATGCTGAGATCCGGACGTAACGTATTAAGTTATCAACGACTTATTTTAAACCAAATATTTAATACAAATATATTCACTTTACAGAACGGCTTTTCAGGCCCTTCATTAATCAAAAAACGTATGATCATGATGACAAAAAAGAGAAGTAATAAACTGTCAGGACTGAAACTACTGCTGATAATTCCTTTTATCACTGCTATCTTTGTTTTCTTCTCATGCACAGAGAAAGAGACAAATCAGGTTGAGTCAATTGATGAACCTGAAACGATATTAAAATCAGAAGAAACTATTACTGCTATAAGCAAGGAAAAGCTTACTGAAACTGAACAACCAAAAAGCAAGGCAGCAAAAACCAGTAAATCAGGTAATGGAATATTCGTTGTAGTAGAAGACATGCCTGAATTCATGGGCGGTGATGTAAATAAATTCCGCAACTGGGTACAGCAAAATGTCACTTATCCCAAAATTGCGGCAGAAAACGGGATACAGGGCAAAGTATTTATAATGTTTGTCGTAAATGAACAGGGTAATGTTGAACAAGCAGAAATAATGAGGGGAGTAGATCCCATCCTTGATAAAGAAGCCCTGAGGATTGTAAGATCCTCACCTGTATGGAAAGTGGGAAGGCAAAAAGGGAAAGCTGTTCCTGTAAGGTTTTCCATTACGGTTAATTTCCAGATGCAATAGGAGATAAGGCTGAGGCTAAGGCTAAGGCTCAGGAGTGTATATGCAAGGTATGTTATTAGGTGCATATTAATTTAAGCGAAGGTTCGTTATAGAAGGAATTACCTTAACACCCCCGGACGGGGGTGAATAGAAATAGCCCCGGTTTCACCCGGGGATTAGGCCAGTGGGCGGGGGGCCCACCCGGGGATTGGCCATTGCGAAGGAAGGCTGAAGATGCAGATAATTCCATCCCAGCACAACCCACTTGTATCTTTAAACTTTTATCTTGTATCTTTATCTTCATCTTCCCCCTGCCCATTTTCATTATCTTTGCAACATGGAAGTGCAGGATAAGTTAATTAGGGCTTTTGCAAAGCTTGGAGACATAATGATGGACTCGTCCGCTGAAACACAGTCATCAGCTGAAGCCAAAAAGTTAAGGTCTGTGATGGACAGCCAGGAAGAAAAGAATAAATGGTTCACGCCGGGTAATGTAAATCTCGCGGTAAGATCAATTGCGGAAATGCTGCGAGCAGACAGGCTGGAACAGTGGCTCTCAGTCTATGACCTTCATAAAGGCAGAAGTTCAGGTGGTACCGTCGCTGTAATTATGGCCGGGAATATCCCGCTGGTTGGCTTTCATGACTTTATGTGTGTATTAATGGCAGGACACACCATCCTGGCCAGGACAAGTCACAAGGATGATGAGCTTATCAAGGAACTAGCTGCAATCCTGGTCCGCCTGGAACCTTCCATGGAAGGGAAAATAAGGTTTACCGGTAAAATATCAGGCAGCTATGATGCAGTTATTGCCACTGGCAGTGATAACACTGCAAGGTATTTTGACTATTACTTCGGGAAAAAGCCGCATATATTCAGGAAAAACAGGAACAGTGTTGCCATAATAGACAAAAACACCAGCGCTAAACAGCTTAAGCTGCTTGCATCTGATATTTTTACATATTTCGGCCTTGGCTGCAGGAATGTATCCAAGCTTTACATTGAGGAAGGGATAAAACCGGAAGATATTGTATCGTACTGGGATGACTGGTCAGGCATAATAATGCACAGGCCGTATGCTAACAACTACCTGTATAACAAATCATTACTCACCATCAACAGGAACAGTGATTTCACTGACACAGGCTATGCATTACTTAATATGGATGGAGGTTTTGCCTCTCCCGTTTCAGTAATCAACTATGAGCATTACACTGACAGGCAAAATCTTGAGTCGGGCCTTTCGGGCCAGTCAGATCTCTTACAGTGTGTTGTATCAGGCAAAGACCTTGGTTTCGGTAAAACACAGCAACCCGGCCCCGGAGATTACGCTGATAATGTGGATACTATGGAGTTTCTAATCTCACTGTAATATTTTATTTGCCATATTTCATTCTTCTGAAAAAATAATTACATTGCAGGCATTCAAATATGATGCTATATGATATATAGATTTATTGTTATATCATCAGAAGAAGAATCCTTTCTGCGTGAGTTTGAGCTGGATGAGAACAACACACTTCTTGATTTTCATAATTCGCTGCAGGAAGAGCTGGAATATGACAGGTCGCAGATAGCTTCTTTTTTCACTTCGTCAGAAAAATGGGAAAAAGGAGAAGAGTTTACTCTTTTTGAAATGGGAGCCGGTACAACAGCAATGGATGATGTAATTATTGATGACATTATCCTGGAGGAGCACCAGAAAATACTCTATGTTTTTGATATATTTAATGAAAGGACATTATTTATTGAATGCATAGGAACCGTTGATGAAATTGAAGGCAGGTCCTATCCCGTATGCACCCGATCCCAGGGCAAACCACCAAAGCAGATACTTTTTGCGGATTTCTCAAAGGCCTCAACAAGTATTGAAGATATAGAAGTGGATATCCCTGAAGATAACGACCCGGATATTTCCGGCATTGATGATATGGAAGATTATGATGACAGCTAAGCTGCTCCATTCCGGGTATGAATAAAAAACATCTAGTTATAATCCTGGGGCCGACGGGCATCGGTAAAACAGATCTGAGCACAGGCATAGCTCTTGAGCTTGGAACAGAGATAATATCATGCGATTCAAGGCAGTTTTACAAGGAAATGAATATCGGTACAGCTGTTCCGTCGCAGGAACAACTGAATAAGGTTAAACATCATTTCATTCACCACATTCCCATAACCACCAGTTACAGTGCAAGCAGGTTTGAGCAGGATTTTATAAGCCTCTCGGAAAAATTATTCCGGAAATACGATGTTTTGCTGATGACGGGAGGGTCGGGTCTTTACATAGATGCCGCATGCGGAAAGATGGATGATATCCCCGATGTTGATCCTGATGTCCGGGAAAAATACCTCAGGAAGTACAGGGAGCAAGGCCTGGAGAGTATCCGCTCTGATCTGCGCCTGCTGGACCCCGATCATTACCGTGTTGCTGATCTCAAAAACCACAAGCGAATACTCAGGGCCCTGGAGATATGTGAGTCGACCGGTCAACCCTACTCTTCATACCTGAGAAAAAAAGGCAAAACCAGGAATTTCGGGATAATCAAGATCGGACTGCGGATGAACAGGGATAAGCTATATGAGAGGATCAATGCCAGGGTAGATAAGATGGTAGTGCAGGGACTGGAAAAAGAGGCAAAGGGTCTTATCACTTACAGGCATATTAATGCACTTAACACCGTAGGTTACAAAGAGTTTTTTAGTTATATGGACGGGGAGATCACCAGGGAAAAGGCCATAGAGCTGGTAAAGAGAAATTCAAGACGTTATGCAAAGAGACAGATGACATGGTGGGCACGTGATAATGAGATTGAGTGGTTTCATCCCGAAGAAAAAGAAAATATAATTGATTATATCACGCTGAAAATCAGATCAACGTAGATGCGGCACGCCTCATCAATGCCACTACCCTAGTCTTTTCAGCTGTCTTATAGTTTCAGGAGGATCATCCGAGCCGAAAACCGAGCTGCCGGCCACAAGCACATCCACTCCTGCATTAAGAAGTTTGGCTGCGTTTGTTATATCCACTCCGCCATCCACTTGAATAAGGACATCATTTCCTGAGCTGTCAACCAGTTCTTTTGTTCTACGGATTCTTTCGTAACTGTTGCTGATAAACTGCTGCCCCCCGTAGCCGGGATTAACAGTCATTATCAGGATCAGGTCGATATAGGGAATAACATATTCAAGCACAGAAACCGGGGTATGCGGATTTAGCGACACACCGGCCTTCATTCCCAGTCTGCGTATCTCAGTTACCGTCCTGTTAAGATGCCTGCAGGCTTCGTAATGTACCGTAAGAACAGATGCACCTGCATCTCTGAAACGCTCAAGATAGCGGTCCGGGTCAACAATCATAAGATGGACATCGAGAGGTAAATTGGATAGTTCTTTAACATACTTCAGAACGGGAAAGCCAAATGAAATATTAGGAACAAAAACCCCATCCATAATATCAAGGTGAAGCCAGTCGGCTTCACTTTTATTTACCAGGTCAATATCCTTATCAAGACGGCCAAAATCAGCTGCCAGAAGTGAGGGTGATACAAGATGAGCCATAGTGAAATTTTCAGCTAAGATATTAATTATACCTTAACCCAGGTAAGTTTTCAGTATCTTACTCCGGGTAGTGTACTGTATTCTTTTAAGAGCCTTCTCTTTTATCTGCCGCACCCTTTCGCGCGTTAGTCCAAGTTCCTCTCCTATCTCCTCAAGTGTCAGAGGATGTTTCAGGTTTATCCCGAAATACAGTTTAATTACTTTGGATTCACGTGGAGAAAGTGTACTGAGTGCTCTTTCTATTTCATAGGTAAGCGATTCATTCATCAGGTGCTTATCGGGGCTGGGGTTGTCATCATTTTCAAGGACATCGTACATATCATTATCCTCTTCACTGCTGATAGGTGCATCCATGCTGACGGTTCGCCCGTTCGACTTAAGTACTTCCTTTACTTCTTCCGGCGCCAGCTGCAGTACATCAGCTATTTCCTGAGAGGATGGCTCCCTTTCAAATTCCTGCTCCAGCCTGGCAAAAGCCCTGTTTATTTTATTTATTGATCCTATCTTATTAACCGGGAGGCGTACTATCCTTGCCTGTTCTGCCAGCGACTGCAATATTGCCTGTCTTATCCACCAGACTGCATAAGAAATAAACTTGAAACCTCTTGTTTCATCGAAACGCTGAGCAGCCTTTATAAGACCGAGATTACCCTCATTTATCAGATCCGGCAGGTTCATCCCCTGGTTCTGGTATTGCTTTGCCACCGACACCACGAAGCGAAGGTTTGCTTTAACCAGTTTTCCCAGAGCCACCTTATCGCCTTTTTTTATGCGTCGTGCCAGGTCTACCTCCTCTTCAGGGCTAATAAGATCTACTTTTCCGATCTCCTGTAGATATTTATCAAGAGAGGGCGTATCACGGTTAGTGACCTGTTTTGTTATCTTTAGCTGGCGCATATAGCTGACATAAATCTATGGCGATCCAAGGACCTCTACCACAATTATACTAATAAATAATTTCAAGACCAACTGGAAAGTAAATTAAAATCATTCTAAAATAGCCCCCGGCATATTGCTTTTCGCCCTGAATAACAAATTTTTACGTTATACTTTTGATATTTAACCTTTTTTTAGGATATTAGTCTTGTATTATATTGAGCTTTTGCGTATTATTGCAACGGTTTTAGCCGCATAGAATATTAGGTTATACTTGCGCATCTCGTTTCGCATCTGGAACAGATATTTCTTTAAAAAATAATTATCATACTATTTTCATAAACAATTTCCTACAATAGTAACTATGTACGACATTCTTGAGTTAAACAAAAAGCTCCTTCCTGAATTAAGGGAGATAGCCAAGAATCTTAAGATCAAGCGGGCCGAATCGTATCGGAAACAAGATCTGATATACCGCATCCTCGATCAGCAGGCAATAGTTGAAGCATCTGAAAACAATTCTTCGTCTGCTGCAGCTAAAAAGAAAAGCCAGGATGATAAAGGAAGTAATTCGGACAGCCAAAAAAGACGGGGCAGAAGGCCACGTACCAGATCTGAAGAGAAATTTGTAAAGGTTGCGCCTCAGCAAAGCAGGGAGCAACAAAGATCCGACAAGCAGCATAAACCCGCAGATATGGATCAGGATAAAGCTCCAAAGCAAGAGCATGAAAAACCAGGCGGGCAGGAAGGCAAAAAGCAGGTCGCAGCAAAAAAAGCAGATTCTGCAGATAAAACAAAACAGGATCAACCGGCACGCAGGGGCAGGAAGCCACAGCAAGATACCGTCAGGGAGAGGAAAACGGATCAGCATGCTGATGGCAGCCATAAGGATAAAGTACCTGTGGCCGCTCACAGGAAGGAAGCTGATGCAAGACCTGACAGCGATCAGAAGAAGAGAGATAATGTAAAAAAGCGACAGGACAGACCTGAAAGACAGGACAGACCTGAAAGACAAGACAGGCCTGAAAGGCAGGACAGGCAGGATCACCAGAAAAAACAGGCACAGGAACCGAGGGAGCCTGAATATGAATTTGAGGGAATTATCTCAAATACGGGTGTACTTGAAATAATGCCGGATGGTTATGGTTTCCTGAGATCTGCCGATTACAACTATCTTAATTCACCTGATGATATTTATGTATCGCAATCACAGATCAAGCTTTTTGGTTTAAAAACAGGGGATACTGTAAAAGGTACAATAAGGCCGCCAAAAGAAGGCGAAAAATATTTCCCCTTGATAAAGATTGAAATGATCAACGGGCGTACGCCTGATTTTATCCGTGACCGTGTGCCTTTTGATTACCTGACACCTCTGTTCCCGGATGAGAAATTCACGCTTTGCTCCCCTAATGAAACAACTCTGTCAGTAAGGGTGGTCGATATGTTTTCTCCCATAGGGAAAGGACAGAGAGGCTTAATCGTTGCCCAGCCCAAAACAGGTAAGACAGTCCTGCTTCAGGAAATAGCCAATGCAATTGCCAAGCATCATCCCGAGGTATACCTTATGGTACTTCTCATTGATGAACGTCCTGAAGAAGTAACTGATATGGCCAGGAATGTAAATGGCGAGGTTATTGCTTCAACATTTGACGAACCTGCTGAGAAACATGTAAGGGTAGCAAATATTGTAATAGAGAAAGCCAAAAGAATGGTTGAATGTGGTCATGATGTTGTAATACTGCTTGACTCTATTACAAGGCTGGCCAGGGCTTTCAATACTATTTCACCGGCATCAGGAAAAGTACTTTCAGGAGGAGTCGATTCAAACGCACTGCATAAACCAAAAAGGTTCTTCGGTGCTGCACGTAATATTGAAGATGGTGGCTCACTCACCATTCTGTCAACTGCTCTCACGGAAACAGGATCCAAGATGGATGATGTTATTTTCGAGGAATTCAAGGGAACGGGTAACATGGAGTTACAGCTCGACCGTAAGTTGTCGAACAGGCGCATATTCCCGGCAATTGACATTCCTGCTTCCAGTACAAGGAGAGAAGATCTTCTTATGGACAAAAGTTTCCTTAACAAAATATGGATACTCAGAAACTACCTTACTGATATGAATGCCGTTGAGGCGATGGAATTCCTGCGCGACAGAATGCGGCAGACACGATCAAACGAAGAATTCCTGATCTCAATGAACGGTGAATAAAATACTGATAACTATAACGATTTTTTAAAAAACTAAAACAAGATTTATTACTACAATGGGTACAAAGAAAAAGTTTTTAACGCTTGATGGTAACCAGGCTGCATCACATATTGCTTATATGTTCAGCGAAGTGGCGTGTATATATCCTATTACACCTTCTTCCACTATGGCTGAATATATTGATGAATGGGCAGCAAATGGGAGAAAGAACATCTTTGGTGAAGAAGTAAGGGTTGTTGAGATGCAGTCCGAGGCAGGTGCTTCAGGAGCCGTTCACGGCTCACTTCAATCAGGGGCGCTCACCTCAACCTTCACAGCCTCGCAGGGGCTGCTTCTTATGATCCCTAACATGTATAAAATGGCAGGTGAGCTGCTTCCGGGTGTATTTCATGTAAGCGCCCGCTCAGTAGCTGCCCATGCCCTTTCAATTTTCGGAGATCACAGTGATATTTACGCAACAAGACAAACAGGTTTCGGGTTACTGGCAACAGGCAGCATACAGGAAATTATGGACCTGGCAGGTGTAGCACACCTTGCATCTATTAAGTCCCGTATCCCCTTCCTCCACTTCTTCGACGGCTTCAGGTCTTCTCACGAAATACAGAAAGTGGAAGTAATGGAAACAGAGGAAATGAAGAAGCTCATGGACTGGAAAGCAGTACAGGCTTTCAGGGACAATGCCCTTAACCCGGAGCATCCTGTAACCAGGGGTACAGCACAGAATCCTGATATCTACTTCCAGGCAAAAGAATCTGTCAATCCTTTCTACGAGCCTCTGGCCGACATAGTGGCTGATTACATGAAGGAAATTACAAAGATGACAGGAAGGGAATATAAGCCGTTCACATATTACGGAGCTCCTGATGCCGAAAATATTATAGTTGCAATGGGCTCGGTTACAAGCACAATAAAGGAAACTGTTGACTACCTGCAAAAGCAGGGTAAGAAAGTTGGCCTGATCACATGTCACCTCTATCGTCCGTTCTCTGCAAAACATTTTATGGAAGTTCTTCCGGAGTCAGTTAAGAAAATTTCTGTACTTGACCGTACGAAAGAACCCGGAGCAACAGGCGAGCCACTTTACCTTGATGTACGTGATATGTTCTTCGAGTCAGAAAAGAGACCTCTTATTGTTGGTGGTCGTTATGGCCTTTCCTCAAAGGATACCACACCGGCACAGATAGTGTCCGTATTTAACAACCTAGGGGAAGATAAACCCAGGAACCACTTTACCCTGGGTATTAACGACGACGTCACCAAACTGTCATTACCAAAGCTTCCCGAGATAAATGCAAGCCACGAATCCACTTATTCTGCCAAATTCTTCGGACTGGGATCAGACGGTACCGTGGGTGCAAACAAAAATTCAATCAAGATTATTGGCGAATCAACAGATAAGTATTGCCAGGCATATTTTGCATATGACTCAAAAAAATCCGGCGGAATAACCGTTTCACACCTTCGTTTCGGTGATGTTCCCATTAATTCAACATATACGGTTAACACGCCTGACTTCGTTGCTTGCTCTGTTGCACCGTATACGGAGAAGTATGATATGCTCAGAGGCCTCAAGAAAGGCGGAACTTTCCTTCTTAATGCAAACTGGAAAAAAGAAGAAGTAGCCGACAGGTTGCCTGCTTCGTACAAAAAGTATCTTGCAGAGAATGATATTAACTTATACATTATCGATGCAACAGCTATTGCTGAAAAAATTGGCCTTGGCGGACGTACAAACACGATAATGCAGAGCGCATTCTTCAAGGTTGCTGATGTGATTCCTTATGATAAGGCTGTTGATGAAATGAAAAAATTCATAGTCAAGTCATATGGTAAAAAAGGAGAAGACATCGTTAATATGAATTATGCTGCCGTTGATAAGGGTGGTGAAGTAATAAAAATAGATGTTCCTGCCGGCTGGAAGAACGCAACCGAAGAAAAGAAAGAAACAGACAAAGGCCTTCCTGAATTTGTAAGGAACGTTGTTAATCCTATCAATGCCCAGCAGGGAGACGATCTGCCTGTAAGTGCATTCAAAGGAAGAGAAGACGGCACCTTCCCTCCCGGCACCACTCAGTATGAAAAAAGAGGTATTGCAACATGGATACCGGAGTGGCAACCCGATCATTGCATACAGTGTAACCAGTGTTCATATGTTTGCCCCCATGCAGCAATCAGACCATTCCTCCTGACAGAGGAAGAAGTTGAGAAAGCTCCCGAAGGAACAGATGTGATCAAGGGCATTGGTGCACTTAAGGAATACCAGTTCAGGATCCAGGTCAGTGTGCTTGACTGTACCGGTTGCGGAAACTGCGCCGATGTTTGTCCTTCCAAAGAAAAAGCTCTTATTATGAAACCTTTTGAGTCGCAGCTGGACCAGAAAGAAAGATGGACTTACATGCACGAAGAGGTTGGCTATAAGGAAACTATAGTTGACAAAGCCAAAACTGTTAAAAACAGCCAGTTTGCCCAGCCCCTGATGGAATTCTCAGGTGCCTGTGCCGGCTGCGGTGAAACACCTTATGTAAAGGCAGTGACCCAGCTCTTTGGTGACAGGATGATAATAGCCAATGCAACAGGATGTTCTTCAATTTGGGGTGGTTCTGCTCCCTCAACTCCTTATACAGTTAATAAGGACGGACTCGGACCTGCATGGGCCAACTCCCTGTTCGAGGACAATGCCGAATATGGCTTTGGTATGGCTACAGGTGTGGCACAAATGCGCGGCAGGATTGCCAGGTTAATGAAGGAGGCAAACGGTGTAAGCAAGGAAACCCAGGAAGCGTTTAATGAATGGATTGAAGCTAAGGATGATGCCGAAGCATCAAAAGAAGCCTCAGCCAGAGTCATTGAAGCCTGTGAGAAGGAGAAGGATGCTGTTGCAAAAGAAATACTCGATCTCAAACAATACCTCGTTAAGAAATCAATGTGGATATTTGGTGGCGACGGTTGGGCATATGATATAGGATATGGCGGACTGGACCACGTTATTGCTTCAGGCGAGGATGTGAATATACTGGTCCTTGACACCGAGGTTTATTCCAATACCGGCGGACAGGCATCCAAGGCAACACCCGTAGGTGCAGTTGCCAAGTTTGCTGCATCGGGTAAGAAGATCCGTAAGAAAGATCTTGGAATGATGGCAATGACCTACGGCTACGTATATGTTGCACAGGTTGCCATGGGTGCAAGCCAGGCACAATTCTTTAAAGCGCTGCGTGAGGCTGAATCGTATCCCGGACCATCAATCATTATTGCCTATGCTCCATGTATCAACCACGGTCTTAAAGCAGGCATGGGCAAAGCACAGTCCCAGGAAAAAGATGCCGTAACCAGTGGATACTGGCATAATTACAGGTATGACCCGAGAAGAGAAGCAGAAGGAAATAATCCTTTCGTCCTTGATTCAAAGGAGCCCGATTGGGATAAATTCCAGGATTTCATTCATTCAGAAGTAAGATATACTTCACTAATGAAGTCATTCCCGGAAGAAGCAAAAGAGCTTTTTAAAGCTGCCGAGGAAAATTCAAAGTGGAGGTATAACTCCTACAAAAGGCTTGCTTCTCTCGAGTATTAAATAAACAGTTAGCATAACATAAAAGCAGGATCAGGTAAAATACTATCTGACCTGCTTTTTTTTTGCCTTCTCCGCAATGGCCAAGAAGGGACGAAGGGACGAAGCGACTTAGTGACGAAGCGACTAAGAGACTATGTAGCTAATTGATAGAAAGATACAAGTAAGAGATGCAAGGTTTAGCATCAGGCCATTCCAAATTAACGAATTAACCAATACACGAATTAACCAAATACATTTTTACGCTCGGTCCTCTTTCCCCTTTTTCCTTTTTCCTTTTTACTTTTTCCTTTTTCCTTTTTCCTTTTTCCTTTTTACTTTTTCCTTTTATCTTTTCTTACCTATCTTTGCAGGATATTATATAAAGGTGATGGGACGCATACTTGCAATTGACTATGGCAAAAAGAGGACAGGACTCGCAGTAACAGACAGGGACAGGATAATTGCAAGCCCTCTCAAAACAGTTGCCACCAAAGATCTGGAAACCTTCCTCAGGGAATATACCGACAATGAGGTTGTTGATGCTTTTGTTATCGGTTATCCAAGGAAAGTAAATAACCAGCTTTCTGAGCTGGTTAAATACCTGGATCCTTTTATCAACAGGATGAAAAAAATATTCAGGGATAAGGAAATACACCTTGTTGATGAAAGATTTACATCAATAATTGCACAGCAGGCAATGATAGACGGGGGCATGAAAAAATCAGACAGGCAGAAGAAAGAAAATGTTGACATGATAAGCGCCTCACTGATCCTTCAATCCTTTATGGAACGTTCTAATATCAAATAATTACAAAAATGATATATCCTGTATATGTTTACGGTCACCCTGTGCTAAGAAAAGTGGCAGAGGATATTGATAAAGACTATAAAGGTCTTGATCAGCTGATTGAAGATATGTTTGAGACCATGCATCACTCTGATGGCGTGGGACTGGCAGCACCGCAGATTGGCAAGTCAATCCGTCTTTTTGTTGTTGACGGCACACCTGTTGGCGATGAAGAACCTGAGCTGGCCGACTTTAAAAAAGTATTCATTAACCCATATATTACCGAAAGATCGGGGGAAATGGCTCCAATGAATGAAGGCTGCCTCAGTATCCCGCAGCTTCGCGAAGAAGTGAACAGGGAATCAACCATCCATATTGAATATTACGATCACGACTGGCAATTTCACAAAGAGGTAATTACAGGGTTCAGGGCAAGGATAATAGCTCATGAATATGATCATCTTGACGGGGTATTGTTCACTGACAGGGTAAGCCCTATAAGAAAAAGGCTCATAAAGTCAAAACTGGCAGGTATCAGTAAGGGTAAATTTGATGTGGACTACAGGACGGTACTGCCCAAACAAAAAGCAAGAGTAAGATAAAAATTTCTTAACTTTATACAGTAATCGCTGTACCGTGCTGTATAAAGTTACTCCATTCACAGGATTCACCGCGGCCCTGGCAAGTGGTATATTGACAGGAGATGCAATATATGTACCTGCAGTTTTTTTTGCAGTCTGTATATTGCTTGCATTATTTATACTGTTCCATACAATCTTTTTCAAGGGCAGAGGCAATTCGCTTATATACGGTCTTACTCTTCATGTTTTCATTTTCTTCACCGGGGCTGCTCTCACCATGTTGAAGAAAAATGACCGGATGGACCAGGGTTACGGGATCCGGCACATGCAAATACGCATTGACGACTACCCCGGTACGGCCACAAGCAGCATGAAAATCCCATCGACGGTATTGACTATTGAGGGCAGGGAAATTCAAAAATCCGGCAGGATAATACTCTATACCGGCATAGAATTCATCCCAAAAAACATAAAACCCGGGAATATTGCAGCTGTAAATACGCGATTGCGGTTAATTGAGGATTTTAATGCAAACGACGGGTTTGACTATGCCGGATATATGCGGCGCAAAGGCTATTATTATTATGCTTTTTGCAGTGATAGGCTGCGGTTGGAGGGAGACAGTCCACTGCTGAGGCACATTGGATTGAGAATCAGGCAACAACTGGGAAATATGCTGGAAGAAAATATCGGGGACAGCCTTGCTCTTTCAGTAGTTACGGCAATGATCCTGGGCAAGAGGGAACTGGTTGAGGAAGATACGCGGGAAGCATTCAGGCGAAGCGGTATTATGCATATAATGGCTGTTTCCGGGCTGCATGTTGGCATCATAGCCTTGTTTATTTCTTTGCTCCTCAGGCTGGGCTTCATCAGGTCGCGAACGCTTAAACTGGTTATTTCATTGTTCTTTATCTGGCTTTTTGCACTGATCACGGGCCTCAGCCCTTCAGTTACAAGGGCAAGCCTCATGTTTTCTTTTCTTGGAGCAGGCTACCTCTTTTACCGGCCTGCCACGCCCCTGAACTCTGTTATGGCCTCTGCCTTTATATTGTTGCTGATCAACCCCTTAAGCCTATTTCAGCCTTCGTTTATTCTGTCCTATTCAGCTGTGATTTTCATAGTATCCTTTTATCACCGGCTGTCATCAAAACTCAGGTTCAGGGGGCGCTTGCTCAGATGGATATGGAAAATGATTGTAGTCTCCCTGCTTGCGCAGGCAGGAACAGCAGCTTTTGTTGCCTTGTTTTTCAATGAGATACCGGTTCTGGCGCTGTTCTCGAACCTTTTTGCAATACCACTTGCTATGCTTATTGTATTCACCGGAATTGTCCTGCTGGCCTTTTCATGGTTTCACCTGATTGCAAATGCAGCCTCTTCCCTGCTGGGCGCTTTGATCAATACACTGTACGGAAATGCAGCGCTGGTCTCTTCATTTGAGATGGCAACGGTTCATACCGGCAACATTTCAGCACCCAGGGCAATTCTTGTTTTTGCATTGCTGCTCAGTGTCTTTGCCCTGGTGCTGGGCAAAGCCCCCAGGCGGCCACATACTTTTCTGATTATCTTAATATTATACATTATCATACCCTGAACAATTACATCAACAACAAAGAATTAATGATTATTTTCAATTATTACTGGTCTATTTTATAAATTTGCGATGTTATTTTAATAGCAGTATATTAATGAGGATAGTTATAGCAGGTGCCGGTGAAGTTGGCACGCATCTTGCCAAGATGCTCAGCAACGAGCAGCATGATATTGTAATAATAGACCCTGAAGAATCAAGGCTGAAGCCTATTGACTCATCGTTTGATGTTATGACGCGCAAAGGATCCGCAACTTCGGTTAACCTGCTCAGGGATGCATTGGGTAAAAAAACCGACCTGTTCATAGCTGTCGCCCATCTTGAAGACACCAATATAACTGCAGCCATACTAGCCAAGAGACTGGGTGCCGTAAAAACAATTGCACGTATCGACAACAGGGAATACCTGGAGCATACAACAAGGGAATTTTTTAAATCGCTGGGGATTGACTCACTGGTCTATCCTGAGCTGATAGCTGCCAAGGAGCTGCTGGGACTGCTGCATGAAACAGGCACTACGGAATTTATGGAATTTTCCGGGGGCCTGCTTTCACTGTATGTGCAAAAGCTGGAAAAGAATGCCCCTGTTGTTAATAAGAAGCTGAAGGATGTCTCCATCGATATCAAGCAAAGCCGTTACAGGGCAGTTGCCATCAAGCGGAACGATGAAACTATTATTCCGCGGGGAGATGAAATGTTCAGGGAAGGAGATCTTGTGTTTGTTGTATCAACCAGGGAAGGGATTAAAGACATGATGAAATTTTCAGGCAAGGAGAATTTCATAGCCAAAAGGATTTTGATACTTGGCGGCAGTCGCATAGGCAGGAGGGTTGCTCAATCACTTCAGAAAGAGTGCTTTATCAAACTGATCGATTATGATGCTGAAAAATGCAAGGATATTGCCGAAGAGCTTGAAAACACACTCGTAATACACGGTGACGGAAGGGATGCCAACCTGCTGATGCAGGAGGGAATCAACCAGAAGGATGTTTTTGTGGCAGTAACCGGTAACTCTGAAACTAATATACTTGCCTGCCTGCTGGCCATCAAGCTGGGAGTAAAGAAAACAATTGCCGAGGTTGAAAATGTTGAATACATCAGCCTGGCTGAGAACAGTGGCATTGATACTATTATCAATAAGAAACTATCTGCTGCCAGTCGCATTTTCAGGCATACCACCAACCCCAATGTTACCCAGGTAAAATGCATGACCGGGACGGATGCCGAGGTTCTTGAATACAGGGTACCTGAGGGTTCAAAAATCGTAAAAGGAAAATTACGTGATATACATTTCCCCAAGGGGGCCATCGTGGGTGGCGGAACCAGGGACGGCGTGCCTTTTATTGCCACCGGTGATACTCATATACAGCCTAATGACAAGGTAGTTGTTTTCACCCTGCCTCATGCTCTCGAAAAGATGTCAAAATTTTTTCTTGGTTAATATAATTTTTAGCACCGGGATAATATGCGAAATACTGATCATGTCTTATTTCAGCAGGACTAATTAAGCCCGGTGCATTATCGGTAAACAAGTCGCATCAGTCAGTTATGCCGGGTCAGCAATACCTTCCCTTATAATCTCCGGCTCATCGCCTGTACAATCGATAATGGTTGTGGGTTCGTTATTACCATATCCCCCGTCAATAACAAGATCTGCAAAATCACGGTATTTCTCATAGATAAGTTCCGGGTCGGTGGTATAATCAATAATCTCATCCGGATCATGCACTGAGCTTGTGATAAGAGGATAACCCAGTTCACGGATCAACTCCAGTACAATATTGTTTTGCGGTATACGTATACCAACCGTTTTTTTCTTGTTTTTGAATAAACCCGGTATCTCGTTATTGGCCCTCAGAATAAAGGTAAAAGGACCAGGGGTATTCCTTTTTATCAGTTTAAAAATATTGTTATCCCTGATTATTGTATACCCGGCCAGCTGGCTGAGATCGTGAAAAATAAGCGACATATCCGGTTTGCGTGGATCAAAACCCTTGTGACGGGCTATCTTCTCCATTGCTTTTTTAGCATTAACGCTGCATCCAATGGCATATACCGAATCGGTGGGATATATAACTATCCCTCCCCTCTCAAGCACATCCACAGCTTCCCTTACCTGCCCGGGATTGGGATTCTCCTCGTATAATCTTATATAACTTGCTGCCATAGTCTGCAAAGATAGCAGATTATTGGATTAATGGAACCGAGCAGGGCGAGGTTCCTGAAAGCAAGCGAGTCCTGCGAGCTCGCGAGCGGAATAAAAAAGGGTAAGCTACTTGCATCGCACCGCTACAACCGCCTACCCTTGCTACCTTCCGGTCCTGGGGGAGTTCAGCAGGAGCTGGTCGTACAAGACTTACCCCGCACAAAAATAGTAATTTTACTACAGCTACCCAAAAAATTAAAACATACAGGCATAAATGGCATATTTTATTTTTTCCCTTATATTTGCTTAATGCTGGCATATAATCGACCAGCCCGCAAAAAATCAAAAAACCATGGAAAATAAAGCTAAAGTATCTGTTTGGAAAGCAAACCTTAACGCCGGGATAATCCTGGGCCTTCTCGGTATCATATGGAACCTTTTTTTGTGGTTCCTTGACATGATGACCAACAACAAGATAGGTTTAATCTTTTTTGTTGTCCTGATAGTTGGACTGTTCTTCGGTATCAAAACCTACAGGGATAAATACCTTAATGGCTTCATTACATACGGCCAGTCTCTTGGTGCCGGCGTTATTATAATGCTGTATTACAGTGTAATATCTGCCGTATTCACCTACATCCTTTACAAATTTATCGATCCCGGCCTTATAGATAAGATGCTTGCACTCACAGAGGAGCAACTGGTTGAAAGGGGACTGGGAGAAGGGATGATAAACCAGTCAATGGAGATGCAGAAGAAGTTTATGACACCCCTGGTAATGAGCCTGAGTGGCATTATCAGCGGTTTATTCATGGGTACAATATTCTCACTAATAATCAGCCTCTTCACAAAAAGAGAGGGAAACCCGCTCATTGACGACAGTAGCGAAAAATTAGAAGGATAAGGAGTGCAGATGGATATATCTGTCGTAGTACCGGTATACAACGAAGAGGAATCGCTTCCCGAATTATCACAATGGATATCCGGGGTATGCACTGCTGCCGGGTACTCATATGAAATTATCTTCATAGACGACGGCAGCTCGGATTCATCATGGCAGGTTATAAAAGAATTAAGCGATAAAAACACGAGGGGACTGAGTTTCCGGCGCAACTACGGCAAGGCTGCCGCCCTTCATACCGGCTTCAGTGAAGCACAGGGCGATGTGGTTATTACCATGGATGGCGACCTGCAGGACAGCCCCGATGAAATACCGGAACTCTGCAGGATGATAAAAGAGGAAGGCTATGACCTGGTATCGGGATGGAAAAAGCAGAGGCACGATCCTTTTATTAAGCGTACAACAAGTAAACTATATAATTTTACGGCACGACTGGCATCGGGCATTAAGCTGCACGATTTCAACTGCGGGCTTAAAGCGTACAAAAAAGAAGTAACAAAAAGCATAGAGGTCTTTGGCGAGATGCACCGTTACATACCCATGCTGGCAAAGCAGGCAGGCTTTACCAGGGTAGGTGAAAAAGTGGTGCAGCACAGGGCAAGGAAATACGGTGTCACCAAGTATGGTCTTGACCGTTTCATAAAAGGTTACCTCGACCTGCTCACCATAACCTTTATTACACGCTTCAGTAAAAGACCCATGCACCTTTTCGGCGCCATGGGATCATTACTTTTCCTGGCAGGCTTTGCTCTTGCCCTCTACCTGGGTATACGCAAGCTGCACTATGTTAATGCAGGACTAAGCGCACCGCTGGTAACAGACAGCCCTTATTTTTTTATTGCACTTACGGTAATGATCATGGGCACCTTCTTTTTCCTCACCGGTTTTCTTGCCGAGATGGTTAACAGGAGTTCAAGCAACCGTAACGAATACGACATAAAAGAAAAAACATAGATCACTTACGCGACTCCTTTCCCAAAACAGTGATATTCCTTACAAGCCTGTTACCCTTACTATCTACAAGAGTCAGTATATGCTCCCCGGGCCCGGCATCTATACCCACCTGGTGAATAAGCTGTGTCTCAGCAATAAATTGTTCATCCAGGTGCCAGTAAAGCTTCTCATCCCTGTCTCTTACAGCCGCTTCAAACACTATCCTGCCACGACTGCCATCATGCTCAAGCGGTATATAAAGTCCGTCAAGCTTACGCGGATAGAGCAGTTCAATATTGTTATCATCACCCCCACCCTCACAACCGGGCATCCAGGGGGGTATCTCCCTGTAACCGGGATGATGCTTCCTGTAATACCATTCCTGCGAAGGCGGCAGAACAAAATAAGACACATGCTCCATGGCCTGCGCACTGTAGCAAGCATCGCTAACCCTGTATTTACGTTCACTGTCCAGGTGCACCAGCTTATGGTAGGGGCAGGCACTGCTTACCAGTCCGCTGCCCGGTATCATCCTCATGGCCGTACGGGTACACAGCGGACCGGCACGGTGTCCGCTCTCCAGGCAAATCTCCACCTCTGACATACCGGCTGTGGGCATTTCAAACCATCCACCACCGTCCAGCAGGTCAAAAATATCAAATAGCAGCGGTGCAGCACCGCTCAGACCGGTAAGACCTGCCCTGCCCTCACCGTCGGCATTGCCGGTCCATACACCTACTACGTAATCAGAATTAAAACCAATAGCCCAGGCATCCCTGTAGCCATAGCTTGTTCCTGTCTTCCAGGCAATCTCATCCGAAGAAGCAAAATGCTCCCACCCGGTCCTGTCCTCCGGCCTGTTAACATCCCGCAGGGCCTTGAAAGTAAACCAGGCAGAAGCCGGGGTAAGAGGCAGTGCCTCATCCATTGCCAGCATCTCCTGCTCAGAAATATCATAGCAGGGCTCAGCATATATCTCCACATCACCCTGCTCACCGGGGTGCTTAAGACGCATCACCATATGTGCATATGCACCAACCAGTTCATGCAGGCAGGCCTCTCCCCCTCCCAGTATAAGCGACAGGCCGTAATTGCCGGCAGACCTGTCAAAAGTTGTAAAACCCATCTCCCGCAGAAAAAGCAGGAAGCGCGCCGGGCTGTAGTCCAGCAGCATCTCAACGGCAGGTATGTTAAGCGAGCGCCGCAGGGCCTCCGACGCATGCACGGCACCATTATACTCAAGGTTAAAATTTTCCGGTGAATAACCCCCAAACTCAACCGGCACATCCCGCACCAGCATTTCGGGCAATAGCTCACCCGATTCAAGCATTGCAGCATACAAAAAAGGCTTCAGTATGCTACCTGTGCTCCTGCGTGCCCTTATCATGTCCACATTGCCCCCATGCTCCTCCCCGGGCGTACTCACGTTACCTGCATACGCCAGCACCCTGCCTGTTTCCGCCTCCACCACCAGGGCAGCAATATTGTGAACACCATTCTGCATATTTATATCGTGATGCCTGCCTGCCGCCGCCAGCACATTCTCCTGCAGGTCATAGTCTATGGTCGTCCGGTAACGCCCGCCGGGCCTGTCATTAACATAATGCGCCGTAATATGTGCACCGGCTGCAGGCAGGTCATGTATCCGTCCCGGCAACTCCTCATCAACAGCCAGGTCGCGCGTCATGGCATCAATCACACCCCTTTCACAGAGCAAGTCCAGCAGCTCATCACGTTTTTTCTTCAAGCGCGGATCGTTCACCCCCGGGTAAACCAGCGAAGGCGCATTGGGCAACACCGCCAGCATGCACGCCTCCGCCCACGACAGGTCATCTGCCCCACGTCCAAAGTAGCGCCATGATCCAGCATCTATCCCAACCACGTTACCCCCGAAAGGTGCATTGGATGCATACATAGCCAGGATCTCATCCTTACCGTGAAAAAGTTCCAGCTTAAGCGCCATCATCATCTCCAGCACCTTGCGCGGCACTGTCCGCGGCGGGTTTCGGCCCGACATACGCGCCAGCTGCATACTGATCGTGCTCCCCCCGCTCACAATCTCACCCTGCCGCAGGTTCAGGTACAGTGCCCTCACCAGCGCCACAGGGTTCACCCCGGGGTGACCGTAAAAGCACCTGTCCTCGTAATGGATCAGTGCCATGCTGTATTTCTTATTTAATGATTCCCCGGGGGGAAAGCGCCATTGTCCGTCATCTGCAATATGAGCACCAAGCAGCCGGCCATCCTCAGCAAGGACAACCGTAGACAGCGGCCGGTCAAACGCAGGAACGGGCAGTATCGCAGCGATGACCAGCAATACAACAAAACAGCAGATCAGCGTTACTGCCCTCCACCCACTATGCCATAATCCACGCTGTTTCATTACTCCCTGGTCACTTTAACCCTCCTTCCCCTGGTCAGGGCAAAGAATGAATTATCATACATGCCCTCGCACGCCATGGCAGGCAATATATATTCACCTTCATAGGCTGCAGTTATATTTATCTCAAAACTCTTCGCCTTACCTGATGCCAGGTTGAAATAAGTATATACCCGGTCGTCACGTATATCACGATAATCAAAAGAACTGTTATCCTCTCCTGATGCCCCCGGGAACATCCTTGTATTCATTATCTCCCATCCCGACGGGAATATCTGTGTCAGGGCAAGATCCTCAGCATCAGTAAGGCTGTTATTTCTTACACTTACTATAACCTTGAAATCGGATCCCTGCAACACCTCACCGGGATCAACAATATTGCCGTCCCTTCCGCGATACTGCACAGAAAGGTCTATACCACGTTCTTCACTTTCCCTGTTATACTCCATGGGTGTGCCCTTCCACACAAGGCTGGCATAGAGCCTGTCCTCAGCAGCATTTTCAATTGCGTAGTCAATTGTACCCTCATCGCTGAATGCCAGGTCATAATAATTGATCATTTTCTCAGAGCTGTAATTCTCTTTAACACCATTTACCGAGACAGAGTACTCAAGCATCCTGCCCGGATCACGTGTGCCCGTGAAGTTGCTCAGTGCCAAAAGGCTCCATGCAGTAGTCTGTGTGCTCATCCACTTACCCGACACCATTGCATCTGACAGCTTACGTGCAAGATTAAAAGCTTCCTCGTTCTCACCAAGCAGTGTAAGCACATTGAGCACCACCGCCATGTTACGCTCCTGCGACCCGTATGTTCGCCTGTAAGATGAGGAGGGCACTGTCTGCCTCAGGTCAATCAGCTCATAAGCTACCTCATCCCTTCCCGAGAGGGCATATGAACCGGCCAGGAACCAGCGGGCCGTCATATCCAGTTCACCGCCTCTCTCCCTGAGCCTGTTCATAGCACTCGTCAGCGGATCACCGGCCGATGCAAGCACAAAGAGCCTGTAGCCCTGTGTCACCTGCATATACTTCTTGCGCACTTCGTAATTATACTGCCGTGCCTCCCTGGTGATATATTTCAGCAGCCTGCTCTTCAATGACTCCGGTACACTGTAGCCGGCTTTCTCAGCCTCAACCAGGAAATGAGCGGCATAAACCGATCCCCATTCGCTGGTATAAGCCGATCCCGGCCAGAACGACATACCGCCGGATGCCAGCTGGTAACGCCTCAGCCCGTCAATACCATCCTTTATGTTCATCTCCGTCTCCTCAACCCTTTCCGGGTCATCTTTTATTATATCCCCTATAAAGAGCTGAGGGAACACAGCTGATGTAGTCTGCTCTATGCAACCATGGGGATAACGGATAAGGTAATCCAGCCTGCTGTCCAGGTTAAGCGGCAGCATACCTGCCACCTCCAGCCGGGCCGAGTTGCTCCCTTCCATACCGAAGGCCTCTATTGAACCTGACCAGCTCTCTCCTCCCTCCAGCTGCCTGAACCCGGTACGTGTCTCAGGCGGATTAGGATTCCGTACCTCGATATTTATATCATGGCGCGCCTTCTCCCTTCCGGCCGATGCAGTAATATTAACACTTGCACTGCCTGTTCGTGGTGCCACGCTGTAATCGAATGCAATATTATATTCGCCGGGCTTATCAACCTCCACTACTTTAGCAGCCACACCAGCTGCCTCAAGCATATCATTGGTCTCAATCTCAACCTTAACCCTGTCAATGCCTTCCTCCATGGCAAACACAGACACCGGTATCTTTATCTTTTCGCCCGGACCTATTACCCTGGGCAAGGTACCCAGTACCATCACGGGGTTGGATACGGGCACAGTCTTTTCAGCATTTCCGTAAGCTTTTCCATTGGCTGCAATAAGCATTGCCCTTACGGAACCCACATATTGCGGCATCTCTATGCTGTGTTCAGCACTCCTGCCCTTTTTTAGTGTATATGGCCCTTTGACCCTCACTACCGGTTCAAACCTCCTTCCCTTGTTTTTGGAAGGATCCATAGCAGCCTCATCGCCTCCTATGGCAAAAAGCCTCTCCATCTCGCCTCCATAGGCTCCCAGCACGTACCTGTACATATCCCATGTCTTAATGCCCAGTGCCTCCTTGCTGTAGAAAGCAGGCCAGGGATCGGGTGTCCTGAAGCCTGTAAGGTCAAGCAGACCTTCATCCACAATGGCAAAGTAGTAATCCATGGGCCTGCCTTCTTTTTCGCTTATTCTGACTTTAAATTCCTTTTCCGGCCTCAGCTTATCCGGCATTTCAAATACAGGTTCAAGGTGCGATGCCGGATCCTCAACCATTACCGGTGCAATGCCGTACATCCTCACCGGCAGGTCATTGGCTGTCTCTGCATAAGGATTCAGGAGGCTGACATGCACGTATACGTTTGGCGACATCCCGCTACCGGCAATAAATTCATAACTGCTCTCCTCGCTGATATTATCTATCCATTCCTGCTTAAGCACGGTGGACCCGTTCTCAAGGCTTACCAGTGCCCTCGATGAAGAGCCTGCCGGGAAAGATACTGTAACCTTGTCACCGGTATTGTAAACGTCCTTATCCGTGCTTACCATCAATACCTCAGCTCCCCCTGCACTCTGCTTACGACCGTAGGGCCAGTCAAAATATACTACTTTACCGGCGGTATTGCCTGATGGCAGGTCCACCAGCACCAGGTACCTGCCCCACCTGCTCTTATGCACATTCAGGTTGAAAGAACCCTTACCGTCAGAGCCCGTGTTTATACTCTTCCTGAACAGGGGCTTGTGATAGGTTCGCCCGGCATATGATGCCAGGTTCTCCCCTGACCTGCTCCACCAGTACCTCCATTCGAGCTTGTAAACACTTACTGTAATGTTGCGTGCAGCTACCGGCCTGCCCTTGCTGTTAAGGGTCTGCACCTCGAACGCATGGTCTTCCTCCGTATGCAGTTTCTTATACTTTTCATCGGACCAGGGCACTTTAACGCCTACATAATTTTCGAAGGGTGATACTTTTGCTGTAAACCTGTTAATACTGAAGTCGCCTCCCGGCTCAAACACACGGGTGACAAAGGTTGCCCTGAGCATATTGTTTACTTCTGAATTGGGCCTGAAGTTATAATTGACTGTAGTCTCGCCGTTGTCGTCCAGGTTACCTTCAAAGATCTCTTTTTCAGGATAATAATTATCCCCGAAAGGAGCATCGAAGGTATAGTCATCATAGCCCTCGAAAGTGGTGCTTATATCACTGTATGTAGCGTTTATCCTGGCCTTCATACCCGAGGCGGGTGTGCCGTGAAGCCACTGCGATGATAATGACGCACTGTAGTTCCTGCTGGCTATTAACAAATCACTGTCAAATTCCAGGTTGATCTTCAGCCGGTTGGGTTTTACCGTTTCTATCCTCAGCCTCCTGCTGAATTCTGTTCCGCCTATACGCACCGTAGCATTCCAGTTACCTGTTGGAGCATCTTCGCCCGTAACAAAATAGAAGGGATAGATACAACGCTCATCACGTGTGCGGGTGATCCTCTGCGCCACCTGTCCACGCGCATCCCTTATCTCCATGCTTATGGGATGACCCTCGGGTATCCATGATTGCCTGTCTTCCAGTATAAAAGCAACGAAGACCGAGTCGCCGGGACGCCATACTCCCCTCTCACCATATATAAAACCCTTAAGCCCATCCCTGGTCTTCTTTCCTGACACATCAAAGCTGCTCACAGAAAGGGATCCTCCGTCGCCGGTCTTCAGGTAACCGGTATTATCGCCTTTCTTAGCTACCAGCAGGAAGGGATTCCTGGGGCATTCCAGCGAAGCAAAACCGTCATTATCTGTCTGCACCGATCCCAGCAATTGCTTCTGGAAATCATAAACATCAACAGTCACACCGCCTTCAGGCATGGCTGTTTTGAGATTGGTAACGATAATATTCATTTTTTTGGCGGCATCCCTCTTGGCTATCATACCAAAGTCAGACCCCAGTATATTACGACTGGCAAATTTATCAGGACCGTAGTAGGCCTGTGAGCATGGCTCACTGCGTGAGCGCCAGTCATAGTACCTGCCGTAATAAATGCTGCTGTAATCTGTCCTGCCGTCATCTGTCTCCTGCTCAACGGGATAATAATACTCATCCACATTCCCTGTTTCATCGCAGGGAAACAGTGAATAAGACATTCTGAACCCTACCTCAACCCGGTAAATTGCTCCCGGCTGCACATCAATAAAATCCGAGAGGTCGACAGTAAAATAGTTCCACCTGCCATAATCAATCATCCTGTCTGAGCTGAGGTCTATCTTCTTACGTTTAATAACCCGACCTACATAGTTAAGCCTCCACTGACCATCCAGCTCATTATTCTGCAGGAAGCTGTGAATATTATTACTGAATATCTGTGTTATACGCAGGTCAACCGCTTTCAGGTTAACAGCCTCGAAGGGAAAAATAAGTCCGTCGCCTGAAGGTACTATCACGCCTTCACCAGGCAGCCTGACCGCCGGTTTTATGCCACCGAAGTCTACCACAATATTTATTGTCTCACCCAGCTTATACCCGAAGGTATTGGACAGTGAACCATCTACCCTTACCTCGTGGGTGCCTGTCAGTTTATTCGACGGGAATATCTTCAGCGAGTTTTTATCCTTCTCAATTTTTGATATACCTGTTCTCCCGATAGAAACCATACCTGTCAGTTCAATCGATTTATTGATAATATCACTGAACTCGATAGTAACAAACTGTGCCGGGCTGCTGATGACCCTTGACGACAACAATTTAAAGTCTTTAAGAGACGGTACTTTCACCACTTTTTCGCCGTCATTATCAACTCCTGTTTTTTTCCCATTCCAGCTCACGGTAACACTGCCCTGTTCATCCCTTCGTTGGATATTGCCCACTACGAATGAGTGGCTGCGTTCTGCCGTATTATGCTCCCACTCTATATCAAGTTGCTTACCATCCTGCACGGCACTTATTATCTTTTCCGCCTCTTCACTCTCAAACTCATCACTCGTATTTATCTCACCCGATAAATTATAAATGGTATTATCCTCGTCCTTCATCTCGA
Source organism: Bacteroidales bacterium (assembly GCA_021738535.1). Taxonomy (GTDB): domain Bacteria; phylum Bacteroidota; class Bacteroidia; order Bacteroidales; family VadinHA17; genus UBA9300. The sequence goes on along the minus strand of JAIPBU010000034.1, from coordinate 5,258 downwards.
GGCCGGCTATTTTCACGTTAAAATCCTTGGCCGGTGTATGCAGGCTGAAGCTGTGCTCCTTAATCTCCGCATCAATGCCCGGGATTTTATCAAGTCGCAGGCTGACAGTATATTCCGTGTCCCAGTCCAGCTTGCCGGAGGGGGTAAAAACAAGTGTGGAGGCATCTGCCCAGGAAGCATCGCCGTCGATTGAGGGGCTTATCTTCATTATGGACGGATCAGCTGTAGTGCCGGCCTTTTCAGGGCTTACCGCCTCGGAGGCAAATTTTATTACTACCTGTGCTGAGCGGGAAACGGGTCCCGAGGTAAAGCCGTCAATATACTCACCAACAAGCACATCAGACCGTGCAGATTCATCCGTTGAGGGTTTGCAACTGCCCAGCATAAGTATGACTACTATGCTTAAGGCAGCCAGGGAGAAAAAGGTTGATTTCATTCTTTAGGTATTTTTCAGGTTTATTTCAAGATCTAAATTATCAATATACAATCATCAATTGCCAATAATCAATTGCCCTTTATCCATCCGGGGGCTTTCCCTGCCCGCGGTTTCGCTCCATAAAAAACATCATCCATTCTCACTGCCAGTCGCCTGAAGAAGAAATTGTTCCTTATGCCCCACCTTACGAAATTATGCAGCGCATTCGTTTTATGCGAGTATGGACATACAGCCATGCATCTGCCACAATCGGTACCGGTAGTGCACCAGTAAGTAAAGCAGCTCTCCTGGTTAATCTGCCACCTGAGGCTTCCCCCGTGCTCTTCCCTGTTACCTTTTGGTATGCTGGCTGAGGGACACACCTCGGCGCACTTTTTACATTTTATGCAGAAATCAATTACAGTATTATCATTAGCCGGTTTACCGGGTTTCAGGGCTGCGTTTGTTGTAACTACGGCAATGCGTACCCTTGGCCCAAGTTTTGGTGTCATCAGCAGTCCCATCCTGCCTATCTCTCCGAGGCCGGCATCCCTGGCCACCAGTGGGCAGATTACATCATAGTTGGCATCGATATGTGTCTTTGCCTCATAGCCAAGATTACGAAGGGTTAGTGCCAGCTGAGTGGCTATCATACCCGAGTTAAGGTATTGCCTGGCCGATTCCATCACTACCGGTGCCTGCGGTCCTGTTTTGGTAAGCTCATGATCCATCTCAACGGTAATAGCGATACCGTATTTATGCTTATTATGCACCTCTTCACCGTACTTATCGCCCCTGCCCCCGTGGGTATAGAAATGATAATCCTTCATCTCTGCAATCCCCACAGAATGCGCCCCCATCTTCTCACCCCAATGCTTCAGGAATACAGACAGGTTGGTATTATTCGTTTCGTAGCATGCTACGCCACTACCTTTGTCTTTTTCCTTTTGTCTTTTATCTTCCTCTTCCCCGCTTGTATCTTTATACTTGTATCTTGTATCTTCCTTCCCCCCTGCCCTTTGCTCCGTGCTCCCTGCTTTTTCCCGGTACGGAAAAAACCCCTTCACTGCCTCAAAGCTGGCCTCTGCACTGGCAAAGGCAAAAGGATGATAATTTTTTGCCCCGGGGCTCAGCAGTCCCGGCTCCGACCTGAACTTCCGGTCTTTCTCAAGGTTTTCCGGGCGATTCTCATAATAATCCTCAAACCTCTCCTCTCCGGGTTTTATCTCGTTCCGGGAAAACATCGTATCCCTTTCATCGATATGTTTCACGGGCACAGCCTGCTCATGCACAGGCCCCTTGATGGGAAGAAAAAGCAGAAGCAACAACAGCAGCAAAACCAGCAAAAAAATATATAGTAATATCATCATAAACAACCTGATCTACCTCAGTCTCTAAGTCTCTAAGCCACCCCACTACCTGGCCCCTCGCTAAATTTGCCCACCGGGCAAATTATTAACGCTCGGTCCTGTCGCTTCGTCTCTCAGTCTCTTAGTCGCTTCGTCTCTCAGTCGCTTCGTCGCTTCGTCTCTCAGTCCCTGCTCATCCTTTCACAAACCCATCCAGGTAACCGTACCTGTCAGTAAGATTCCCTTTCTCACAGATAGTAGCCCTTTTCAGCATATCGGAATCCCTGCCGCTCAGCAGGTCGTCCATTATATTCTCCGTCAGCTGGGTTCCAAAATCGGCCGATGCATCCCTTGGCAGTTCACCCGGCAGGTTATCCACTGCCATTACTGTAATATTATCAGGATTTTTGAAAGGCCTTTCCTCTTTGCCTGTTTTTGGGTTAAAGCCATAGAAAGGATCCGCAATTGTTGTTGATCTCAGTGTTGAAGGTATGGGTCCGTCGATATCACAGCTCACATCCGCTATCACTGACATTGCAAATTCGGGACTTTTCATTTCCTCAAGGGTAAAGAAAGCAGGCGAATCAGGGTCCCAGAAATGAGCTGCAATAAATATATCGGTCACTTTGGTATAAGGTTCAAAGGCAGATTCATATTCTGAGGGATTAGCGACGAAGTGATCAAAGTCGAAAGGTTTACCATCTTTCCTTTTTGTATAATGCTGTGGGCCTATCTGGCACACTACGGCAGTATCGAACTGTTTATTAAGGAAGTCCTCCGGGCTCACCTTCACTGCGTTAGTATTGCTCAGTGTCTCCATTGCGCCACCTGCCACCCGTCCTTCGCCGGTAACCAGTATCTTAAGGCCGGGAATAAGGTCAATCATTTTCAGTCCAGCCCACACTTCATCCAGCTCATTACACTCATGGCAGGGTTTAAGGCTGAAGCCGTCTGTGCGGATACCTCTTGCGCGTAAACCGTTATAAGCCCCCACTATGCCGGCCCAGCGACCGAAAGCCACAACACGTGCACCATTATCTTTTGTAAGGTATTCATAGTCTATCAGCCGGGTTTTTTTATCGATCATTGCCTGGAACATCTCCCTGTTGTATGATTGTTCCTTGGCAACGTGAGCAAAAAAGAGGTATGTTTTACCCTCTATGAACGTTGCCTTATCCACTTCCTTGACTCCCAGCAATATATCGCAATCGCCCAGGTCTTCCTGCACTGGTATTTTAAGGTACCTGTATTCATCATCGGTATAGCACCTGAAGGGACTTGGTTGCACAATAAACTCGGCATCAGGATATTTTATCTGCAGGTCCACTATCTGCGCTGGTGTTAACGGCACCCTCCTGTCGGGCGGATTCTTGGTCTCTCTCAGTATTCCGACTTTTATTCTGTTGCTCATTTAAACTAGATTTATTGGATTTTTTGGGTACTGTGAAAATACGAATTTCGACTCAGATTTTACAGAAAATTGAGAGGAATTAACTAACATGTTTATATCCAGAAGGGAGCAGGGGGACTAAGCGACTAAGCGACGAAGCGACTAAGTGACTAAGTGACAACTTGCTGATAGTGGCCAAATACATCAATATACCAATACACCAATATACTAATACACCAATATACCAATACACCAATACACCAATACACCAATATACTAATACACCAATATACCAATACACCAATACACCAATATACCAATACACCAATATACCAATACACCAATACACCAATACACGAATTAACAAATTAACAAATTAACAAATTAACAAATCCCCTCTGGAGCGGACAAGCAAGGTGCAGCAGGCTGGGTTACTATTTACCCTGTCTGCCTTCTTTCATATCCAGTAAAGACTTACCTGAATCCCTGAGCAGTCCAAGCGACCATCTTATAATAACCAGTGAGCTGATGATGGCGGCTATGGTATCAATAAATGGTATATCCCAGATCATGGCAGCCGTGAGTCCCAGTATAGCAGACAGGCTGGTCAGGGCATCGGCTATAACATGCAGGTAAGCTGCCCGTATGTTGTGATCGGAGTGTTCATCCTTATGATGCAGCAGGAAGGCACTGGCAACATTAACAAAGAGGCCGATAATAGCTACCAGGATTGCTTCCTTATAAACAATATCTTCCGGGTTAAAAAAGCGGTCAATGGCCTCGGCCATGATTATAAAAGCGAAAACCAGCAATAATAATCCACTGGTATAACCCGAGAGTGATAATATCTTTCCTGAGTCCCCGCTAAAGCGCTTACTGCCTGCCACCTTCCGGGCTATTACGTAAGCTACCCAGCTCAGGCCAATGGCAAGGACATGTGAGCCCATATGTATGCCATCAGCCAGCAGGGCCATGGAGCGTGTTGTCAGGCCAAAGATTATCTCCACTATCATAGTTACAAAGGTCAGGAGAACCACCCACATGGTTTTCTTTTCGTGTTTATGCTGATGTGTGCCCATTGTAATATTGATTATCGCCGCAATAGTAATCAAAAATACCAAGACGGATTTAAACTATGCTATACTTAGTTGAATAATGATTGTGCTTTGTGTTAAAGCAAACGGGAACAGCATTTGTTCAATGATATTACTGAGAATGTTTATCCTGAATTTGGTTGAAGCATGAGAAATGGTACATTTTGGCTTACTTTTTGCAATAAAATTAAAGGCTATTAAACAACATATTCATACCTTTGCAGCAGCAACAGGCAAAAAGCATGAGGCCAGATTTTAATACTCATGCAGATAGCACAAACGTTCTTTAAAAAGGCTACATACAACCGGCATAAGGTTAAAGTACAAATACAACGGTCCAAACCAAGCACAACCCACTTGTATCTTCCGTACTTGTATCTTGTATCTTTATACTTGTATCTTCTCCTTTTGCCTTTAGTCTTTTGTCTTTTGTCTTCCTATAAGGGGCTGACCTGGTTTCGACAGCAAGATGAGGTGGTATGTAAGCATGCAGAGTGTGGTAACGCAGCTCTTTAAACTGTGTTGCAACTTTTTACAAATGGCGAAGATAACTTTGCTCTCGCTGCCTAACCGAATAACAGTAAGTTAGGCTTGATCCCGGTACCAGGTACCGGGACGAGACGTTTCCCGGGCGGTCATACTCTGAGCCAACCCGATAAGGAGACGCACGGAAATCGGAGTTAGCCCGAGGAGTTCTCCGCTCCGAGGGTTAAATATCAGGAGATAAGGCTTAGTTTGGTTGTTCTGCACCTTGCTAAGCCCGACAATCAAGCAGGACTAAGCATGTAGAAAGCATATGGTCTCCTTGACTGGACGCGGGTTCGACTCCCGCCAGCTCCACTGATCAAGCAGAAAAACAAACACCCCCGATAGATAAAGCAATATGGCTAAACAAGTAAATATGCATTTTTTTTATTAAATATTTTTTCAAATTAAATAGCAACATTAAGTTCTTTGACGTACTGGTTTATAATGTTAACATATTGAGCAATTAATTTTAAAGATAAGTT
>JAIPBU010000033.1 GCA_021738535.1 Bacteroidales bacterium | reverse complement strand
CAAACTCCTGGATTCATCCGGGACACTCGACCTGTATATCGATAGTATGCTTGAGAAAAAGAAGAAGGAGAAGGAGGAACGACATGGATTTTTCCGTGTGCACAGAAGCCTCTTATCCCTTGTGAAAAATTATCTTCTGTGGTATGAAGATATCTATTTACCTGAAGATACAGCAGGTATGCTTGTTTCAGGGGATATCCCTTTTATGCACAGGAGAGAGAAGTACTATGATAAACGAAAAGGGGAGGAGGAACAAACGGATATCTACGGTTATGTAATTTTAATGGAAGGGGCATCTGATGAAGAAGATACCTGTACCAACAGTCCGGGTAACCCACTGGATTATGAAAGACCGGGCGACAGGTTTTTCGTGCTGATCTTCTGTCCCTCACAAAAAATGTTCCTTGGTTGCAGGATGCATGAAATGCAGGAAGTTGATGATAATGTAAAACCGGTAATAATCTGGTCGGACTGCTAGATAGCAGGGTTCTTTAAAAGTCTGCTGTTTTTGGTCTCATAGCATTTTGTTTTAAGACTGCATTTTGTATCTTTAGGATTCGGATATTCTCCGCGATACCTATTTCTTAAAGCAATACAATCAACATTTATGAAAAACCTATTACTTTTTAGTTTTGTTATTATGATTTTTTTAAGTTCCTGTTACGTAGGTCACTGGCATTATTTTGGAGAGGAGCCCAAACGCCCGGGAATTTATCCTGAATTTACGTCCGAAGATTCACTGGCCGGGTATCTTGATGGGGATCTTTCGTCCTATGATGTTTTCTTTTATGATATTGAAATTGATGTTGACCCGTTTGTGGGTCTTAGCGGCAAGGTAAATATGTATTTTCAGCCAGTTGAAAAAATTGGTGGCTTAAGATTTGACCTCTATGAGGATCTTGATATACATCGTGTTGATTTCAATGGTAAGAATTTAGCTGTGCAAAGGAATTCCAGGGCCTGTTATATATTATTCCCGGATTCACTTGAAAAGGATGTGAAGTATTCTATTGCAATTGATTATAGTGGTAGTCCTGGTGAAGCAAAGGATCCCCCGTGGGAGGGAGGCATTGTTTGGGGTGCCGATACTGCACTGAACCCATTTGCAGGTGTTTGCTGCCAGTCTGAAGGTGCAAGTATATGGCTGCCCTGCAAGGACCATTTATCTGATGAGCCTGATAGTGTCAGGATGACAATATCTGTCCCGGATGGTTTAACAGCTGTATCAAACGGTACCATGGTTGATCATTTTTCAGGTGATGGAAAGGAGGTTTATACCTGGTTTACGCAATACCCGGTAAATCCTTACAATATAACTTTTTACATAGGTGATTATGTAAATTTCAAAGATACCTTAGATCTTAAAGAGGGTAAGCTTTTACTTGATTATTACGTCCTTCCAGGTAACCTTGAGCGTGCAAAAAGGCACTTTAAGCAATCAAGGGATGTTGTAAGGATTTACTCTGAGCTTTTTGGTCCTTATCCATGGATTGAAGAAGGTTTCCGGCTTGTTGAATCTCCTTATGAGGGAATGGAGCACCAGACCGCCATTGCATTCGGGTATTTTTACATGAACCACCCGGGATGGGGATTTGATTATATTATTGTGCACGAGGCTGCTCATGAATGGTGGGGAAACGCGGTTAGCGTTTCTGACTTCAGCGACATATGGATTCATGAGGGCTTTGCTACCTATGCCGAGTTTCTTTTTATTGAAAGGATTGAAAATTCCAGGGATGCACGTTATTATGCCCGGGTGGAAATTGCCCCGTTTATAAATAACAAAAGACCCGTTGTAGGTCCTGGTAAAGTTAATTATTGGAGTCACGATGATAACGATGTATATAATAAAGGAGCCATGGTTCTTCATACTCTCAGGAACGCTATTAATGACAGCATACTATTCTTCGATATATTACAGACTTTCTACAGGGACCATGCAAAAAAGTCTAATGTAACCACCCGTGATTTTATAGAGCTGGTAAACGAAAAGACAGGTAAAAACTGGGATAAGTTTTTCGAGGCATATCTTTATACAACCAAGGTGCCTGTTTTGCATTATTATTTTTATAGTGAAGGAGTTGGTCCTGGAGCCAAAGGTTCAACATATAACCTTGCATTAAAATGGGAAAATGTTCCCGAAGGATTTAGCATGCCCATTTCAGTACTAAATACAAAGACTAAAAAAATTACACGGTTTGATGCAAGCACATCAATTAAGTTCTATAATACTAGTATCCCGGATTCAATAAGTTCATTGCCTTTCGATTACGGGTTTTCATACTATGTTATTGAAGAAGATTCGTCTTTGTTATATGAGCAAGAATGAAAAGGAGACTGAAATTTTCTCTTAATTATGATATCAAAGAATTTGCATGATGGACTATAAATAATTCTTTTTTGTAAAAAACTTAAGCATTGGAAGCGCTACGTAACTTTGTTTTTGTGAGTTCCCTTTCAGTATGCCGAATATGCATTTTCATATATGTTAAAACTTTTTTTGATAGACGGGAGTTGTATATATTATGAATATTTTATGATTACAATTTTGAAAAAAGGTGCTTCAGAGTCCTGGTCGCTAACTTGCTATCTGATCGATGTAGAATTTTTGAGAATTTATCAATTAAGTATTTTAGTGCCAATTATTTTACTATACTTGATAAATCATTCAATGATTTCTTTCAATTTATGGTATTCATTATTATCCAGAGGCTTATTTAAAAGTTCATTAACCTGCCAGAGGCCGTATTTCCTTATTTTTTCTTTTGTGGAATACTGTCCAAGCCATTTTTCTGATGAGTGAATGCCGGGGAATGAAGCTAAAGTTGAAATTATCCTACTTTCCAAAATCAGTCGCTCTTCTTTGTTCTCTACTTCAAATACTGTGAATGACAAATTACGCTGTATGTATCTACTTATTTCCTTCTCAATTTTCTGCTCGAATGTTCTATTTATAAGATGTCCATATTTTTGTTTGTTTACTCTTGATGTTGTATCCAATTCCCAGATTATGAGATAGTCATTATTTACATTATTAAGCAGACACCGACCAATGTTTTTCCTGAATATGCTCCTGTTTTTATTCTCCTTAATGAAATGCTGTTTTAACCTTGAGCGCAATTGATTTTGTCCGGTGTGAGTGCCGACCCGGACAATCCTGTCCCATTGCTTATATTTTTCGCCTTTCTCAAAAATAATGTAAATGCCATTTTCAGGAATTTGTTCAATATCATCATCAAAAGGAAAATAAAACCTTCGCTTCGAATTGAATAAGTCGTGAACCTGGTCGTAGAGACTTGTCATCCTATTGCTTTATTTAAGTATTGTAATTGCCTGCCAATACTTAGTCCTTCCATGGGAATATCGTAGTTCCGCATAGCAGGCAGAAGGTATTTCCTGTAGTTTTCACCGGCCAGGATAATAAACCTATCATGGCTTAAAGACGCTTCCTTCTCAAGTTGTTTCAGAGTCCTTTCAGCCCATTCCTTTATTTCTCCTGAGCTAAATGCGTTTAAAGTCATTTCATAAGGATCGATTTCATCATGCAGGTTAAGCAGGCCGTACTTAGCTGATAAAATAAATATCTTATCAGGTTTCAGTGATTTTGCATAAGCGAGGTTTTTCTTGAAAAAAGGGCTGATATACAATTCTTCTGCTTTGCTTCTTTTGCCACGTTTCTTTTTTACACATGAGATTAAAACTATGGTCTTCATAATATTTCTTATTTGGTTGATTATTGATTTTTTCTATTACCTGCTAGCCCACAGCACCATGTCTATCTTCCTGGGTGTCCAGTAGGAGTTGTTAAAGAGTTTATCAATTTGGTTATTATCAAGATATTTTCTTAGATGCATTGTCGTTGTTGCATAACGGTTAGGGGCAGTGTATTTCCATTTAAAGTAGCTATCGTGTAAGAAATTATACCAGTCTACGGTGTGTAGCGTATCAATTTCTTCTCGGTTTAGCTCGTTAAGCCTCTTCTCAAGCACCAGATGGGATGGCTTAATATGATCCCAGTATTTTTGCAGGACGAGAAGCCAATTGGGTTCATTGGTAGAATACCAAAGTTGAGATATATTACTCATTTGCAAGGTTAGTTATTATATGCTGACAATACTTAGATCTTGCTTTATGCAAGTTAGGTAATGTGTTGGTAAATAGCAACCTCTATTAGCTGAGGAGTTTGATAATTTGACTACTATTTGGCTCATGACTCTTGATTCAACGAGCTTGAGATGCATTCATCGCTCAAGAGTTCCATGAATAAGTTGCTTATTAAAATATTTCTAATTGTTTGCTATTTTAGTAGTTACCGAGTGTAGTAATAATATGTGCATTGCCTCTGAAAACCTAATCCATTTTTACTATATTTGCTATTGCATCATGAGTCCCGTTTTATAACGGGCGCCAACCGAGTTGAGCACTGCGGTGGTTCAGTATGCGGATAGTCATCAAAAATGTTTAACCATTCAGACTGTACTTACATATTTTTATTTTTCGTTATCGCCATGTTTCGTGGCCGGTATGGTCTGTGCTAAAATTTTTATTCTATGAATACCATTAAAGATTTTCTTGCCCTGGATACAGAAGAAAGGCTTAGTGCTGCTCATAAATACGGGAAGTTCCTGGCAGAACGTTATGCCCCGGGAAGAACTATACAGTTGTATGAAATATGTGATACCCTCGTGGAACTGTATTTTGACAAGAGTGATGTCCTAATAAGAGAAACCAAACTCCTGGATTCATCCGGGACACTCGACCTGTATATCGATAGTATGCTTGAGAAAAAGAAGAAGGAGAAGGAGGAACGACATGGATTTTTCCGTGTGCACAGAAGCCTCTTATCCCTTGTGAAAAAATATCTTCTGTGGTATGAGGATATCTATTTACCTGAAGATACAGCAGGTGTGATTGTTTCAGGGGATATCCCTTTTATGCACAGGAGGGAGAAGTACTATGATAAACGAAAAGGGGAGGAGGAACAAACTGATATCTACGGTTATGTAATTTTAATGGAAGGGGCATCTGATGAAGAAGATACCTGTACCTACAGTCCGGGTAACCCACTGGATTATGAAAGACCGGGCGACAGGTTTTTCGTGCTGATCTTCTGCCCCTCACAAAAAATGTTCCTTGGTTGCAGGATGTATGAAATGCAGGAAGTTTATGGTAAGTTAAAACCGGTAATAATCTGGTCGGACCGCAAGTTATAGGGTGGGTTATGAAGAAGGCAGCTTACAGGTTTAATATTGAGGAATTAATAATCACTATCTTTAGAATTAATGAAGCGCAAAATCAAATTAAGAAAGGGTTTATTCAGGTTAATTTATATTTTCCTTGTTGGATTGGTTTTATCATCGTGTTCAGTATTATACACGGGAACAACTTCTGAAACATTCTACCCTGTTATGAGAGTAATTGACGGCGACACTTTCTGGCTTGATGATGGCAGTGAAAAGGGGATTAAAGTCCGGCTGATTGGGGTGGATGCTCCTGAAACCCGTCGTACAAGGAACAAGGAGATTGGTTATTACGCGCAGGAATCAAAAGAATATCTTAAAAATCTGATTGAAGGTAAAGAGGTAAGGCTGGAATATGATGTTGATACCCTTGATTATTATAAACGTACACTGGCTTATGTATACACCGAAAAGAGGCTTTTTGTAAATGCCGAACTGGTGAAAAAGGGTTACGCCATGGTTATGACCGTGCCTCCGAATGTAAGATACGCTGAAAAGTTCGTAAAACTTGCTCGTAAAGCAAGAAAGAAGGAGAGAGGGCTTTGGGGGGAGGAGGAGAATGAATAGCGAAGAACGAATAGCGAAAAGCGAATATCGAAAAGCGAAATAGGGCTACCGTTGGTTGTGTAATTTGGTATGCGGGGCATTGGGACTGTTTATTCCTGCTGTCTTATTTTTGCTTTAATCAGATTATTGATATCAACAGATGGAAGAACAAACTTGCCAAAAGGATAGTAAGTAGTTATATTCATAATATAGCTTCTCATGTTATTAATGCAAATGCTTAATGGAGATATTTTTAAGAGGTTGTTTGCTATTTGTTCATTGAGGCTCTTAAGATTAGAGATTTTGAAAAGACCCACACCCTCACAAAAAATTGAATAACCTGGGAGTGGCTTTTCACAGTTGTTTATTTCAACTTTGATAAAAAAATTGAAAATATTGTCTTCTTTTTCATTGGGTTCAGTATCTCCAAAATCAATATTGATATCGTAATCTGAGAATACTTTCCTGACATTAAAACTCTCCTGGTCCTTTGGTTCCTGAAAGGTATAGTTTGAATTAATGATTATGAAATCAATCAATTCCAGATCTGATTTTGGGATTTTCATATTATGCTACGTCTATATGTGTTTCTGTACTTTGATTGCTAATTTTCTGATTGTATACAGGCCTTGATATTTTTTGTTTGTAGGGTTTGTATGTCCAGAATCCCTCAGATTCACGACAGTAAAACTCCTGAATGAATTTCAGCTTATCCTTTTCCAGTACAAGTGGAGCAGTTCGTGACACAGCCTTTATATCAAACCTGATATCCAATACTTCCTGTAATTTTGTTAGAGTTTCCAGGTTTATCAGCTTATCACCATTATATATTTGGGAAAGATAGCTGGCGGAAACATTTAGCATTTTTGCTATATCTTTCTTCTTTAAATTTCTCTCAATTCTTATAGCTTCAACTTCAGACAGAAACCGAGCCATTAGAAGATATGCTTTACGCGTGATATTCTCCTGTGGGGTTTTATCTTCAAATAACTGTGCAAAACTCTTTTCAATTTTACTTTTATCAAATTTCATATTCATAAGTAGAAATTCTTTCTATTACAGTTTTTTCCCTGTGTTTGAATTTTGTGTTTTTCTTTTTTTCCAGTAATTCACATGCGATTATGATATTTACGTTGTCTCCTTTTTTTATCTCCTTGCAATAAATCCGATCATTTTCCTGACCTATGAAAAACTTCATTGCAGTTATGTTTGCACTTTTATTGTCAATTTGTGCTTTCCCATAGACTTTTGAGTTTCTTAAGCCCTCCAATATTATATCGCAAATGAATTGAAATTTTTTTATATGTCTTTTATCCTGTGAAACATATTCAAAAATACTTCTTGAGTTTTCTTCATCCACATATAGATGAATCCTTTTATCACATGAAGACTTTATTATTATGGCTTTACGCTTCAAAATTAAGCTATAGGTTAATTATATACAAGAAAATCATGTACTTTTTTGTGTGATCTCTACAGAAATGTATTAACATATAGACTAACAGGTCGATAAGAGGTTTTCTGAATTTGTATCTTTCTAAAGTTATACAGTTTCTATATTGCAGTATGCAATTTAAATAATTACCCGGTAATTCACAATTCTAATTTTTGTATCGTCTTTGAATGTAGAATTTGTCTCACTTTGTTCGGCGTACTTGGTCCCGAGTGCCCGGGACGTAAATTGGGATAATAATTGTGTGCGGAGATTTTGGTGCTTGCTTAAGTAATAATTATGATTCTTTTTGCATGACGGGCCCTTCGACGACTGTTTGCATGATTGTTCCTGTAATACTTATTGTTATCGCAGATAGTTGCTTTTCTATTAGCTATTATTAAGGACTTCCACCTCCGCCTTACAGGCTATAGCGGACAGGGCAGGGGAAAGACAAAGGACTAAAGGCGAAAAATGTTGGGAATAGTGAAGAACGAAAAGTTCGACCCACAGGATTACTTCTCAGCTATTATCATTCTGCAGTCAGATTCGGACATGTGTCCGCTATCGTCATCTTCAAAAACATATTTGAATTTTCTGTCTGCTAGTCGGTTAAGTTTTCCATTAAAGTCAATTGCCTGATTAAGGATTTTGACTATATTTCTTGTGTCCTGAATACAGATAACTATGAGGCATCCGGGTTCAGCCCGGGAGACAATTTTCTGAACTAATCTTACTTCTTTTTCCTTATCTTTTTTTGTGAAATGGAAAATACTGTCTAGCAGTATAAAATCATACTGGTCAAACTCTTCGAAACGGTAAATATCTCCTACTTCACCTTCCAGGTTTAAATTCTCAGCTTTCCCGGCTTGATTCATTTGGCCTATACCGACTTTTGAAATGTCAATTCCAGTAACGGCATAGCCCAGCCGGGCCAGTGCAATTGCATTTCTTCCCTGACCGCAACCCAGGTCCAGTACCTTTCCTTTTTCCGGATACCCGGCAAAAAACTCAATCAGTTCCGGATATGGTTCTCCGAAAAAATTCTCATCCTCATAAATATTGTCGTAGCTTACTGTCATTGAGGTTTTGCATTAAAGGAAGTATAAATGTAAATAAAAAATCTCAATCAATAAGCTCTAAGATTAAGCTAATTAAACATTTGTCAAAACAGGAATACCTCACTATGGTTTGTAACTGACCCCCGATGGCGCGGGGTGTAATTGGCTCCGAGTGCCCAGGACGTAAATTGGGATAATAATTGTGTGCGGAGACCTGGTGCTTGTTTAAGTAATAATTATGATTCTTTTTGCATGATGGGCCCTTCGACGACCTTTTGCATGATTGTTCCTGTAATATTCATTGTAATCGCAGCAAGAAAATTTCTACTAGCTACTATTAAGGGCTCAGGGACCTTTGTAGCTAGTTCTGTTAACCCTTCCTAATTAATGCATCTTAGGAACGATAATACATTCTATGAACCCAGGGAGGGTTCGTAATTTGCTCGCGTTGCTCGCGTAATTTGGTCCCGAGTACTCTGGACGTAACAGGGTTTGTGGTTAATAATTTTGCCTGAACCATATCTCAAAGGCGGGATCAAGGAATTCGAAGCCTTTATTTTTTCTTTGAATAATATCATTATTAATAAGAGTATCCCTGTTTTTTGTTACATTCCTGGGAGTTCCCAGTTTATAATACTTCATCACTTCTGTTGATGTTAGTTTGGTTTCAGAGTTTATTACTGCTGTTAATAGGTTAATTTGTGTTATGCTGAGAGACTCAGCCTGGCTTTGATAAAATGGAGTGTTGGTGTTTATTAATTCGGTAAGTGCTTCTTCTAAAATCTCCTGGTCGCTTAATTCTTTTGTCCTGTTCCATATGTATTGTGACAGTTGCTGTACATACCAAGGATGGTTTTGCATTAATCTTGCTACCTTTGATGCAAGGTCAGCAGGTATTTCTTTCCCTGTTTTATTAAACCTGGAGGTAATATATTTTACCCATTGTTTTTCTTCAATTTTATCAAGAAACATGATATCTCCGAACTTGTAGAATGGTTTAGAAGGATTATTGAAAATATTGCTCATCATATGTCGTTTGCTCCCATATAAGCAATAAGTGGTGTTTTTCTGTCTTTGCCATATGGCTCTAAGTTTTTTTTCGAAAGCTTCGAAGTTTTTGAAACCGGCAATGTTTTGAAACTCATCAAGGCAAACAATCATTTTAATATTTTTTTTGACGGCCAGAGTTTCTGCAAGATTTATTATCTCTTCTTCACTTTTTTTTAATTCATCCCAGTCAAAACTCAAACTGAAATCATTCACCGGATCAGGTCCAACATGGATTTTTGGAATAAGTTTTCTGAAAACAGATCCGGCATTATTTATCCAATCCTCCCACTTGTTTGAGCTTGCTTTGATGGTTTCGCGAGCAAATTTCTCCAGGAACTGTTCTGATGTACTGACAGTAAAGAGATCTAAGATTACAAAACCTGTTTTATCACTTGATTTAGCGATGGAATTCATTGTTTTTTCAACAAGGGAAGATTTGCCCCACCGCCTGGGTGAGATGATTGTTGTATTAACACCATTAGTGATATTAGTTTTAAGCCTGTTTATTTCATCTTTCCTGTTTATAAAAGCTGAATTGCTTACTGTCTTGCCATAAATAAATGGTGATGAGTTCATTTTTATACTTATTGGTATTATACCCGAAGGTATAAAAATAAATCTGGAAATACAAAAGAAAACAGGCGATCCGGGTAATCTGCTCACAGGCGTGAGAAGTAACCTGGTCCCGAGTTCGGGATATAAATGGGGTTAATAATTGCATGGGGAGACCTGGTGCTTGTTTAAGTAATAATTATGATTCTTTTTGCATGACGGGCCCTTCGACGACTTTTTGCATGATTGTTCCTGTAATACTTTTTGTTATCGCAGATAGAAGATTTCTATTAGCTACTATTAAGGGCTCAGGGACCTTTGTATCTAGAGCTGGGAAACCTGACTAATTAATGCTACTTAGGAACGATAATACATTCTATGAACCAAAGGTCCCTGAGCAATAATGAGCAGTATAGATGCTAATTGCAGTAGCGTAGCATTTGCACATAGTAGCATAAGTCTGGTAGGTTGTCGAAGGGAGTTACTTCACGCACTTAACAACATTATTTATTTATTTCTTTATCCCAGTTATAGGTGGCTGCATCTTCAAACCATTCGGGCCAGCTTTCAGTCCATTCCGGTACTCTGCAGTTTTTTACCCTTTCCATCTTGCGGTAGGGCTTGATGTCGAGGACGGGTGTTTCATTCTCCGCATCAATAAAGGGGGTGTGTATTATTCCTTTATCAAAATCAATTTTCTGTACCCTGATGGTACTTGTGAGTATTGGATTGGGCCTGAAGGGTGCCCTGGTGGCAAAAACACCAATCTCATCGGGACCTTTCTTGAAAAGTTTACCCAGTTTTGTTGTCTTCCTGCCTTCATTGCTGTCGCTGAGATGTCCCCACCATATAATGTCTATATGGCTGTAATCCTCAAGACCGGTGAGGGCCTCGAGGTATTCTTCTTTAATCTTTATATAATAGCTTCCCTCTTCATTAATTACGGATCCGATAGATTTGACCTCGAAAGTATCATTCATAATCCTTTTGTTTTAAGTTGTTTTTATTAAGTATTATTCCTGGTGACTTTATCGTTTAGTATTCCTGATTCAATTATTTTTTTCAATTGCCTTGTAAACCTCGCTGCAGGTGCCCCGTCAACTATATCGTGATCAAAGCTTATTGTAAGACAAAGATGCTCCCTGGCTTCAGGACTGCCTTCAATATTTACAAGCCTGTCCACTATACTGCCGATAGTTATGTTAAGTGTATGGCTGGCAATAGGCAAGCCCCAGCCGGCTCCCCTTCCAACCATATTGCCTGATGTTACCATTACAGTTCCTGCCCTTTTCTTCATCTGCCCCGGTGAGCGGTCGAGCAGACGAAAAACCAGGCGCCGGATGAAGGCCGGTACAGAAAGGTAGAGTTTTATTGAGCGATAAACCTCAGCACTATCAATGTGTTTATTCTTTTCCTGCCTTATCTCCTCTGATATAGATGCAATTGATTTCTTGTTAGCCGCCCTGACAATCATGGCAACTACTTCGTTCTTTCCATCAACCTTCCTTTCAATAGTTGTTGATACATCAACATCGTCAAACATTATCAAATGGTTTCTCCTGTCGCGGTAAGCATGCACATGTTTATCTTTTTCAACAGCCTTGCCTGCACAATAAATTATATAGCCCGTAAATGAAATAAACTGTCCGGATTCCTTTTTCAGTGTTTTCAGCGCTTTCCTTGCAGCAGAAATATCCACCTCGATAAAGGAGTGTATCATGTTTTTTCTGCGTGAAGCTCTGAGAAGTTCTACTGTTGCTTTCCTGATGGCCGGGTATTTTTCGGCTGTATACTTGTTTTTCATTTAAAATGGCAAATCAGTTCCCGAAAAAATAGTGGTAATTATCCATGAATCAAAATTTGCTCAGTGTAATTTTCTCACGGGGCGGGGTGTAAGTAGTTATTATTATTTGTTATACGTGTTCGGCAAGTACTTTTTTATAGGTTTTGGTTTCTGCGTATATTTCATCTTTCAGAGGATTGAGTTTTTTCTTCCTGATCCTGATGACCTGGTATATGAAGAGTGCAAGATTTGACAGCAGTGCTATCAGACTCACAACAAAGAATGCTTTTGGGTTATGTGTTGTTGGTACCGGTGCAATTCTGTCGGCAAACTGTGGTACGGTCATTACAAACATTATCCAGAGCGCCAGGGTTGAAGCACGGTGTTGCAGCCATGCTCCCTTTACAATGAAGAAGGCCGGTATTGTGCAAGAAAGAAGCAGTGCAACGCCGCTGTAAAATGAATGATCGGATATGCAATTATATGTATATGCAAAGTTCCACAGGTCATAGGCGATAATCCAGGCCCATATCATGTCAGGCCATATCATGTCTTTTGATTTGTCTTTTGATATTACTATTCCCAGCCAGCCGCAAATCGTAAGTATATTAAGTATCCCGGCGATACCGTTCATTATGTTCCATGGTCCGGACATTGTCCACAGGTTATCAACATATCCACCGTCCCAGAGGCCATAGCTATATACCTGGAAATCTCTTATACAGGCTTCCAGGATGTTAATAGCCAGTATAGCGGCAGGAAATGCAAGTGCCCATTTTTTCCGGGCTAAATACGGGATGTACCTTATAGCCATGAATCCCAGTACACCGGCTAATGCTGAATATGTCTTTACCCAGTTAAACCATGTCCCGGTGCCGTATTCATTCCCGGGGGCAGCAGTTTTTGGCCAGACAAAAATTGTAAGTATGACAGGTACAACCAGGAAGAGAAGTATTCCTCCCCACTTCGTTGTTCGTCCAAATTCATTAAAAGCAATCAGTGCAAAAGTAACGATGAGCAGGATGCTGTAACCGCTCCATCCCGGTACTTCATATAAAAGATTCATGTGCTTTAGTTTTGGGTTATCATATTGTAAAATTACAGGCTTATTATTTGGTGCGACTAATATACAAATATTGATTGGATATCGATGGATCTGACGAAAGGCTAAAGCCGCACAGTCAATCCGTATTTGATTTCGGTGGGAAGATCAAACTCATCATGAACTTCTCCTGTTTCCTCGTCTACCAGAGCTACTTTCTTATTTTGCCTTAGATACTGTTCTCTTTCCTTTCTTTTTAATGTAAGTTGTCTTATTTGTTCATCAAGATCTGCCCATTCTGCATCTGCCGAAAAATCCCATTTCGTTCTTTTAGATATATTTATCCTGGCATCATCATATTCAAAAGACTTCTTACCTTCTTTATTGGCCTTTTCAAGTGCAGGTTCTTTAAGATGTTCTATTAATCCCTTCAGGTATGTTTCGTAACGTTTTAATTCAATATAGACTTTCAGGAGATCATATTTGCCGCTTTCTATTACTGCCTTTGCATTATCAAAAGCCAGTTCCAGAATATCATTCTTCTTTAACTGACGTTCTATGGTTCCTAATTGTCTTACCAGTTTAGCCATGAGAGTGTTTTTTGCATTGCAATATGCAATTTAAATAATTGCCTGGTTATTCACAATTCTAATTTTTGTATACGGAGGCCTGGTGCTTGTTTTTAATATTAATCAGGATACTTAATGCATGACGGGTCCTTCAATGAATGTTAACATCACTCAAGTCCCAGTTGCGCGTATCTTGAATCGAGGAGTTTTGCGTAGGCTTTTTTCATTTTATCGGAAAGGAAGGACTTTTCAATCCACTCGCTTGCCAGGGGCTTGTTCCTGATCATACGGGAGAAAGCTCCTTCAATTTGTTTGTCCGTAAGCTCAAGCCTCCTGCCAAAGCGTTTGAAATGGCCCTTGCTCAGTTTTCGTTTCCTGCCTTCCAGTGGAAGGGCAAGCTCCTCGGTGTCTTCAGGTAATATTATAGCAACATTCAGGAGGTCGTATGCCGGTGACAGCACCCAGCCGGATGGTCCCTCTATCATTGAATAGTTCTTTAGGTGCATATCGTTATTACCAGTCAGAAAACTGAATAATGTAAGTTCGAAGAGGAAGAGCTTATCCAGCATGGTGTTTAGAGAATAATCATGTAAGGCTTTTCCAATCTTTTCCATAGAGCTTTTATACTTATCGAAGGCCTCTGTTACCTGGAACATGTCTATCATATGGATCTTAGCACCATCTTTCGTTCTGTCTACACGCCTGGTTATGTAGGATAATTCACCTGATGCCAGCCTTATCATGCTTGATGGCACGACCTGTATCCCATATGCCCCGGCAATACGCATTGTCAGGTGCTCGTTCTGAGGCATCTCAGGGTAATATTCAGATGGAGGCTTGAAGATATAATTCCCTCCCAGTGCACCAACAACAGTGAGTCTTGATGCACCTGCTTGCTGCCTGTCCTTAACCAGCGATAATGACAGCTTGGCCTGGACGCCCGGGACCGTAACACTGCGTTCAACCACATTCTTTGCCAGCTCAGCCAACTGGTCAATTGAGTAAGGTATTACAGGAGCCTGTTTTGTTCCAAAGAATTCAGCGGAACAGTCGGGGTGAAAGTCGCCCGTACCATTTAATGGACCGTAGCAATATAAGCACTTCTTATTCATTTTCAATATTTACAGGTACAACACTTACCGCTCCTATACAGTCGCGGCAACAGGCCAGCAGTAATCCCATACGGTCAGACTGGTTTATCTTCCAGTTCCTGGATGCTATATCCAACAGCCACCCTTCAGGTATCAATCCCTCGAAGAAGGGGAAGAGGCGGTCAGAGGTATATGGCTTTTCTCTCACAGGCATGGTAAAAGTTATGAATTTACCGGGATGATCATTTACATACTGCCCGGTGTACCGGAAGATGTAGTCACCATCATCTCTTTCAGTAAGAATACCTGCAAGGTGATCATTATAATATACTTCAGCTTTTCTCATTATTCCAGTTCTTTACTGTTTACCGGGGCCAGTTCATGTCCGAACATCCTAAGTATAAGGTTCACCTTATCCATATTCAGGTTGCTCTTACCCTGCTCAACCTTCCTTATTACTGTAAGCGCCACACCTGTCCGATCAGCAAACTCCTCCTGGGTAAGCTTAGCCTCCTTACGTCTTTCTTTTACAAATTCAGCCAGTCTTTTCATTATATGTTTTTAGATATAATTTATGCTAATATAAGCAAATTATATGTAATTAGATATAAAAATGGCGAATAAATTGTAATTATATGTTTTTGAGTATAGTAGTTTACTCGTTTCACGCGCGTAACTGGCGCACTGGCGTTCAACTAATTTGCTCGCTACCCACCTTTGGTCCTGGGTTTGATGTGGTTGGTTGCTATGCAGTAAAGTGCAGTTTTATAGTACCTTACAACCTGTAAAAATTATATTTATTAATGATTTTGTATTTTTTGGATAAGTAATGTGTAAGTATAATTACTATCCCAATTGCTATCCATAATGCTGAATAAAAAAGTGCATTGTCTTTGAATCCGGTATACTCGCCTCCTGGTATCTGGACGGAGAACAAAAATGTATCATGTAAGTAATGAAAAACAATACCAGGAATGAGTGATTTTGTTTTGTATGCCATGAAAGTAAAACCAATAGCAATGACTAACACGGAAAAGAGATCTATAATGGATTTGAGGTCAAAGCCCTTGATATGGGCAATTGCAAAAATTACTACCTGTATAATTGCTGCTTTTTTAAAAGAACCGCTTATCCTTAAAAGAACAATCATTATAATACCACGGTAGAAAACTTCTTCCCATATCCCCGGGGTAAGGCTGAATATGGCCTGTGCAAGAGTGATTTTGGAACTATCGAATACATATTTACCAGTTAGTAAAGACCCGATTAGCATTGCTGACAGGGTTGTTGCTGCAGCAAGGACACCCAATAATATGAAGCCATGAATTTTCTTTGGAGGGAATAATCCAACTCTGTAGATAAATTCCCTGATGCTTACTTTGCCAAATGGAATTTTAAATACTATTGGAAAAAGTAAAAGAGCGCATAGTGTCGTTATAATAAAAGCAATAATCGACATTTCAAGCTTAGATAAATCAATATCAAATACTTTTCTCAGTAAAAAAGAAAGCACAAAGCCAATACTTGAAAAAAGAACGGATAATGCTATAGCGCGTATACTTCTTTTCATCATATTATTATTAATTATAAGCTATAATTATATTATGATAAATTTAGCAAAAAACTGCATTAGACAATAAAAATGGCGATTTCCCTTTGATCCTTCGACCCTTCGACCCTTCGGCAAACTCAGGGCAGGCAAGATCAGTGCAAGCAAGTTCAGGGTAAGTGCGGCTACGTAATCTGGCTTGCTGACTCAAGCCTTAACTGGGTTTAAACTTCTAAACTCCTCAACCTTTAAACTTTTAAACATTAAAAAACAAATCCCATTACGCCTGAAAGCTTAAATGTTTTATTTTAGCGTAAAAATTAATTTACCTGATGAAAACAATCGTTTATTATTATTCGCGTACGGGCAGTAACAATTACCTGGCTGAACGCATATCCGGCAAGCTGAAATGTGAAAAGGAAGAGATAAGACCGAGGATAAACAATTTCTTCCTCTTTATGCTTAAGATAAGCGCCGGGGTGAAAGCAGTTAAAAACAATCCATCGGACTATGACAGGGTCATTGTTGTTGGTCCCGTATGGGTGGGTCGTTTTATACCGCCACTGAAGGGTTTTTTAAAGAAGTACCGTGAGGAGATAAAAAACCTGTATTTCGTAAGTTGCTGCGGCAGCGGTGACGAGCAGAAGGACGAGAAGTTTGGTCATGGACATGTGTTCAGGGAGGTGAAGGAACTGATGGGGGATAAGTGCCGGGAATGTGTTGCATTCCCGATTGGACTGGTTGTCAGCGAGGACAAGAAGAAAGATCCCGATACAATAATGAAGACAAGGCTGACTGATGAAAATTTCAAAGGAGAAATTGAAGAGAGGTTTGATAAGTTTATTGAAGGTGTAGGGTAGTGATTTTCTCACTACCTTTATTTCCGTAACCAGGAATTATTAAAATCGCATACTCATGAAAAAACAATCGCTTATCATTTACAGTGTTTCATTATTACTAATAATACCTTTTATTCTTTCATCCTGCACTGTTGAGGAACAGAAGGAAGAGGATGCAGGTCCGGGGTATACCATTGATCACAGTCTTAGCCGTGACCAGACGCATAATAAGTTCAGCAGCCAGATTGAGCCCGTGCTTACGGTAGACGATGGTGCTGTCATAGAAGTCTACACCGAGGAGGCTGCCGATGAGCAGATCAGTCCCGGTATGACGGCCGCTGAATTTGCTGCCCTGGAGGATTATGATCCCGGTCTCGTGCACCCGCTAACCGGTCCTGTCTTTGTCAGGGGTGCCATGCCAGGCGACATACTGCAGGTTAAGCTGCACGTAGTGGAGATTGGCGAATGGGGATGGACGCGCATAGTTAACGGCATCTTCCTGGAGGAGGAGTTTGAGCCACTGCTGCGCACCTGGGAGCTGTCAAAGGATATGCAGTCTGTTCAGTTTTCGGAAGGCATAAATGTCCCTCTCAATCCCTTCGCCGGTGTGATGGGCGTGGCGCCCGACACCGAAGAGATGCTGTCGACTATACCGCCCCGAGCCAATGGCGGCAATATGGATGATCCGAACATGACAGAGGGCACCGTACTGTACTTCCCTGTCTTTGTTGAGGGAGCCCTTTTCTCTATTGGCGACATGCACGCAGCGCAGGGTGCAGGAGAGGTATGCGGCACGGCCATAGAAGTACCGGGCAGGGTTGTTTATGAGCTGAAAGTGATCAAGGACGGTCATGATATGAAGGAGCCGCAGTATGAGACAGCCACTACCTATGCTGTCACAGCCGTGGCCCCGACACTTGACGAGGCTGCCCGCAAGGCCAACACTTATATGATCGATTACCTTGAGGAGGGGCATGGCTTGAGTCGCAGCGAGGCCTTTATGCTCACCTCACTGACAGGCGACCTTCGCATAGCCGAGGTGGTGGATC
This sequence comes from Bacteroidales bacterium, assembly GCA_021738535.1. Classification (GTDB taxonomy): domain Bacteria; phylum Bacteroidota; class Bacteroidia; order Bacteroidales; family VadinHA17; genus UBA9300. The sequence goes on along the minus strand of JAIPBU010000033.1, from coordinate 26,839 downwards.
AGAACATGATGGTGACAATGCATATTGATAAGGGGATATTTGCCCGCCGTAATTAGCTCACTTCGTTCCCGTAATTTGGTGTGCGGGGCGAACCGTAACTGGGATTGTGGGCTCAGAGGTCTAAATGTGATTAATATTTTAGTATAAAACAGATAAATGACGGAGAATATTTTAATAAGTTTTGGGTTAATAGTATTCCTTGGTTTTGCTTCGCAGTGGCTTGCATGGAGAATCAGGATACCTTCAATATTATTATTTCTTGTACTGGGGATTATTGCAGGTCCGGTATTAGGCTATATCAATCCGGATGATATGTTTGGGGAATTGCTCATTCCTTTTATTTCCTTATCTGTTGCAATAATCCTTTTCGAGGGAGGCTTAACGCTCAAGTTAAGTGAATTCAGAAAGATAAGCAGGGTACTGTCATTATTGCTATCTGTGGGGGTTCTTATCACCTGGCTTACGGTAGTGCTGGCAGCTCACTGGCTCTTTGAACTGAACATGGAGATAGCGATATTGCTGGGTGCTGTGCTGACAGTTACAGGTCCCACTGTCATCGGTCCCTTGCTGCGCAGTATCAGGCCGAAGAAGGATGTAGGCAATATCCTGAAATGGGAAGGGATATTGATCGATCCCATTGGTGCTTTGCTTGCAATCCTGGTATTTGAAGTTATTCTTATCGGGCAGGCTGAAAATGCAGCATCTCATATTTTACTGGAGATTTTTAAGACAATATTAATGACGACCATTATCGGTGGCGGATTTGCGGCATTACTTACCCTGTTGATAAGAAAGTACTGGATCCCCGGTTTTCTCCAGGAGGTTGCTGCTCTCAGCTTTGTAGTGGCGGCTTTCCTGATATCAGATCATTTCCAGGAAGAGTCGGGACTGCTTGCCTGCACAATAATGGGCATTGTACTGGCAAACCAGAAGTATGTGCCGGTGAAGGAGATCAAGGACTTTAAAGAGAATCTTACCGTATTAATGATACCCGTACTGTTTATACTTCTTTCAGCCAGGTTATCGTTAAGTGATATTCAGTTAATGAATTATAAAGGTTTGATTTTTATCCTGGTACTGGTCTTAATTGCCAGGCCTCTATCAGTATTTATTTCGTCCATCAGGTCTAACCTGAAGCTCAGGGATAAGTTGTTCATTTCATGGATGGCCCCGAGAGGTATTGTAGCGGCGGCAGTATCGTCGGTTTTTGCCCTGAAGCTGGCAGATATTAATGTTGACCAGTCTGAATACCTGGTACCTATTACTTTTATGGTAATCATCGGGACTGTTCTCATATATGGTATTACAAGTCCGATGGCCGGTAAATTACTGAAGATTTCACAATCAGACCCACAGGGAGTAATGATAGCCGGGGCACAGGAATGGGCGCTGCAGATCGGTTCGGTTCTGAAGGAACATGGTTTCAGTGTTATAATACTGGATACGAACAGGTCTAACATCAATAAGGCAAATCTGGCAGGATTAAACGCCTTTAACGAAAGTATCATTGCTGAGAAGGTAATAGATAGAATCAGCCTTGAAGGGGTGGGCAAACTGCTGGCCTTAACATCCAATGATGAGGTTAATTCAATGGGTGTACTTCATTTTTCGGAAATATTTGACAGGGAAAACCTTTACCAGGTTCAACCTGTAACCAAGGAAGATGAAAGAGAATTTTCACCACAGTATTTAAGAGGCAGGTTTCTTTTTGGAAAAGAGATTACCTACAATTATATAACGAAAAGGGTAAGGGAAGGAGCCAGTATCAAATCCACAAAGCTTACCGATAAATTCAGTTTCGAGGATTTCAAAAGGAAACACGGGCAGACCAGCATTCCTCTTTTTCTTATTTCAAATAATCAGAAGTTAATCCCTTTTACATCAGAAGATAACATAAGCCCTGAAAAGGATAATATAATAGTTGCCCTGATCAGTAGTGAATAGTAATGTGTCTCCCTGCAGTCGCCGTAATTGGTTGAACAAATCTTGTTTGGGCTTTGTTAGTCTTTCTCAATACCTGGTGCAACAGAGGTTGCCCGGATTGATATAAGACCAGAATTGAGATTAATTTATCATTGATTAAAGAAAAATATTTAGAAATCAATAAGTTAAGCATATGAAAAGAAAAATTTTTAACAACAGCATACTTTTTTCCGCAATGGCAGCATTGTTTATTCTTGCGGGATGTGAGAAGGAGAGCAACAATGAACCAAGGCTTGAATTGGAATTTGTGACTGTAAAGTCTGGTAATGTCCTTAACCAGGCTAAGGCTATGAATGGTGAACTAATGTTTAGCTCAGGCAGTATAATGTTTGATGAGGTTGAATTTGAAGCTGAGCAAGGTGATGATCTTTTAGAGATTGAATTTGAGCGCGACGGCGATGTGGAGCTTGACTTTGCAACAGGTAATACCAATCCTGATATAAGCAATATAACAATACCGGCCGGCACCTATGAAGAAGTAGAAGTAGAGCTTGGTATTAAGGATGACGGAGCTATGCCATCAATAGTCATGGAAGGGGTCTATACCGACCTGGAGGGCACTGAGCACCAGGTTCGCTTTGAGCACAATTCGGATGAGACCTTTGAGGTTGAGCTGGAAGGCTCCATAGTATTCGAGGCTGATGCATCTTTCATAGCCCAGGTTACTATTGATCCTGCATCATGGTTCAATGGCACAGATGATCAGGATTTTACCTCTGCCACAAAGAACATGGACGGAGTTATTCTAATCAGTTCATCAAGCAATACTTCCATTTATGATATGGTTGTCAGCGCACTTGAGATGGCCGGCGAAGTGGAGTATGATTATGACGATGACGATGACGATGACGATGACCAGGATTAGAAGGGATAGAATCTTTCCGGGTACCTGGTTGTGCTGAGCCATATTTCCAGGTCTTTGCTGCAAGCCGGGATATATTTCAGGATAAGGCTTTCAAAAGAGGCATAATTAATTGAATCCATATTGAACAGTTCATACAGGAATTGATCATAGTTTTTGTCACCCATCTTATTCCACAGGTATATCATAAAAAGGCTTACACGGTCGTTGAGGACAAAGACGTCTTTGTAAAGACCTATCTCATCACCGCTGATCTCCAGTACCGGTTTTTCTTCAGGCAGGTCAAAGCCGCGAGATGTTTTGCCGGTTTTTTTCTTCTGCAGGTAGCTCCTGTGTAAACGCATTGCCCTTTTATTAATGTCGAAAGAGGAGCCTGGTTCCAGCCTTTCCATGGCATAAAACTGCATGAAGCCGGGAAAGCCTTCTATAATCAATGCATAAAGGGGATTTTCTTCTTTTACCGGAATATGTACGAAAGGATGAAGCATTTCGTGGGCAAGGGTGCTTTTAGACCATATATCGTCGTTAAATGAATTGAACCTGTCAGTCGACAAGCCGATAACATTATTGCTTGAGATATCGCCGTATTTTGGCATCTCACAAACAATAACCTTTGAGCCGGAATTAATATCCCGCAGGTTCTCAGAAAATAATTCCCTGAGCCTGGCAGAATATTCAAGTATTGATTTTGCTTCATTTGATGAATCACCTTCACCGAGATAATATATGTCTACTTCCGGTCCGCTAAGTATCTCATATTTCCTGGCCACGCATTGTACATGCCGTATGTTTGTGTACCCGGGTATCCATGTACATATCCTTTTGTTTTTCCTGGCAACATTATTTTTTAAATCGCCGCAAACAACTGCCTGGTAGCCGGATGGAGTTATTATTTTCACCTCTTTAAAATCGGAATAATAGCTAAGCAGGGTTTCATTTTCAAAAACGGGGAACCACAGCGAATAACCGAAGCTTCTTAGCAGAACCCCGTCCTTTTTATTAATTCTCATATAGTCTGACAGGGACCTGGCTTTTGAAGCATTAAAATAGCCTGAGTAATATATCTCGAGGCTATCAGTGTATGGTGCACCCATATCCTCCAGCTTTACCCTAATGCAAACATTTGAATAATCCTTCCTGCTCAGGACAGTTTCAGAGCTGTACTTAACATGTTTATTGCCTGTCAGGATCGAATCTATCCATAGTTCACCGTGCAGGTAAAAAGCCGGTTCATGTGATATTTCACCGGGAAACTTAACAAGGGCTTTACCCCGCATAAAGGAATTATTTGGTATCTCGTAAACTTTGTAGCTGGCGTGTTCAGGCAGGAACTCGCATGTAATCTCATAAGATTCGGGCAGCTTCGACTGAGCTGTTAATGTGCCTTTTAATGATAAACATAATACTCCTGTAATAATTAGCAGCAATGATCTTTTCATGGTTTTAAGTTTCTCATTTTTGTATGAAATGTTTAGATAACGACGATGTATAATTTTAAAAGATGCAGGAAAGGTAGTTGCTCCCGGTGGTCGGCGTAATTTGGTGAGTTTGGGGCCGGTGTTTATCGTTAGTGACACCCCGGTTTATTAAGTCACTCTTTTTATTGCATGGATATTGAGTATGGGTTAATAGTACTATCTTTATTTTTTTCTAAAATTAAGGAACAAGTGAAATATTTACAGGTATTGGTTTTAATCAGCATAAGTGCTGTTGCAACTTCGCAGGATGTTTCATATTCAAACAGAAGCATTAACCCCGGTATATCCATAGGAATTAACGAGGGTGGTAGTGAGATGGGATTTGGCGGCATGATATCATTTTCATATAAGCATGGTGTCTGGAAAGGCGACAGGCTGCGGTTAAGCCCGGGTATAATGACGGGTAATTTCATGAGTTTGATGGTGACCGATGTGCCTGATTATTATTACAGGCTTACCAGCCTGGGCCTTAATGCCGAACTTGATCTTATCAGGATTGGTTCATTAAGCCTAGTGATATACGGCGGAGGATTTGTAAATTATTCCAGGGGACTGAAAGGTACCGGTGGCTGGCCCCAGGGAGAAAATACATATTCTGATTACTTCTGGAGGCTTTACTGCGGCGGATCTTTTGGCGGGGGCCTCAGGTTGAACAGGCCGGACAGCCGTTTTATTTATGAATTGTATCCTTTAAATTTCCAGGTTGGCCCGGATTATTATATGATGGGTTTTACACAATTCAGCCTGGGAATAAAGTTACATTAATCCCTATGTCTAAAAGTTCCGCCGGGTATCTGCCAGTATATAACCTCCCTATTGAGTTTTTGGCGAAATGTTTAATGAATTGTTTCCCGGGATATAATCCGTGTTTGTCATTTCATTTTCAATGAACCATTTGCCATCTGAGAATCTCCATTGTGTCAGGTAGGTACCTGTTACCAAAATTTCCAGTTCTCCCGTCCAGACCCCTCTTTCTACTACAATTGAGTCAGTTATGATCATGGTTTTTGATTTGTTTTCCCTGAACCGGAAACCGGACTGATAGAGAAAACTATAATAGGCAATTATATCTTCCCTGCCATGTACTTCCTGGTAATTAGCGGGTACCAGGCAGGAATTTTCATTATACACCATACCAATAGAATCCATGCGGCCGGCATTGAACCAGTTTACAAATTCAGCATTAAAATTGTTTAATTCGGATCTGACCATTTCTTTATCCTGTGCTTTTGTCTCCTGGCCGGTGAAAAGTAGCAGGAGAGCAATTGAGATGCAAGGAATCGATAAGATTGTAATTTTTTTCATCGTGTTAGTTTTTAAGTTAAATAAATCTATTATGTACCTGTATGCTCTTTTGAACCAATTGCCTGTCCTGTAGGCCATTCTGTCTAAGTTGTAGGACAGTTTCCCGAACGAACTGTAGATCTCATAATCGAGGTTCTCGAATATCAGTTTGATCGTGTAGCTCCTGGGCATCACTTCAGCTGATTCTATGCGCTGAATGGTTCTCAGGCTCAGATTGCACTTTTCCGCAAGTTCAGCCTGGGTTAAGCCTTTTGCCCTTCTGAGCTCGGAGATCTTTCTGCCTAGTTCGGGTTGTTTCATAATACAATCAAATTCAATACAAGATTATACTTAACTTAAATACCAGTCAAATTTACGAATTGTATTTGATACGTCATTTATGTGACATTTGGCTTGCCGGAGCAAGTCGTAGATGGCCGACCTGCGAAGGGCGCAAGTATCCCCGCTTGCGCGGGGCGTAACAGTGTTAGTTTTTGTGTTTGCTATACTGGTTTTCGAGTCTTTTACGTGTGATAGCAGTTCCGTGACCAGGCAGGAAGAGTGAGCATTCTGTTTCCAGCAGCCTCTTCCAGCTTTTGATCATTACATCCGTATCATCGCAGAAAGGGGGGTAGATGGATTTCCGGAATATACCAAACATGGTATCGCCGACAAGGGCTATTTCCTGATCCACTATAATACTCAAGGAGTCTGCACTGTGCCCCGGGGAAGGGATGATAGTTATTGAATTATCTTTGAATGGACGGTATGTTTCAGTTATTAGCGTATTTACTTTGAACGGTTTATAGCGGAGATTTTTAGCAGGCCCTTTACTGCCAATGGAGACAATGAGTTTGGTAATGGGCATGGTTCCTGCAGGTATTGGTGTATAGCCCTCAGCGACTGATCTTTCTGCCTCTTTGCTCATAATAATGCTGCAGCCCGTTTCATCTTTAATGGCAGCGGCATTCTGGCAATGATCATAGTGCGAATGGGTTAGTACGATGTAATCAGATTCTTTATTCCCGAAGGATAATTCCTGCAGGTTCTTTTTGAGGTTTTTTTGTGCGGCTGAGGTTGATGTATCTATTAACAGTTTATGTGCTGCGGTGACTACCAGGTAGGCATTACTTTGTCCGCCTGCAACTTTATATATACGGCTTCCTTTCTCTGTCGTCCAGTTTTTCATAAGCAGTATTATTTATATACAAAAATATATGAAAGGTAGCAGAAATAAAATTTGTCGGAAAGCCGGGTTCGTTAGTCCATGCATTAATGACAAATCTCTGAATTCCCGGAAAGAAATTATCTTATAGCAATTATTTACCAGATAAATCATTAAATACTGTGTGAATAAATACATCTTCCGGAACCCAGGAACTGTCTCCTTCATAAATATCTCCCAGGGGGTCAGAATCGATTACTTGTTTTAATGTTTTTCCTTGTTCCATTAGTTTATGGATTCTTGAAATTGACTCAGATAACATATTACGGTACAGTACTAATCCCCTTCGGTTTGATGGCATACCATGACCGGGAATTATTAGAGTATTGGAATCACAAATATCCAGGATTTTGTCAATAGCTTTCATACAGCCATCGATTGTGCCTCCATAATAGATATCAATGATTGGAAAGCCGTTTGAGAAAAACAGATCTCCGGCAAGCATTACATTTGCTTTTCGAATATAATATACTACATCTGTATCAGTATGAGCGTCAGTGAAATGTATAGCCTGTATATTGTCGTTATTGAAGAATAAAACTAAAGAATCATTCAAGCAGATATCAGCCAGAAAATCTTCCGGGTATGGAGGAATTACACGTACATTCCTTCCCTGGACATCCGGAACATTCCATTCGGATAACATCCGTTTTCTGGCATTATCGTGAGCAATTATATCTGCTGTGCCATCTGATATTTTTTTGTTACCGCTAACATGATCAACATGGAAGTGCGTATTTAAAATATATTTTCTGGGTAAATTTGATATGTCTGAGATAACTGAATCCAGTTTCATAGAGAATCTTTTATATCCTGAATCAACAATTAATAACCCTTCCTGACCCACAATGACGATTACATTACAACCGTAATCAGGAATAAGAAAAATATTTGGCTTTATCATGTGCTTATTTACAATCTTATTTTCCTGATTCTGCGGGTATGATGGGTTGCTTATTGATATAAAGCAGATCATTAAAGGCAAACAAAATGGAATTAGTTGTTTTTTTTTCATAAGGATTGGATTTTTGTTTATCCAGTATACGAAGTTAGGTTATTATTAAGCTTTTGTCAATTCTATGTTAAAATGGTGATTCTCACTTCAACAGTCTGATAGAGTAAGTCCTGGGCTACGTACGCAGTAATTGGGATGTTGATGGGGAGGCTGATTAATGTTGTTTTTTGGGTGCCGGTAAATTGTTAATTTTCGGCTTTAAAAAGTCAAACTAAAAATTACAGTTAAGTAAAATGAGATATTTCATAGCACTTTTGGTGATGTTGGTATTGATCCCGGTTAGTTCATGCAGTGAAGATCCGGGGGAAAGGGAAGAACCAAAATCGGATGAAGCCGAACTGATCAATCTGGAACTGGGTTGTGACGGTGACAGTTTTACAACAACAATAAGCGGGACGGTTATATCGGTACCTGACTCTTTGCCTTACGGTATCGAAGAAGTGACGGTTGAAACCCTTGAGGTTTCGCCGCTGGCAAGTGTTAATATGGAGGTGGATACATTGCTGGATGTTGGCCAGGGTCGTTTCGATATTACAGTAACAGCCGAGGATGGCATAACACAGAACACTTATGAACTGAGGCTGGAGGTGAAGCAGGATTTTGATTATGAGTACCAGTTGTTTGAAAACTATACCAGCAGGGAGTGTTCTACCTATGGAACCATTGATCTGGATGGTTTTATGATAGAGAACAACCTGTGGAATGCCGATGCCCTGGCAGCAGGCAGCTACTCGCAATGTGTATATGCCTATGATAAGTACGGGGTGCAGGTAACGGGCTGGGAGTGGCAGTTCCCTTCCGATGCATACGGTGTGAATGCATATCCCGAAATTATCTATGGCTGGAAGCCCTGGTATTCGCGGTCCACTACGCAGGTCCTGCCCGCGCAGATAAGTGCTATCAGCAAGGTGAAGGTTGTATATGATGCTGAGATAAGCCATGACGATGGCGATTACAACCTGGCTTTTGATAACTGGATAAACTCATCATCATCTGTAAAGCCGGAGAATATAGAATTCGAATTTATGATCTGGGAGGATTGCCAGAATATGTATCCTTTTGGTGATTACCAGGAGGATGTTACAACGACAAACGGCACATATGAATTTTACATGGGTGAGCCTACCTGGGAGCCGCAGGGTTGTGACTGGACATACGTGGCTTTTAAGCGAAAAACTAACAGGACCAGCGGTACCGTTGATGTGGATGAGTTGCTGGATTACCTTGTTAACGAAGGTATTGTTTCGCAGGACAGTTACCTTGCCTCTGTTGAGCTAGGTAACGAAGTTTGTAATTCGACCGGAAAGACTATCCTGAAGGAGTTCAGGGTGGAGGTGGATTAGTGTGGCAAAGGGTGCAGCTTGCTTATTAGTTAAGTGGCTGCACCCTTTGAGATTGTTTCAGAAAAGAAGGATGTTTATGCGCTGTAAGCTTTGTCGACCTGTGCTTTTGCTTTTCTTGAGGCAACTTCCTCGGCAACGGCCCTTGTTACACACTTCTTGTTTACAGGGTTAAAGAATGTACTAAGTGACTTGGCCAATACCAGGGCAACAGGAATACCTACTATTGTGACGAATAGTGCTGCAATCTGGAAAACAGTTACAATAGCTAAAATTAATCCAAACGGGAAATAAAGAATCCTGACAATAAGACCAAAAGTCTTCCATGCTTTGTTCTGATCAGGATTAAGATCTTTCGAATTAATCATACCACTTGAAAATGGTGATAACAGGAATTTGGATAATTGAATAAGGCCTAAACCTATTGGCGCGCCAACGACGGTAATAACAAATAGTCCCCCGATAAGGAAGGTTCCTAATGCGTTTAAAAATCCCAGGAATGGCACATGCCAGAGAATGTTACCTAAAGTTCTCATACAAAAAAAGTTTTAAAAGTTTATAAAAAGTATTTAATAGAAAAAATGAATAAACTGAAGGGATGGAATTGATGCATAAACTTTTTTGCTCTGCAATAAAAAAATCCTGATGATTATGAGATTTTTCTTTCATAACCATCTTCAATTAGTAAAAAATATGTTACCGTTCATTCAAATTTATGCATGAAAACTTCATTCCGGGATGTTATGAATCTCGTAAAAAAGTATAAAGGTTTATTAATAAGTTGGTTAAGGTTTTTGTTGATCACCTTAGGTTTTTTTGCTTCCCTAATATAATGCATAATGCTGAAAGACTAAAGACGAAAGACTAAAGACGAAAGACTAAAGACGAAAGAGAGACTGAAGTAAAAAGTAAAAAGGAAAAAGGAAAAAGGAAAAAGGAAAAAGGAAAAAGGGAAAAGAGAAAAGGGAAAAGAGAAAAGGGAAAAGGCTGAGGCTAAGGCTAAGGAGTGTATATGCACGGTAGGTTATTAGGTGCATATTAATTTAAGCGAAGGTTCATTATATATAGGATTACCTTGACATCCCTGGAAGGGGTGAATAGAAATAGCCCCGGTACCACCCGGGGATTGGCCGGTGGGCGGGGGTCACACCCGGGGATCAGGCCAGTGGGCGGGTGTACCACCCCAAGATGGTTATTACCATGGACGATTTCCGGGGCTCATCTCATAAAAGAATCAGGCATGTGTCCTTAAGAGACTTGCTGAGCGCAGATTAATTTTTCAGATAGTCTTCTATTCCTTGATAAATTTTTTCTGCCATTTGTTGCCTGAAGCCGGGATTGGCCATTTTTTCCTCGTCTTCTGCGTGTGTCATAAAGGCCTGTTCAACCAGCACGGCTGGCATTTGTGTCATCCTCGTTACCGTATAGTTAAACGAGCCTACCACCCCGAACTGGTCCAGTCCCAGCTCCAGCAGCCTGTCATAAATATTATGTGCCAGCGGCGACCAGAAAGGATTGTGGTAATATGTGCTGGTGCCGTCTACCCGAAGATAGCCCCCGCCGGCGGCGTTGGCGTGGATGCTTATCAGCATGTCGGCGCCCGATTCAATTGCTGTTTCGCGCTTTTGAAGGAGGCTCATTGCTGTGTCGCTGTCGCGTACCTGCACCACCTCTGCTCCCTTGCTGCGTAACAGCTCTGCTAGTCGCTGCGACAGGTCAAGGTTGATATCTTTCTCGAGCAGTCCTGACAGGCCTATAGCACCCGTGTTACGACCACCGTGCCCGGCCTCGATGGCTATTTTGATACCGTCGAGGGGATTGCTGCCTGTGAGCTTCACCCGGGGCGGGTATTTAAAGCGGAAGACGAGCCTGTTGCCCCGTATGCTGTAGTCGTATCCCCATATCCTGTCCGTCTGCAGGTTGACAAAGGCACGGTAGGTTAGCGGATCACTCTGTTCCCAGGTTATGTTATCGATTACCTTAAGACCGGCAAAGTGGCTTATCCACGTGCTGCTTGTCCTGACTCCAAAGAGGGTGATGATGATCCTACTGCTACCGGGATCGGCACGTACTTCGAAAGGCACGGGTGCGGGGTAGGGGATGCTCAGCATATCTGCCCCGCCGGAGGGTGCACATGACATGTTGGTGATGTAATACGATGGTTTCACTGCACCGGCGGGCAGTGCCGCCACGTTGTCCATACTTATAAATCCGCTTTCCGTGTTGCTGAGGCTGACCCTGTACTTATCGCCTAAGCGTCCGCTTACCTGCAGGACAGTGCCCTCGGGCAGCTCGGTACGCAGCGGTCCGCCCAGTCGCGGTGCACCCAGGTTATAGGTAAGCCTGCTGTTCTCTTTTGTCACTCTCACCAGGGGGAAGTCGCTGCTCCCTTTTACATAGAAGTTATAAGGCGACAGCACCTCGTATGGTTTGCCTTTATACTCCGGGTCAGAAGCTTTGAGGCGGATCAGTATGCTGTATTGGCCCGGTGCAAGGTTTTTCAGAGGTATTTGGGTGCTGTAAAGGCTGTAATCGTTGCGATCCTCAGCCGTGCAGGTGAGTATCATATTGCCCGGAATAACAAGCACTTCGGCTTCCTGTCCGGCCGACCCGGGGAAGCTGAAAGGAAGGACATCGGATTGGAGCAGCTCCACCTCGTGAGCAGGGCTGATTCCCGGTCCGTCCACCCAGAGAGGGTAGGGGGATATTTCTTCCCGTTGGTCGCGGTAAACTATTTCTCTTTCATAGAATACAGTATCATAGTTCCCTGTTACAGCGGTGGCCCTGACCCTGTTTGCTCCTTCGGCCAGTTTCACTGTTTTAAAGAATACCCCTGTTTTATACTGTTTCACCTGATGCCCGTTAATGCTAACGCCTGATGGGTAGGGAGCACGGCAGAGAAGGTCAAATTCGTCTTCGCCGGTGATATACTGCGGTGCCCTCCTGAACTCCACCCATGGTTCTGTTCTGCTTACAGTGTTACCGGGTTGAACAGTATAGTTATAGGGCAATGCCCAGTAGTCGGTTGGCAGTATGATGCTATCTCCTTCGACGACCAGACGGATGGTATCAGTGGTTGTGGCGATATATGCTATTGACCCGTCGTTGCCTGTTATTTTTACCCTGCCTTCGTCCGGCAGGTATACTTCACGTCCGGAGAGATTATTGTCCAGCAGTGCAGACAGGTTGAGCCTGACGGCCTGTTGTGGCATTATATAATCTTCCCGGAAGGGGACGGTCATCCCTTCGTTATCCAGCGTAACAGCAAAGAGATAGGGTTTTACCATCATGGCCTGTGTTACGGCATCTTCTATAATATCATGCTGCGATGGATCAGCGGTGCTGCTGCTTGCAGCGGGGTTCTTGTTCGTCTTAAATGCCAGTCCATCGATATCATACTCAACCGCATAGTGGTTTACCGTGCCGGCGGGGTAGTTTTTTGCGGCGGGATCAAAGAGGGGTGCTACCCTGAGACCGGCCGCGTGGGCTTTGCTGACGGCGTGCTGCACGAGGTGAGGGGCGGGCGGGGTGCCGGTGCTTACGTCCAGCAGGAGTGTGTTTGCGTCCTTTGCCTTAGCCGTTTCGAGGGCTTCATCCATGGCCTCATCAATTCCCTGCTCATTGACGGTGCTGAACAGTCCGGCGGCGGGGGTGTGGGCTTTGACGCGGAAGGTTTCTTTAGCCGGCGGTTTAGTGTGCAAGGGCGAGTGCATGGATGCGGTGTATGCCTTCCTGAGGGCTGTGGGATCAGGTGCATCGGCGAGGTAGATGTTTACCGGCTGACGCTGCACGATGCTCTCATTGCCGTACCTGTCTACTGCGCCCAGGCCAATGCTGTCGAGTGGGGTGAAGATCTTCGACAGTTGGCGGGTAGTGGAGGTGTTGGGATCCATACTTAGCAATTCTTCCCTGTTTATCCGGAAGGCAGGGATGAGCATTTTGCGGGAATTTTTGTTGAGGATGCTATATTCCCAGAAGCTCCCGTACTTGTAGTAGACCACGTACCTGGCGATGACAGCGCTGTTGCTGCTGTTGTTGTTGTTGTTGCTGCTGCTGCTGCTGCTGCAGCTGCTGTTCCATGATATACTTACTGAATCGTCCTGTATTGTTGTGCTTAGCTGCGGCGCAGGCGGTTTTTCGGTGCTGAGCCAGGGTGAGGGAGGCACCAGTGCTTCCTTTTTGTAAGGTCCTTCAGCCATGGCGTCGGCGAGGAGGGGGTTATAGACCAGCGGTGCGATGCTCCAGTGTATGACGCCGGGGCTTTCGGGCACCATGCCGCGGGTTATCATCACCTGGTCTATTGTTTCATCGATAGCTTCATCCCCTTTGAGCCTGCCTATGTTGATGCCCGGCCACAGGTGCCTGTCTTTGGTGTTTTGCGAGGCCCACCAGCCGAGAAGGACGGGATAGCTCTGTGCTTCTTTATCGATGGTCCAGTAGAGTTGTGGAGCATAGTAATCTATCCATCCTTCGTTGAGCCATTTTTTTGCATCGGCATAGAGCACATCGTACTGGTCGAAGCCCGAGATGGAAGGCGGGTTATACGGTCGCCATATACCGAAGGGACTGAGCCCGAACTTAACCCATGGTTTTTCCTGTTTGATGCCCTTGTAGACCCTTTCGATAAATGTATTGACGGCGTCCCTGCGCCAGTCGCCGCGACTCATCTTACCGCCTTCGGCTTTATATTTTTCCCAGCTTTCGTTATCCGGGAAGTCCTTGAAGTTGTTATAGTCGGGGTAGGGATAGAAGTAATCGTCGAAATGTATACCATCCAGGTCGTAGCGATCCACCAGGTCCATTACCACGTTGTAGGAGTGGTCCTGTGTAGCCTGCAGCGAGGGATCGAGCCACCAGTACCCCCTTTCGAGGTATAGGGCCAGGCCCGGTTTTTGTTTTACTATTGAGCTCTCTGTCAGTGGTCCGCCCGAGACATGGTGTGCGCGGTAGGGGTTTAGCCATGCATGCAGTTCGAGGCCTCTTTTGTGAGCTTCTTCGATCCAGAACTGTAAGGGATCGTAATAAGGGTCCGGTGCCTGTCCCTGCGAGCCTGTGAGGTAGTATGACCATGGCTCCAGTTTGCTGTCGTACAGCGCATCGCAATGCGGGCGTACCTGGAAGACCACAGCGTTGAAGTTATGATCGTGGAGCAGGTCCAGCAGCTCGATGGCTTCCTTTTTCTGTTGTTCCACGGGGATGCCCGGTTTGGAAGGCCAGTTGATATTAGCCACTGTGGCCACCCAGGCGGCGCGGAATTCGCGCACGGCGGATGGTGTGCGTCCGCTGGGGTCGCCGGTCAGGGCTGTTTTGACTGTTTTGGATGTTTTGGCTGTGAAGCATCCTTGTAGTGTGAGCAAGACGGAGGCGATAACGATCAGAAGGGCTCTTTTTCCCGGCATGATGGCTGTGATTTAAATGTTTATAGCCTGTAAATTTAGTAAAAGAAAGGGAATGATTGTGGGTGAGGGGGGGTAGGGGGTTGAGGGGGTTGAGGGGTTGAGGGGTTTAGGGGGTTTAGGGTTTGGTGTTAATATTTATTAAATTGCGGGTTCTGAAAACTAAACCCAAATTAAACGATGAAAAAACAGGTAATAAACATGCTGGTCGTCCTGCTAGTGATAGTGATGGCAGGAGGATGCAAAACGACAGAGAACACAAAAGACGAAGAGATGAAAGAAAGACTTGCGCAGTTCGAGGAGGTTACTCTTACAACCGACCTCAGCTGGTTAAGCGACAGTGAAAAAGAGATACTGGGAATACTTATTGATGCAGCCAGGCTGATGGATGATATTTTCTGGATGGAGGCTTACGGTGATAAGGAAGAGCTGCTCAACAGTATCGATAATGAGTATGCCAGGGAGTATGCAAAGATACATTACGGTCCGTGGGACAGGCTCAAGAACAATGCGCCGTTTATTGAAGGTGTGGGACCCAAACCACCGATGGCACAGTTCTACCCGGAAGATATGACGGTTGAGGAATTTGAGGCCTGGGATAATCCTGACAAGACCAGCCTCTATACACTGGTAAGGCGTGATGCTGAGGGTAATCTCATCACCGTTCCCTATTCAGAAGCTTTCAAAGAGAAGCATGAAAAAGCGGCTGAACTGATGCGTAAGGCTGCCGGACTGGCTGAAGATGAAGGTCTGAAGAACTACCTGGAAGCCCGTGCCGAAGCGCTGCTGACAGATGAGTACCAGGCCAGTGATTTTGCATGGATGGAGATGAAGGAGTCAAATATCGACTTTGTTGTTGGCCCGATAGAGAACTACGAAGACGGTCTTTTCGGTTACAAGGCTGCCCATGAGGCATTCGTGCTGGTTAAGGATCCCGAGTGGAGCGCGAAGCTGGCCAAGTTCAATGCCATGCTCACCGACCTGCAGGCGGGACTGCCCGTTCCCGGGGAATATAAATCAGAGGTGCCGGGTACCGATGCCGATATGAACGTGTATTATGCACTTTACTATGCAGGCGACTGCAATGCTGGCAGCAAGACCATTGCCATTAACCTGCCCAACGACCCGGAGATACACCTGGCCGTAGGCAGCCGCAAGCTGCAGCTTAAGAATGCCATGAAGGCCAAGTTTGACAAGATACTCAAGCCCATCAGCGAGATGCTGATAGATGAGAGCCAGCGTAAGTATATCACTTTTGATGCTTTCTTCGAGAATACTACCTTCCACGAGGTATCGCACGGAATGGGCATAAAGAATACCATCAATGACCGTGGCCCTGTAAGGGAAGCACTCAAGGAACAGTATTCGGCCCTCGAGGAGGCCAAGGCTGATATCATGGGGCTCTACCTTGTTACTCAACTCTACGAGATAGGTGAGCTGAGCAGTGGTGAGGTTATGAACAACTATGTCACTTTCTTCTCGGGCATCTTCCGCTCAAGCCGTTTTGGTGCCGCCAGTGCCCATGGCAAGGCTAATATGCTTAACATGAAGTATTTTGCCGACAAGGAAGCTTTCGTTTACCAGGATAACGGTACTTACAAGGTTAATTTCGAGGAGATGAAGGCAGCCGTTGAATCACTGGTAGGGAAAATACTGACTATCCAGGGCGATGGCGATTACGAAGCCGCAAAGGAATGGATAGAGTCTGACGGGGTGATGACCGATCAGCTTAAGGCAGACCTTGAGAAGGTAAATAACGCAGGGATACCCGTTGATATAGTGTTTAAGCAGGGAAAGGAAGTACTGGGGTTATAAACCCGGCACTTCCACCGAATAAGAATTATTTATAATACAGGAGGAAATCTGGCAATCAAATAATTATTTGATGTAATACAATTATATACTTAATGGTGAAGAAAGCATATTATACTGTAATCATCCTGGTTTTATTACTTATCTTGCCATCTTGGTTATATGCACAGGACCAGTCAGATACACTTGATTATGAACCCATCTCACTTGAATTGCATGATATTGCAAAGACAGGATTTATACCCGATACACTGGCTGAATACCCTGGTGGAGTATACGGGATAAAGCTGCATATCCAAAAAAATATAAGGTATCCACTTGCTGCTGCCATGTCAAAAAAAGGCGGAAGTATAATAGTGAGTTTTTCTGTCGATACAATTGGTAAGACGGGTGATTTTGTGATATTACGATCCGGAGGCAAACATCTTGACCGGGAAGCTATCAGGGTAATAAAGATTATGAAAGAATGGAAACCCGCTGTTAAAAATGGCCTTCCTGTAAAATCATATTACTGGCAAATTGTATCATTCCATTCGTTAGGAGTCATAAACAGGTAATTGTTGAAGACTTAAGCTGCGAATGTCGATTACGGTTTTAGCGAAAACGGACTATAATATTTTTTAATTTAGGTTTTACGGGTTGCTAAAGTTCCAGTGGCCTGCGGTGCTGAGTGCCCTGCTCGTAGGCGTATGTCAGCCTGATCAGGGTTGCTTCATCAAACATCCTGCCCAGGAATTGCAGTCCTGCCGGCAGGTTTTCGCCCGTATACCCCATGGGAACGGTGAAGGCCGGCTGGCCGGTATGGGGTGCTATGACCTGGCTGTTGTCGCCCTTATATTCATCCATAAAAGCATCGATATGTGCCGGTTTATTGTTCCATGAGGGGTAGACCAGGGCATCCAGCTGCAATGAGTCCATCACATCCTCAATGGCCCGGCGGAAGGCAATGCGCCGCTCATCATTGAAAGCATCAAGGCAGGGGATGTTGCTGCTGCCGTAGCGTCCTTCAAACTGAGCCGATTCCTTCAGCCTCGAAGCTGCAAACTCAGACTTGCTTCCTGCCTCAATTATGTCTTCAATAGTCTGCATCGTGTCGCTTTGAACATATTGCTCAAGGTAGTCCTCAACATCATTTTTGAACATGGAGCACCACTGGTTGGCGCTCAGTTCTTCAAAGCGAGGTATATCAACGGGGTTTATAACCTCTGCACCAAGTGATCGCATGTCCTCAACCGCCTGCTCAAATAGTTCTCTGATCTCCGGATCAGGGTTATCATTACTGAGTATACCCAGCACACCTATCCGTGCACCCTGCATCCCGTCTTTTTGCAGGTAATCCATATAGTTGCCGGGAATATTTCCTTTTGAGTGTTCTGTCAGGGGATCGGCGGGATCATAGCCCGCTATTACCTGCAGTACCCTTGTGGCATCCTCAACCGACCTGCACATGGGACCTACCACATCATTCCTCAGGTACAGCGGTATGATAGCCGACCTGCTGACCAGTCCCATCGTGGTCCTGAAACCAACAAGAGCACAGTGCGACGATGGTCCCCTTATGGAATTGCCAGTATCGGTACCCAGTCCTGCAGTACCCATGTCAGCAGCTATACCTGCAGCCGTTCCTCCGCTTGATCCGGCCGGTACATAATCTGTATTATAGGGGTTACGGGTGGTTCCAGCCGTTGAGCTTTCCGTGTGCATGGGACTGAAAGCCCATTCCGCCATATTGGTCTTGCCAATAATTACTGCACCTGCTTCCACCAGCTTTTTTATAATAAAGGCATCTTCACCGGGTATAAAGTTTTCCAGTGCCAGGGAGCCTGCTGTTGTTGGCATGCCTGCGGTATTGATATTGTCCTTTACCAGCAGGGGTATGCCGTGGAGTGGTCGTAATACACCCGTTTCATTGTATTCACGGTCCAGTTCCGCGGCTGTTTCAAGTGCATCATGGTTGATATAGCTTATTGCATTCAGGGTGCTGTCATATTTTTTTATCCTGTCGATGCAGGCCTGTGTCAGTTCCCTGCAGTTGTAATCACCTGCCCGGTAGGCATCGTGGATGGCTGCTATACTCAGATCGTTGAGATCAATCTGAGGAGATTGTTCTTTATTGTTGCATGAACTTATAAGAACTGCCGCCAGTGCAAGTAGAAGAATAGCAAGGTTTTTCATGGGATATGTTTTTGTATATAAAGATAAGGAATAGATCGGGGGATTTAAGAATTAAGAAAGAAGATTTAAGAATTGTCCCTGCCTGAATTGTCCCTGCCTGAATAGCATTAGCACATTGCTGCAAAACAAATTCATTTTTATTACATTTGATTGAGAATGGAGGCTTTATGAAAGAATGCACTTTCAGGTTTTACGAGGAACTGAATGATTTTCTGCCACAGCGCAGGCGGAAAAAAGAGTTTGTTCATAGCTTCAGGGGTAGCCCTAAGGTCAAAATAAGTGCTACTTATCTAAAATAATTCTAAGGAGAAAAATGGTTATATTCGTTCTATATGAAGAAACTGCTGAATTACCTGATGCCCCCATCATACTGGAGACTGACCGTTATCGTGGTCCTGGGCATTTTTACCGGGCTGGGGTTTTATGTACTGCATATCTCACGTGCTCCTTCCTACCTGTCGGACAGGCCGGAGACCTGCACTAACTGCCATATCATGGCTCCGCAGTATGCAACATGGAGCCATAGCTCGCATCGCGAATGGACTCATTGCAACGATTGCCATGTACCTCATAATAACGTGGTAAGCAAATACTATTTCAAGGCAGCCGACGGGCTCAGGCATGCCACGGTGTTCACCCTGCGTAATGAACCACAGGTGATACAGATAAGGCATGCAGGAGTTAAGGTGGTACAGGATAACTGCCTGCGTTGTCACGACCAGGTATTGCACGGCTTTAAATATTTCGGCGGTGACAGCAGGCAGTACGAGGAAGCACAAGAACGTCTCTGCTGGGATTGTCACCGCGAAGTGCCACATGGAAGGGTTAACAGCCTTGCCAGTACACCGTGGGCCAGGGTGCCACTGCCTGAAAGCCCTGTGCCCGACTGGCTGAAATCATTAACTAAGTAAAACCCGGAACATTAATAAAACAAAGCATATAACATGACTACACTGAGAGAAAAAATAAACAATAAGCCATGGCTGGGATGGCTGATATTCGGAGCCACGGTAATAGTGGTTTTCCTGCTGGGCCTGCTGGCTTCGTCCATAATCGAAAGAAGGGCAGAGGCACAGTTCGCTTATACCCCGCAGGTTGAACTGTCAGAGTTTGAACCCCGCAACGCTGAGTGGGGTAAGAATTTCCCGAGGGAATACCAGTCCTACATGATGACCCTTGATACTTCCTTTAAGAGTAAGTACAACGGTAATTCATGGATAGACATGCTTGAAGTGGACCCGCGACTGGTTGTTTTGTGGGCCGGCTACGGTTTTTCAAAGGAATATAACCAGGGTCGTGGTCATGCTTATGCCATAGAAGACATACGCGAGATCCTGAGGACCGGCGGTCCTACCGAACCTGATAAGGGACCTATGCCAAATACCTGCTGGACCTGCAAGGGGCCTGATGTGCCCAGGGTGATGAATGAAGTGGGTGTAGCTGAGTTTTACAAGGGCAGCTGGGCTTCAAGGGGTGAGGAGATAGTAAATGCCATTGGATGCGCCGATTGCCACGATCCCGTTACTATGAACCTGCGCATTACAAGGCCTGCTCTTATTGAGGCCTTCGAGCGAACGGGAAAGGATATTGCTAAAGCATCGCACCAGGAGATGCGAAGCCTTGTATGTGCTCAGTGCCATGTAGAATATTATTTCAAGGGTGAGGGCAATTACCTTACCTTCCCGTGGGATAATGGGCAAACAGCAGAGGAGATGGAGGAATACTATGATAATGCCGGGTTCGCCGACTGGACACATGCCATGAGCCGTACACCAATGCTCAAGGCACAGCACCCCGATTACGAGGTGTTTATGACAGGTGTGCACGCCGACAGGGGAGTGGCCTGTGCCGATTGCCATATGCCCTACATTAATGAGGGAGGGATGAAGTATGCCGACCACCATGTGAGGAGTCCCCTCGATAATGTATCCAATTCATGCCAGGTGTGCCACCGCGAAGAAACGGAAAAGCTGGTTAATAATGTGTACGAGAGGCAGGACATGATCATTGAGAACCGTGACCAGCTGGAACGACTGCTGGTGAGGGCACACACGGAGGCAAAGAAGGCATGGGACCTGGGAGCCAGCGAGGAGGAGATGGAAGAGGTGCTGACGGCTATCAGGCATGCACAGTGGCGATGGGATTATACCGCGGCCACACATGGAGGATCCTTCCATTCGCCCGTGGAGATTAGCAGGGTTATTGGTTCAGCCATAGATATAGTGCAGGAAGGACGCATTAAGCTGGCACGCATACTTATCAGCAAAGGCTTTGAGGGGGAGGTGTCCTATCCTCCTATCTCAACCAAGGCAGAGGCACAGGAATATATTGGCCTGGATATGGATAAGCTGAATGCCGAAAAGGAATTTTTCCTGGAAAACATAGTGCCGCGCTGGGATTCAGTAGCAGCAGAAAGGCATGAACGATGGGGTAGTGAAGCCCTGTGATTTAAGATTTGTCTTAAAAAAGTTTCCGGGATTTGAATAATCTTCACCAGCAGAAGAATGATTCAGTTCCTGCATTTCATTTTATATACAAAGAAGAGGGACAATACTATTACACCAATAAAAATATAGCAGAAAGCATTAAAGCCCCAGTTATTGATCAGCCATCCCCCGAACAGGGGAAACAGTGCAGGCAGTATGTTCCCTGCCCCCGCAAAGCCGGCATAGATAGCCCTGTTATGGTTGCCTGATACTTCAAGCAGCACACCGTTCATACTGATCTTGTAAAGGGAGAAGGCTATGCCACCAAGGATGAAGATATAGCGCATGGCCACCAGGTTGTCAACGCTCAGGGCCAGCACGGACAGCATAACAGACAGGAAAATATTAACATAGAGCAGCATGTTATATTTGAGTTTACCGGAGTAGATGAATACAAGTATGCTGACAAAGACCAGTCCTATTGTCTTGCTCAGCAGGAATATCCCCGTTTCCTTGCTTTCCGCAGCAAACGATTGCTTGGCATGAAGCATAACGAAAGGCAGAAAGACAAGCACCACCCCCTGGGTGTTGATAAAACCAAGGAAATATACCAGTCGCCTGTTCTCCTTTAACTCGCTGCGAAGTGTATCAAAATACTCCCTGATGTTTTTAATGGTCATCTGCGACGGCAGTGCTTCTTTTATCCGCCAGAATCCCAGCGATGCCACCAGCAGCAGTATGCCGCCTGTGAAGAAAGACCATGCATAGTTTTCGGGGTATTCCTTTGCGCTTATCAGTTCTTTCGCCAGGTAGGCGGATACCAGCACTATAATGCCGGTAATCACCTGCTTCGAGCTGAAAAACCGTTTTCGCAGGCGCGGATTAATTGACTTGCCCATTATATCTATGTAGCCTATGTTGGCGAAGGCCCCGCCCAGCGAGAATATGGTTATAAGGAAAAAGATAATAAGCAGAATTGCTCCCGATTCCTTTCCGCGCATGAAGTAAAGCAGTATGCCGAGGGCAACAAGGGAGATAATACGTGCATTTATGCCGCTGAGCAGGTATTTTTTCTTGTAGGGACGGTTGCTTATATAGGGGGCAAAGATGATCTGCGAGAAGCTTGACCCGCCCAGCATTATTGCCGTCATCAGCCCTATATGGAAGGCATTGCCACCGCTCTCCACTATCATGGCCGGGATAATGGTATCCACATCCATAAAGCTCTGGGCAAATGCAAGAAAGCCTGCATGCCAGAGGAAGGCACTGAAATTACGCTTTGATATCTTTCGGGGTATTATCTGTTTATCAGTCATTATCGCCCAAATGTTTTGGCCAGTCGCTGTAAAATTAGCATCTATTTTGGTGAAACACAACAGTGCCGTGCATGGAACAGGCACTACTGAGCCCTGGCCACCGACGGCACTTGCCATTGATCAATACTATGCTTATATTGTTATATCATTAATAAAAGAGTGATAGAATGAAAGAATACACCGTAAAGATACTCGAGGTAAATCAGCTTACACATGATGTTAAAGGTTTCCGCCTGGAGAAGCCGGAGGGCTATAGTTTCAGTCCCGGCCAGGCAGCCAGCATTGCCGTTGGCAAAAAAGGCTGGAAAGATGAGAAGCGCCCCTTTACTTTCACCGGTCTTCCAGGGGATGACGACCTTGAACTGGTCATCAAGATTTACAAATCTCACGGGGGTGTAACCAATGAAATTGACAGTCTGGGCAAAGGTGATGAGCTCATTACCGGTCCGCCCTGGGGCTCCATTAAGTACAGCGGTGAAGGCGTGTTCATAGCGGGTGGCTCGGGTATAACTCCCTTTATATCAATACTTAGGCACCTGCAGTCAGAGGATGCCATCGCCGGCAACAAGCTTCTTTTTGCAAACAACACGGCAGGCGACATAATCCTTGAGGATGAGCTGAAGGATATCCTGGGCAGTGATAATTCTATTAATATCCTGGCAAAGGAAGAAGTAGACGGATATCGTCACGGTTTTATCGACAGGGACCTGCTGGAGGAATTTGTCAATCCCCACGAAGGGATTATCTACCTGTGCGGGCCACCTCCCATGATGAAGGCAGTGGAAGAGCACCTTGGTGAGATGGGGGTAGGCGACGACAGGGTTGTTAAGGAGTCATTCTGAGACGAAGCGACTAAGTGACGAAGCGACTTATTCTTTTATTATCTTGAAAATGTGGTCATTTATTTTCAGGATGTACATCCCTTCGTCAAGACTGCTTACATCAATTTCATTACCTTTGAGTTGAGCCTTAATTAGCATGTTTCCTGCAAGATCGGCTATGCTGTAATTAAGGCTTTCGCCTGAAGGGTTTATTATCTTTAATTTGTCTCTTACCGGGTTGGGATAAACCTTAATCTTATCTTCTTCACCCTGATAAATATTTGTGTATTCACTGACATCAACATCAAAGCTGCAGGACTTTGTGTTGCCACTGTTATCAGTGACTGTCCATACTATTGTTGTTGTGCCGTAGGGTATCTCTGCACCATCCAGTGTAGAAAGGTTGTTATAATCGTTTTGATAGCCGGCAACGGAGCAGTTATCTCCTGTTTCAGCCGGGTCAAATTCGCTGCCTGAAACAGTATATATATCACCGGGTCCTGCCTCAACATACTGGTTGCCGGGGCATGTGATTACCGGGGATATGGTGTCAAGCACTGTGATTGATGATTGTTCAGTATCAGAATTACTATATAAATCGGTAAGGGTAACATCAATAAGAACAGCTGCTTCTGTATCAGCGCAGGAGAATGACTGTCTGCTCAGGCTTGTATCTGCAACAGCGAGGTTATCAGAAGCGTTTTCTACCACATCTTGTTTTTGAATAGTTCCCGTTCCTTCTGAGTCGAGGTATAAGGTAGCATCTTTGGTGGTGAGTACCGGGTTTGTGACATCGTCTGTTGTTGAATGGAAATTCCCCATATTGGCCCTTGTATCGTCAGGATCGTTTGGAGAAGAAGGGTCACCGGCATCTATACATGGTGATATTGAATAAAGCTGCAGGTTGCCCTCTGAAAATGATTCGATCATAGGATCATCATTAATGTTATTATTGTTTCCTGTATAGCCTGCCTGGGGAATCCGGCTGTAGCTGACATCTATGGCGGCACCGTTTGTTAATACTATATCATCTCCTGTACTTCCGTAATGCAGTGAGTTCATGACCTGTGCATTAATACCTGCTGCCCTGCAATGAATTGAAGCACCTGACGGAGCTTCATTCTGATAAAATGTGCAGTTTCTTATCTCAGGAGATCCGGAGCCGCCGCCCCAGTAATATAATCCTGCACCATAGTTTGATGCTGTGTTTTCAGCAAAAGTTGAGTAGTATATGTTCCCTTCACTGTTTTCACAGTGGACGGCAGCCCCGTGTGTTGCAGTGTTAGCGTAAAAAATGCAGGAGCTTATGCTGAAGTCAACAAATCCGTCGGCAGAGACAGCCCCTCCCTGCCCGGCATTGTTTTCTCTCAGTGTACAATTTTCAATTTTTATGCCTGTAGAATTCTCTTTAAGATATATTCCTCCCCCAAGGGATTGTTCATTACTGCCGTTAGCATTTCCGTGCTTTATTGTGAAGCCATCAATTATTGCATTGTTACCGGCTGTTAAAACGTGAATTGAGTTATCAGCTGCATCAGCGGGGGAACCGATATCTCCACTCAATATTGTGATGTTCGCATCAGGGTCTCTTTGCTCATGCGATGTTTCGGTACCGGAAAACCCCCCGTATAGCTCCACACCGTCGGGGATCCTGAAACTTGTATCCCTGGCACCTGCGGTATAGCCTGTACCTTCATCGGGCAGGTATGTAGCATCAGCTACCCAGACAGTATCTCCCTGTTCAAGCCACTTATCATTTAATGCATCCTGCAAATTACTGTATGCATTTGTCCATGAGAGACCGTTTCTCAGCCCGGCAGCATTTTTATCAACATAAAATATATTACCTGATGGTTCCTGGCATTTCAGGTATGGATAACCTGAATTAATTCCCTGTGTTATACTCCAGTAGTCCTGGCTGCCTGTGTCATCGTTAGGATCATCCACAAAGTCCCATGGATTATCAAGTCCGCTCGTTGCCGTACTGGTGAAGGTGGAAACATCTTTCATCTCTGTTGTTGTTTTGCCGGCACCCCCTGCGCTGGCTGATTGGCCTGATGTTTCTTTATCCCAGAAGCAGTTTGATATATCACTGGTGTTTAATGAACAAAAGCCTGCCAGGTTAGATGCACCGGCAACACTGCCGGTACTGTAGGATGAGTATATAAGCCCGGCATTGATACCGGCAAATCCGGCGACATAGTCTCCGGTTCCATCAAGGTCGCACCGGGAAAAGCAATTATTAATAGTACCGTTGTTATTTCCAACAAATCCGCCAAAACCTTCCAATCCATCGTGAGAAACCGAACCCTCTGAATAAGAATTAATAATAGTACCATCCGTGTCATTTAAACCTACGAAACCACCTGAATAGCTGGAGCCTATTGTATTACCTGTAGAGTAGCAGTTACTTATGTCTCCATAATTACTGCCGGCAAATCCACCGTGATTCTCAAGTCCTTCAATAGACTGGCATATATTCCCTTTTGCATAACAATTATCAATAGTGCCAAAATTCTTACCTGTAAATCCACCAATGTCAGCGTTGCCATCAACGGAACTCTCAGAGAAAGAATCCTGTATAGTTCCTGCTGATGCATTAAATGCTACAATTCCACCGGCATTTTTTCCTATTATGTTCCCCGTTGTTGAGCAATTGATTATTTGTCCTTCGTTTCTGCCTGCAAGCCCGCCTACTATGTTGGGATAATTTGTTGCATCTCCCACATCACAGCTGCTGCCTGAATTCTCTATTAACCCGTAATTAATGCCTGCAACACCACCTACACCATGAAACATATTTCCAGTTACTGTACCGCTTGTATGGCAATTAATAATACTGCCGCTGTTTTTACCTGCAATAGCTCCGGTACCCATCTGGTCAGGTGATGGAGTTATTATACAATTAGTAAGAAACAAATTTGAAATTTCGCCGCCTGAAGCTATTGTAGAAAAAAGACCACAGATTATGTCCAAATCGTATGAATATAAATTAATTATGCTGTAGCCCCGGCCGTCTAAACTGCCTGAAAAATTGTATCCTACAGGTACAAATCCCTTACCCCCGTTCCAGGTGCTGGTGGCGGACGCATCTATGTCGTTTACCAGGATATAATGGGCGGTAAGATCATCATTCATCTCCTGCAGCTGCTCCACCGTTGTTATTTGGTAGGGATCTGCTTCGGTGCCGCTTCCTTCACCGGAGAAGGCGGAGGCATTGTATACGGATAAGCCGGTAAAAAGTAATGTAAAAATCAGGGTGTTGGTCAGTTTTTTCATGACAAGTATAAGTGGTTTTTTGAAAGAAACAGGTTGTTGTATCCACGAAGTTAAAAAGATTGTTTTAGAAAATCAATGATGTGTGGCAGGGAGTAGGGAAGAGAGAGGAGAGAGGAGAGAGGAGAGCGAAGAGCAAAGAGCAAAGAGCGAAGAGCAAAGAACCATGTTTATAGATTTTGTAGATGCGGCATGCCTGCCGCATCAAATACACATGCAGAAAGGAGACTTTTTATATTGATGCGGCATGCCTGCCGCATCAGCGATACAAGCAGGGAGGTGAACTAATTTGGGAATGTTCAATTAACTGTGTCATTCTTCTCAATTCTATCTTCAAATATTATACTTAATTGGTTAAAAATAATATTCCAACCGAATATTTTGTTATTCCATTTTTTATGAAAGTTCATAGTCGCCAGATATACAAGTT
>JAIPBU010000032.1 GCA_021738535.1 Bacteroidales bacterium | reverse complement strand
CGCACCTGAGTTGTGACATGCTCACTCCAGAGTTGGCCCATTTACGTTCTGGAAAACTTAAAAGAAAATGGAAGAATTATTATAAAAAAACAGTTAATTTAGAAGTATAAACCTGTAAACTTTTTTTAGGACGGGTCAGTGACTTAGTGACTTAGCGACTTAGCGACTGAGGGAACTATATTTCCAGGTTAGAGAGTTCTTTGGTTATGCTGAACTCGTATTCCGGGTATTCATAAACCGGTATTCTTGGCTCAGTCTCACCCATTGAATATCCCCAGATGCTTTCATACTCCAGGGGGTTCTCGCCCAGATCAGCAAGCTGGTCAAGGTACTCGCTTATTGCCTTTGACTCAATAATAATAACCTTCCCCATTTTATTGATGATAGGGCTGTGCACCCTTGTTGAATCATGATCAAACTCCAGTATGCGCCTGCCGTACCTTGTTATGCCAATAACCCTGTATGTCAGGCTCTTTCCTACTCCGGGCAGGTTCAGCACATTCCTGTCTGTTGCCAGGAATGGTATATTAGCCTTCTGCCTGATAGAATTAATATTTTCCTGCATATTCTCTGCCTGTTCGGGGAATTCCTTTATTTCCTCATAATACTCTTCAGGTATCAGTCCTATTACTTTTTCCTCTATCTGTTCCTGTACGGCTCGTGCGTTGGGTGAAAAATTAAAATTATTTTCCATGTATCCCTTAACGGAGAATGTATAATATGTCAGCACACCTATATCATTGAGCACCTTCCTCAGTTTTGATGTATGACCTCTCCTGGAAGCTGCTGTGGTGAAAACAAGTTGATTGGTAACAGTCCATCCGCAGGAAATCAGGAGTTTTATTGCTTCTCTTGCCTCGGGAGTGACTTCCATAGGGGATTCAAAATGAGTCTGTATAAGAAATTGTTTTATCCCTGCTGCGGATGCTTTCTTTTTAAAATTGCTAAGTATTTCGGCCAATTCCGGTCCTACTCTTTGGGGCAGGTATGCCGGCAGCCTGGATCCCAGCCTGACCCTCAGTATCTCGGCATGCTTCTTCCCGTTTTTGCGGTCTTTGTTCGCCTTCATTTTTCTCAGGGCCATCCCGTATACGGCATTAAGTATTTTATCCAGCGACTTATTACTGCTCATCAGGGCATCACCACCGGTTATTAGTATATCTCTCAGCTGGGTATCATTTTCAAAATATTTCATTATTTCTTCCAGCCTCTCATCCCATGATTTTTTGGGCTTCAGATTATCCAGGTTAAAATTGAGATGACCGCTCTGAAAATCATACATTCTCTGGCATGATGAGCATAAACCTCCGCATGCCCTGCCCATTGTATCGGGAATCAGTATGGCTACTTCAGGGTAGCGCCTGTGTACATTATGTTGCGTTGGCAATATCCATCCTGCAGCATTGGGTTTACCTTCCTGCACAAGGTCCTCTTTTTCCCAGGCCACTATATGTCCGAACTCATCCACCAACTGCTGGCTGTAAAGAACGTAGTACCTTATTGCAAGGTCGGCGCCAATGGCAAAATATGGCACCCTTACATGCAGGAGCGAGAGGTAATAGGGGTTAACAAAAAACGGAATTCCTTTTGCCTCTGCATCTTTGAGAACCTTCATGGTATCAGGGTCCAGCGAGTTGCCCAGCAACTCATTCAGCAGTTCCGGGGATCTGACAGCGAAGCGCAGGTGGAAAAGATGGTCTTTCCACCAATCCAGCATCTCAAGGAACTTCTGCTCTCTTGACAATCCCTCTTCAAAAAAATATTTCTTATCCTTTATCAGCCCGGAATCTATCCGGTCAATCAATATATTTATTATTCGGTCCCTGTTCTCCTCCCTCAGCTTAACTATTCGGGGGTCCAGCCCCGACGGAAATCTTTCCATCCATGCCCGCTGACGCTTTTTATCGGGTATATTACAGGTAAATGTACCTGAAAGCTGCCTGAACAGGTACAGCATGTCTGTAAAGAATGCAGGCTTTGCTCCTCCTGTACCATGGGTCACTGCCATCCATATCATTTTGATGGGGTTACTGAGGGCTTTTTCACCCCTGAGGTTCAGGTCTTGATAGGATCGACCGGCATTATCAATATAATCCAGTATCCTTATTGCAGCAAAATCTTTCCAGTCAAGTTTTTCGAAAGCCTCCCTGCCTTTTACTTTAGATGTATAAAAATTGTATGCTTCCGGCCTGTTTTCAAGTATAGCCGTCACCCAGTCTTTTACACCTATCAGTGCCTCAGTCTCATTCCTGGCATTACGCATTATCTCTTCCAGCACAGGGTTTTCTTTCAGCAGCTCCTTTAAAACACGGTGTGCCTTTACATTTATCGCAATATTGTCAAGGTTAGTCAGTTTTTCCATGGTTACTGGTTGTTATCTCTTCACCGGGGCCGGCATTATCGCCCTGGAAAAGCCTGATTGTTTCATCCTGCAGAAGGGCCCAGATTGAATATATTCCTTTAGCGGTACCTATTGGTACATTCAGGCAATTAATAGCGGACATTACTATAATCAGTATTCTTGACCATTCCCTGTAGCTCAGCAGGCCAATGCCTCCTATAACACTGAGAACGGATATAAGAGCTATAAGCGCAGGCAGTATTACTTTCACGGCTGTAAGCACCAGTTCAGCCACTTCATCACCATGCACAAATGACTGGGCAAAGTTTACCGAGATAAAGACGATAAGTGCCCCTATAAGGGCCAGAACTCCAAAACCTATATGAAGTGCTGCCACTACGGACACATGTTTTTTCATGTTTCTTGCTTTTTCCATTGTTCCAATATTTTTTTTAATATTTCATTTTGCTAAAAACCTCACAATTAATAGACAGGACTAATCCATCTTTGCTGCACGCCGGACCGGCTTCCGGAGGCCCATGCAATTCCTCTTTTCATTATCTCAAGTGCTTCGGGCACATCAAAATCAGCAGCCACGTGGCCCAGCGAGGAATAAAAAACCCTTCCCTTACCATAATATTTCTTCCAGACAACCGGTATAACACAGCCGTCAATCCACTCTGCATGGTCACCATTAAAGGTTGTAGTTGCCAGCACTTTAACATTAGGGTCAACATGCATGTAATACTGTTCTGAGTGCATATCAAAATCATCCAGTCCCAAGGTCACAGGATCTTTGTTGTCATTAATATTTACCCGGTAATCAACTACCCCACCGGGATGTGCAACCCACTGGCCACCAACCATAAACTGGTATTCAGTATTATTGCGGAATGAATCACCCAGTCCACCGTGCCACCCAGCCAGCCCGGCTCCATTCTTTACTGCAGAGAGCAGTCCGTTTGACTGTTCCCCTGTTATTGATCCCATTGTCCATGCCTGTATTACCAGGTCAACGCTATTCATCAGTTTATCATCGAGATAAGCATCCAGGCTGTCGGACACTGTTATCTCAGCTCCTTTATCCTTCAGCCAGGGCACAAATATATCACGGCATTTAGCTGGTTCATGTCCTTCCCATCCACCCCAGACAAACAGGATTCGCTTTTTCTGAAGCACAGGAAGCTCACCAAATGTAATCCCTGAAGCTTTAAATGGCACTGATCCTGCAAGTACTGATGCGCCTGCTAACAGACCTGCTTTTCCAATAAATCTTCTTCTGTTCATAGGCAACCTTTATTAATTCAGAATAGTCTTAAGAAAAGAAAGATATAAATAATAGACTAAAATAAGTCTATTTTATTAACTTTGGTAAGAAGTGCAGGATTCTGTTTTGCATCCATGCTCTGAAAATAACCAACACAGTACTTGACATATTAATCTACTTAAACCCAAAGACGATGAAAAAGAAAGTCTTTATTTTTGCCGCTTTTTTACTGCTGGCTGCCGGTATTACCTCGTGTGAAGAGTTACTCAACAACTGTAAAATATGCAGTCTCAACACTTACGAGAATGGAGTCCTTATTAATTCGGCCCAGGAAGCTGAATACTGTGGTGCAGAACTAGTGACAATTGAGGCAACTCCTCCCACGACAGTTGGAAGTACTACCACGCAATGGGAATGTGACTAGGTACTCAGTACCTGATTCCTATTACTATTACATCATCAACCTGGGCATTATCACCTTTCCAGGTTTCGAATGTTTCATTAAGTTTTTCTCCCTGTTCAAGCATGGGTAAAGAGGATAGTTCAACCAGTTTCCTCTTGAGATTCTTAACCATAAATTTCTTGCCTTTTGGTCCGCCAAACTGGTCGCCATAACCATCAGAGAACATATATAAACAATCTCCCTTCTTAAGATCAAATTCCTGCATCCTGAAAGGTTTCATGTTATAATGAATAGCTACGGGCATTTTATCTGTTTTGTAAGCCAGTAATTCACCATCTCTGACTATCACCATAGGGTTGTTTGCTCCTGCAAACTGCAGTTTATCATTTTTGAAGTCAATAAGGGATATTGTCATATCCATCCCGTCCTTAACCCTGTCTTCATCGATAGACTGCTTCAGTGAATCAATAATTTCATCACGCAGAATATTTATAATCTTATCCGGCTCCATTATTTCCTTACCGTTCACAATCTCATTCAGCATTGTAACTCCGAGCATACTCATAAATGCCCCTGGCACACCATGTCCTGTGCAATCTGCAGCAATAACCACCTGTTTATCTCCTTTCCTGCTCACCCAGTAAAAATCGCCGCTGACAATGTCCAGTGGCTTATAAAGCACAAAATGCTCAATTTCATCGCTAAACAGCTCAAGTGATGGAAGCAGCGCCGACTGGATTCTTTTGGCATACATTATACTATCAGTGATATGTTTTTTCTGGTATGCAATCTGATCCCGCTGAGTTTCTGCTATATCGCGTTGTTTTTCAATTTCATCCTTCTGAGACATTATAGTCCGGTTCTTTTCCTCAAGTTTAATATTTGCATCCCGTTTTATCCTGTAACCCCTGTAGATATAGTATGCCAGAAAAGCAAGCAGCAACAATACAAATATTGCTGCATAGAGCATTATTTTCTGTTTCTCAATAGATTCAAGCTGTATCTTAATTTTTTCTTCCTGCTGGTTTATTGTTGAAAGCTGCCTGTCAATTTCTTCCAGCTGTTTGTCAATATTCGCCCTCTGTATGGCCAGGGTATCTTTTTGTGCCTGCACCTCTGCCTGCTGCATGCTTATTAACACCTGCTGTTCAGTAATCTCATTTGATTGCACTCTTATTCTTCCAGCCTGCTTCTCCAGTTGCTTTTGTTTGGCAGCAAGTGTCTGCTCCCTGTTTTCAATTTCTTTATCGAGGCTATCCAGCAAAGCTCTCTGCTGAAGGATTTCCTGTTTTTGTTCAGCAATAATTACTTTCTGCTGCCTTACCACCTCAAGCTGTTTTTCCAGCTCCTCATTTGTAACATCATATAATTCCTCCCAGTCTTCCCTGGTCTTTACTGCCTGATGGAGCAAGGTTGAAGGAATGGATAACCCTGCCCGGTTTAATTCCTCTTCATTTATTTCGAATTTTGGATTTCCGTTTACTACAATGAAGTTAAACATTGATTTCCCGAATTCATATCCCTCAGTAATCAGCAGGGTCTTTTTACCCTCAATGTTTCTCTTAACCTTATCAAGGTTGAATCCCTCATCCTTAGCTACATAGAGGACATTAGTATATTCAATTCTGTTCTCATCCCTGAAAACAACAATATTTACCGGGACATCCTGTATCTGTTTCCTGGTCTTTGCCAGGTTTCCCATTTCCCAGTATAACTCAGAATCTTTAGCCAGCACCCCAACCCTGAACAGAGCCATGGTATCAAGTGCTTCACCGTAATCCACATAGCGTGCAATATCAAAAATATACAGTGCCCTTGTACGATTGTCAAAACCTTCCTGGGCACCGGCATCAGGCTGGCAGAGGGCCAGACCCGCCAGGAGAAAAATTATTATTTTATTCATCAGAGGATAGGTTTATTTGGACTATCTAATTTCAAAATAATTCTCATCTTTTCCAAGTTTTGCTTAAATGTTATTGTTTTGTGAATAACTTGTTCACAAATCCGGTTTTTTAAAAGATAATATCTATCTTCAAGTCGTAAATTTGCTAAAAGCAAACAAAAGCCTGATGTATTCTGACCAATACCAACTAGATCTTAGTAACAAAACAATTGCAGTTGTTGATGATGACCTTGCTTCAATACGCTATTTTGAGGTTCTTTTAAAGACAACTTCTGCTAATGTTGTAACCTTCCTGAACGGCAACGATTTCATTACATACATAAAAGAAAACCCGGATGCCTTTGATATGCTGATGATTGATTATCTTATACCTTATATCAACGGCATTGAGTGCATCAGGGAATTCAGGAAGCACCACAGGAATACCCCGGTAATAATGATAACTGCCTACTACACCCGCGAATCAAAGGATGAATCCATTCTTGCAGGCAGTAACGAGTACATACTTAAACCGGTAATCCCGGAAAAAGTACTGAGCATCCTTGAAAAGTACCTCACGCGCAAGGAGTATGCTTTTTAGTTTTGTCCCTGTGTCCTGCCATAATAAGACCCCATATATTCCCTGAGCATCTGGTCTATTGATATAGCTTCTTCTTCAAGTCCGTTCCGCCTGCATGAAGCTGCCACTCTCTGGAAATAACCAAAAGCCATCTGTATATCCATCTCAGCATTTCGCATGTAGTATGCCGGCAGAGAGGTATAGTAATCCAGTTCTGCACTGTAATACTCTTTCATATCGCTGATCAGTTCTCTGGCTTTACCTGTTGCCCCTGCTACTATATACCCGTCTATTATATCCGGCATATAATTTCCCCATGGCACATTCTCCAGGGGAAGTTCATTCATAATATGATCGAGCACCTCAACAGCTTTCTGCTTCTCCCCTTCACCGGCAAGCGCCCTGGCCAGCTTGGCATAGTTAAGACGTGCCCTCACCACAAGCAGGGTATGCTGATGATAGTAATCAATATTTACATCGGGATCATTTGCATTGCCCCAGGTAAATTTATGCATCAGATTATCATACAATATATCCGTATCAATCCTTCCGTATTCAAGCCAGTTTTTGTTTTCAGATTTTATTGGTACTAACCTGTAAGCATTCCCTTCCAGCTGAAAATAGTCTTCAAGGCCCAGGGCGTCGTTATGGTATCCTGTAACGAAGTATACCGGCCTTTCCCAATCGTTCTGGGCCAGGAAATCAAGTACCATCATCTGGCTTTTAAGTATATAATTCCCTTCGAGGGTAATATCGATATAGGGAACTATCAGATCTGCATCCTCCGGTTTTACAGTACCTGATGCAAGCACCTTTTCCTTATCAACAGGAATGCGTATTTTCCTTGCCGGGATATAGTCCTGCATTTCGCCATCCGGGAAGCGGTACTTTGTTCCCTCGCCATCGCTCCTGATAAATTCCACTATCCTGTCAACACTTACAACACCTGTAATCCTGGGATCTTCTATTATAAAGACCTGGTTATTTACCCCGTCATAATATTTGGACTTCGGCATTGTGAGCTTCATTGACTCAGACTCATACATCTTTGTTTTCATCTGGTCAATGTACCAGTCAGTATTAAAGAGCATGAGGTTACACACTCTTACATCAGTCCTTACACCCTCAACTTCCTGGGCATACCACAGGGGGAAGGTGTCATTATCACCATTCGTAAACAGTACCGAGTTGGGTGCAACAGATTTAAGGTAGTTTTTTGCCACTGCTGTAGCGGTATACCTGCCTGATCTGTCATGGTCATCCCAGTTCTGTGAGGCCATCAGAGTTGGTACGGCCAGCAGGGAAATCAGTCCTGCCGCAATTGCTGCAAGCTTCTTACCTGCAATCTTTGATATCACATCATTCAGGAATAACACACCCAGTCCTATCCAAATGCTGAATGAATAAAAAGACCCTGCATATGCATAATCTCTCTCACGTGGCTGATTTGGGTATTGGTTAAGGTAAATTACAATTGCCAGGCCTGTCATAATAAATAACAGGAGTACCACCCAGAAGTCTTTTTTATTATTATTAAGCTGGTAATACAGGCCTGCCAGTCCCAGCAACAAAGGCAGGAAAAAATAAACGTTCCGCGAGGGATGGTTTTTCATCTGATCCGGCAATCGCTCCTGCGGTCCCAGCCGCGACTTATCTATTGCATTAATCCCTGATAACCAGTTGCCGTTAAAGGGGCCTCCCGATCCCTGTACATCATTTTGCCTTCCGGCAAAGTTCCACATGAAATAACGTAAGTACATATATCCCACCTGGTAGGTAAACATAAATTTAAGATTTTCACCAAAGGTCGGTTTTCGTCTGATAGACTTTTCTCCCTGTGAATCGGTTACCTGCACGGGTTTGCCCTTGAAATTGTTCCATTGTTTGTATACCTCGGCATGATTTGACTGTGAACTGTACATCCTCGGGAGCAGGGTAACAAAGCGCTCATCATATTCAGGAACCAGTTTACGGTTCGTAATTTTATACTTACCATCTATAGGGTTATAGGTTGGCTTTCCCCTGTCATATGCAACCACCGGGGCATTGAAATAGGGTCCTTTCACAAGTGGCCTGTCGCCATACTGCTCCCGATTAAGATAATAGAGGAAACTGAAAACATTTTCCGGGTTATTCTCATCCATTGGAGGATTGGCATTGGACCTTACAAAGATGGTCGCAAAAGAAGAATAACCTATCATTATAACGAGCAGTACGGTGAGCGATGTGTTAAGTGCCACATGGGCCTTATTGGACAAACGCCATATTACTACAGCCAGCAGGCCAAGGATTAAAATGTTCAGGAAGCCACTTTCGCTCATCAGCCACATGCCACTGAATAAAAGTGTTGCCACCGAGAATAGCATTATCTTCCTGTTGTCATCACCCCGGAGACTTGTCCTTATTGCCATGCTGATTGATATAATAAACAGCACGATTAAGACATAAAGGCCGGTATTATAAGGCATCCCGATCTTATTTACAAAGAATAATTCCAGCTTACTGGCCAAAACAACAAAACCAGGCAGTAATCCCCACATTATAAGAGCTATGAAAACTATTGAAAGGATAATCGCATATGCAAAACCCTTCCGCGAAAATTCATATTTTTTAAAATAATAAACAAAGACGATAGCCGGTATTGCAAGCAGGTTAAGCAGGTGTACACCTATTGACAGACCAACGAGGTAAGCAATAAGGATCAGCCACCTGTTGGCAAATGGTTGATCGGCTTCGTTCTCCCACTTCAGTATGGCCCAGAATACAAGAGCGGTAAACAATGATGAAGTAGCATATACTTCTGCTTCAACAGCTGAGAACCAGAATGTATCTGAAAAAGCGTAGGCCAGAGCACCAGTCATACCGGCTGCCATTATTGCAATAGTCTGTCCCGGTCCCGGTTCAGAGCCTGAAGATGCGATAAGCTTTCTTGCTAGATGGGTTATGGTCCAGAAAAGGAACATAATTGTAAAGGCACTTGCCAGGGCAGACATAATATTTGATGTAAGAGCTACCTTGCTCACATCTGAAGTAAAAAAACTAAAGAACCTGGCCAGCAACATAAACATTGGTGCTCCGGGCGGGTGACCAACCTCAAGTTTATAAGAAGTGGCAATAAACTCACCGCAGTCCCATAAACTCATTGTGGGTTCAACAGTCAGTATATAAGTAATGGCAGCTACCAGGAAGGATAACCAGCCAAGCGATATATTAATTAAGCGATATTTTTTCATAAACCATATTTGATTCAATATGTTATTCGTTAAGATATACAGATGGCGAATTTAATCAATTTGATTTACTTTTTATATTTTAGATTTCAAAAGAGATGACAAACAGGATCATTATTATATCGCTCCTTATACTCTGCGGCACCGGCCTTAAAGCTCAGTACTACGAGACAGGGCAGGAACCGGCCTCAGTAAAATGGGAAAAGCTGGATTCATACCACTTCAGGTTTATTTATCCGGAATCGTATTCGGGACAGATCGAAAAATACGTTTACAGCTTTGAGAAAGCCTATGACCTGCTGAATGGTACTTATAAGGAGCCCTTACTCAGGAGGATCCCCGTCATTATTCATAATTATACTACAACATCAAACGGCTATGTGGCATGGGCCCCTCGCAGGATTGAACTGTATCCCTACCCTGGTCAGCAGACAATACCGATGGATCACGCTGAACAGCTTGCCCTGCACGAGTTGACTCATGTACTGCAAATGAGCAGCTTCAGACGTGGTGTATCCAGAGGGCTGAGCTATCTTTTTGGGGAACAGTATACAGGTGCGCTGGGTATATTCACCCCATACTGGTTCCTTGAAGGTGAGGCAATAGTATCCGAAAGTGCCTATTCATATTCGGGAAGAGGCAGAAATCCATCTTTCAAAAAGAAGCTTAAAGCAGTTTTACTTGACGAAGACCTGATATACAGCTATGATAAAATGCTATTCGGTTCTTACAGGGATTACACACCTGACCATTACCAGTTTGGTTACCAGATGAGTGCATGGGCACGTTCAAATTTTAGCGATAATATATGGCATGAGCCAATGGATTACGTTGCCCTGAGGCCATATACCCTGAACCCTTTCAATGCAGCCCTTAAAAAATACAATAATCTCAGCAAGGAAGAGATTTATAATGAGGCAATGATCTACATAAAGAAACAATGGCTGGAAGAAGAACGAACCGGTAATGACAAGGAATACAAAGCTATTAATCCCGGCAAAGAAGGTGATTACATAAGCTACCATTCACCTGTAAGGGCAGGTCGCGACAGCATAATAGCCCTCAGGACATCACTTTCTGATATCCCATCTTTTGTACTTATTAATAAATCAAGCGGTAAAGAAGAAAAAATACATGTACCGGGTAATATATGGCCCTACAGGATCAGTTACAGTGGAAATACCGTTGTCTGGGCCGGGCATCACAATGATCCCAGGTGGCAGAACAGGGATTATTCAGTGATAAAAAGTTACAATATCCTGAGCGGTTCAAAAAGAACACTCACACGTAAAAGCAGGTTTTTTGCACCGGACATATCACCTGATGCATCTTTGATTGTTGCTTCGGAAAGTACTGCTGATTACAACAACGGGCTTGTTATAATTGATGCACTTACCGGAGACATTAAGAGCCGTTATTATGTCCCCGGCAATAAGTTGATCAGCTACCCGTCCTGGTCAGATGACATGCAAGAAATAGTATTTATTTCATCGGGTAATAAAGGAGAGGGTATTATGTCACTTGTATTGTCAGGCGGGGAATGGAAAACCTACCTGGACGAAGGATGGCACGACCTGCAATCGGTGCAAAAAAAGGATTCTGTTATATTCTTTGTCAGCTCCTCCGGTGGCACTGATAATGTCTTCAGGTTGGCGGGAGAATCGGAACCTGAGCGCATTACCTCATCAAGGTATGGTATTAAAGATATATCCGTTTCAGGAGACTTCATGTATTTCTCTGATTACAGTGCTGATGGTAACATTATTGCATCATCTCTTACCGGGGCACCGGCAGCCGGCTCTTATGATGAAGTCATATCTGAAAATCTTTTTATGGATGATATTGAAAGCGAGGAAAAGCTTAAGAGCAATGAGGATTACAATATATCCTCATCCTACAAAAAAGAAAGATACAGTAAGCTGAGCACTCTCTTCAGGTTTCACAGCTGGATGCCTTTTTATGCCAATGTAAACGATATCTCCTTTGATAATATACCTGTAAGCCCTGGACTCACAATTATGTCACAGAATAACCTGGGCTCACTTGTAAGTACCGCAGGGTATGAATATAGCAACCGTGAGCATCTTCTGCACAGTAATATCATATGGAAAGGATGGTATCCCGCCATTGAGTTCGGGATCAGCTACGGGGGAGAACCGTCAATTTACAACAGTAATGATACCGCGGCTATTCCATCCATGATGTACAAAGGCCTGAGAGCAAACACCTCCATCTATATACCCTTATATTTCAGGCACGGTCGCTATTCGCAAACAGTATATCCGGCACTCAATTTCAGATATTCAAATAATTATGTGCTTGACGAAGATGGCAGGAACTTTGACTACGGGCAGACATTTTTCAGTCCCAGGCTTTACCTGTCAAATCTCCACCGTATGTCGTACCGCGACATATGGCCACGATTTGGAC
Source organism: Bacteroidales bacterium (assembly GCA_021738535.1). Taxonomy (GTDB): domain Bacteria; phylum Bacteroidota; class Bacteroidia; order Bacteroidales; family VadinHA17; genus UBA9300. Next base: position 34,321 of record JAIPBU010000032.1, on the reverse strand, counting down.
AGGTTATTGATTTTTACCACACACGTTCCCTGTTTGACAGCGACCTTTACGGTCCCCAGACCACGCTCAGGACATCTTTTTATTTCCCCGGACTTTTTAAGGACCACGGCACAAAGCTAAGTTACAGTCACGAGAACCAGGAGTTTAAGCGCCTGTTACTGGGCAACAGGGTGAATCTCCCCAGGGGGTATGATAAACATGTTATAATAAGTAAGCTAAACAGCTTCAGCTTTGATTATGCAATGCCCCTGTTCTACCCGGACTTCAACCTGGGACAGTTTGTTTATGTTAACCGGGTACGAAGCACTTTCTTTTATGATTATTTATTGGCCGACGGGATATATGATCTTCATGAAAACGAGTTAAGAGATGAAAAAGACTATTTGTCTTCGGCAGGAGTTGAACTGCTTGCTGATTTCTATCTTTTGCGCATACCTGTAAGGCTATCAGCAGGGTTACAGGCTGCATGGCTTCCTTTTGAGCGTCAACCCGGTTTTAAATTTATTTTTAACATGGATGTTTTCGGTTTTGCCATTAATGGCAGAAACCGTTATTAAAGATCATCTTTCATGGTTGTTATCAACGACCATGCTTTTTTAACATTATCCAGTTTAACATTGGTTTGAGACGTAACCATGCGCAGGGAGTATTTACCATTTATTTTTGTATGCGTGAGATAAATGCTGCCGGTATCATTAAGTAAATGGTTTAGTTTTTCATTAATAACATTCAGTTCATCCTCGTTTTTGCCTTTGGGTCTGAACCTGAAACATACTGTATTCAGGCTCACCGGTGCCAGCAATTCAAATTCCGGATGTTTATTTACCTGGCCGGCCAGCCATGATGCATATGATATATGGTCCCTGATTTTTTCTCGCAGTCCTTCCAGTCCGTATGAACGAATAACGAACCATAACTTAAGAGCCCTGAACCTCCTGCCCAGGGGAATACCCCAGTCGCGGTAGTCATTTACTTCTCCCCTGGTCCGTGTTTTAAGGTATTCAGGAAGAATTTCGAATGTTCTTATCAACCTGCCGGCATCCCTGACAAAATAAGCTGAGCAGTCAAAATTTGTAAACATCCACTTATGGGGATTAAAAACAAAACTGTCTATATATTCTTTACCTTCGATCATCCAGCTGTATTCGGGTAATAGCAGTGCTGTTCCAGCCAGGGCTGCATCCACGTGCAGCCATATATTATATTTGCTGCATATTTCTCCAATCTCTTTAAGGGGATCAATGGCAACCGTTCCTGTTGTGCCCACAGTTGCTATTACACAGCAGGGAACGTATCCCTTTTCTATATCTTCCTTTACTGCCTTCTCCAGTTTTACGGGATCAAGAGAAAAATCCTTTTCATCAACATTGATCTTAACCAGGTTCCTGCGGCCGAAGCCTGCAATCTTTACATCTTTTTCTATTGAAGAATGGGTTTGTGTGGATGCATATACCCTGTATACAGGTTGTCCTGAAAATCCTTCTTCATTGATTTTGTCACCGCTGATCTTTTCCCGTGCTGTCAGCATGGCTGCCAGTCCGGCCGTTGATGCCGTATCCTGTATCACTCCTTCAAATTCACGGGGCAAACCCATGCTATCCCTCAGCCAGTTCATTACTCTTTCTTCGAGTTCAGCAGCTGCCGGTGATGTTTCCCATATCATGCACTGCGCTCCCAGGGTTGCGGTAAGCATCTCTGCAAGTATTGATGGTGGTGAGCTGTTTGCCGGGAAATAAGCAAAGAAATCCGGGCTCTGCCAGTGAGTGATACCCGGCATAATAATCTCTTTGAAATCTCTGAATATATCATCGAAGTCTTCTCCCTCCAGCGGGGGCATAGCCGGGAGTGATGAAAAAATTTCACCCGGTTTGCTTGTTGATTTTACGGGGTATTGTTCTACATTCCTGAGATATTTCCCCATCCAGTCCACAAGTTGATGAGCGCGGCTGGTAAATTCATCATTTGTCATCGCGTAAGGTGATTTTATGTAAAAAATATCCTGGGCCGGGCAGGCAAGTTCTTTATTCTGATTTTACACTCTCGGCAAGAAGGACCAGTGTATTTTGATGCACTTCCATTACCCCTCCCTCAATCAGGAAGTCTGAAACCCCGCCCTTCATATCGGTGACTGACACCTTACCCTCCACGAGGGTTGACACTATTGCGGCATGATCTTTCAATACCTGGAAGGCGCCCTTTTTGCCTGGCACCTTAAGTGATTTAATATCACCTTCATATACACTTTCTTCGGGTGTTAGGATCTCTATTTTCACACTGATTTATTTCTTTGATTCGGAAAGGATTTTTTCTCCTTTTTCTATTGCTTCTTCAATAGTACCCACCAGCATAAATGATGCTTCCGGGTACTTATCCACTTCGCCATCCATGATCATGTTGAAGCCTTTTATTGTATCTTCAATTGAAACAAGTTTGCCGGGTATACCGGTGAACTGTTCAGCCACATGGAATGGTTGTGAAAGGAATCGCTGCACTCTCCTTGCCCTGTTAACAATCAACCTGTCTTCTTCTGACAGCTCATCCATACCAAGTATTGCAATAATATCCTGCAGCTCATTATAACGCTGGAGTATCTCGATTACCCTCTGTGCGCAATTATAATGATCATCCCCTACTATATCGGGTGACAGTATCCTTGACGACGAATCCAGGGGGTCTACGGCCGGGTATATACCGAGCTCGGATATTTTCCTGCTTAGTACAGTTGTGGCATCCAGGTGAGAGAATGTGGTAGCGGGTGCGGGGTCTGTAAGGTCATCAGCAGGAACATAAACGGCCTGAACTGATGTAATTGACCCGTGATCGGTTGAAGTAATTCTTTCCTGCATAACACCCATCTCAGAGGCCAGTGTTGGCTGGTAACCCACTGCCGAGGGCATACGTCCCAGCAATGCACTCACTTCTGACCCTGCCTGTGTAAAACGGAATATATTATCCATAAAAAACAGGATATCTCTTCCTTCACCTTTATCATCACCGTCACGGAAGTGTTCAGCAACAGACAATCCCGAAAGAGCAACACGCGCACGTGCTCCCGGCGGTTCATTCATCTGCCCGAAAACCAGCGCCAGCTTGGATTTTTTCAATGCCTCATAATCGACCTTTGACAGGTCCCAGCCTCCTTTTTCCATTTCCTTAAGGAACTCATCACCGTAGTCAATAACTCCTGCTTCGAGCATTTCTCTCAGCAGGTCATTTCCTTCACGTGTTCTTTCGCCCACGCCGGCAAATACGGAAAGTCCTTCATATGCCTTGGCAATATTATTAATCAGCTCGAGTATAACCACTGTTTTACCAACACCTGCTCCGCCGAATAAACCAATCTTACCTCCTTTGGAATAAGGCTCAATAAGGTCTATAACTTTTATGCCGGTAAAAAGAATGTCTTTTTCAGTAGAGAGGTTTTCAAATTTAGGAGGTTTACGGTGTATGGGGTAACCACCTTTTTTATCAAGCTCTGACATGCCGTCAATAGCGTCACCTGTTACATTCATCAGTCGACCTTTGATCTGCTCACCTATAGGCATGATGATAGGCTTTCCCGTTGCAATTACTTCCATACCCCTTCTGAGTCCGTCCGTGGAGTCCATTGCAATAGTACGTACAGTGTTCTCACCAATGCCCTGCTGACATTCCACAATGAGTACTGATCCATCATCCCTCTTTATCTCGAGGGCATCATATATGTTAGGCAATTCCGCTCCTTCGCCGCTGAAGCTAACGTCAACAACAGGGCCAATGACCTGGCTTATTACACCTGTATTTTCCGACATATTAAAGATGTTTTAAAAAGTGAGTTACAAATTTAGCAAATTAATCAAAAAGCTGAAGAACACAGGGTCATTTTATCCTTCTTTTTCTTCTGTTCAATTCTTCAGAACCCTTGCCACTTAAATTATTTAAATTATTTTTGGTAAGAATAAACCTATAAACCACGAGAAATGAAAAAAACCATTTTTTGCCTGTCTGTTTTCCTGTTAACAGGACTTGTTGCCAATGCCCAGCTCACAAAAATAGGGGGCAGTCTTGCGTACAACTCAGGCTATTATTTCAATGATGAGCAGTTTAGTGATCACAAGACCGGTAACCCGGTAGTTTCTGCAACTGGCATATATGAAATATCACTTCCTCTTCACATCAAGCCATCCTTGAATATTTACATTCCAAACATCACAAAATTTGAAGATGCTTTCGGCTCGGAGAAAAGAATTGTTTCCGCCTTTTCACTTGATCTTGATGCTCATTATGTCTTCAATGCACTTGACCGCTGGGAGTTTTACGGCCTGGCAGGGTTAAATATTCTGTATGCCAGGATGAAGTACAAAATTGATTTTGAGAACTTTGCAGAGACAACCATAACAACCAATAACTCGCTGGGGCTCAATCTTGGTGCAGGGTCCTATTTCAGGTTAAAAGACGAGTTTGACCTGTTTTTTGAGGTCAAGGCCATTATTGCCAGCCAGGTACGTTTTGCCGGCACCGCCGGTATACTATTGAATGTAGACTGGATGAAGAAGCATGAGAGCGATGAGCTTTAATCACCTGGTGCGTTTAAGCAGGTAAGCGGCAAGATTTTGCAATTCTTCCTTTCTTTGCTCTTCAACATTTACTTCTTCAAGTGATGAATAGGCAAGATTAATATAGTTTGAAGCCATTTCTTCAACTATGGTTTTAACGTTAAGCTCATCATAGATAGCTTTTACGGCAGCTACTTTCTCCCCCGGATCAAAATCCAGAGTCTGCGTTTGCTCATTAAGCATTTTTAATTGTTCGCCCGAAGCCAGTTCCATGGCTTTAAGGAGCAATATGGTCTTTTTATTTGATACTATATCGAGGCCTATATTCTTTCCAAATTGAGCTGCATCACCGTATGCATCAAGCAGGTCGTCCTGTATCTGAAAGGCCAGCCCCATATTCCTGCCAAAGTCATATATTTTTTGTGCTTCTTCAGGTTCTGCACCTCCTATTATGGCTCCTATTTTTAGTGATGCTGCCAGCAATACTGCTGTTTTTAATTCGATCATCCTGAGATAATCGGTATGCGTAACATAGTTGATTTTTTCAAAATCCATATCCATCTGCTGGCCGCTGCACACCTCAATAGCTGTTTCATTATACAACCGTGATACTTTTGTAAGGTATTCCGCCGGGGTATTTAGCATGCATTCATTGGCAACAAAGGCCATCACATCTCCGGACAGTATTGCCTGGTTGGTGTCCCATTTCTTATAAACGGTAAGAGCACCTCTTCTCATTTCGGAGTTATCCATTATATCATCATGCACAAGGGTATAATTATGGAAAACTTCAAGTCCTACAGCAGGTAAGATTGCCTTTTCAACCTTATCATCAAAAAGATTACAGGCCATCAGGGTCATTACGGGTCTTATTCTTTTCCCTCCCTGTGACATAATATATTTTACGGGCTCAAATAGTTTGTCCGAATCATATTCATAGGACATATTATGAATTGCCCTGTTTACTATTTCCTTTAATTCTTCGTAAGTGTACATAGTTTTTGGAGATCAGATGCCACATGCAACGCCCGGTAAATGATTAATCACCAAGAGCGTCAGCACCACTGACAACTTCAAGTATCTGGTTTGTTATACTGGCCTGTCTTTCTTTATTATATTCCAGGTTAAGATCCTTGATCAACCCGGTAGCGTTGTCGGTTGCCATATGCATAGCCGTCATCCTGGCACCGTGTTCGGCAACGTATGAGTCAAGCAAAGTTCTGAAGAATTGTATCTTAAGCGTCTTGGGTATTAACTCTTCAATGATTTCCTTTTTAGAGGGTTCGAATATATAATCTGTATTACCTGCCTCATCATCCATATCGCCTGTTTCAACCGGCAGGAATGTTTCATAACTGAGATCCTGTATGGCTGCATTCCTGAATTTATTATATACAAACTCAATCCTGTCAAACTCCCCTTCAAGGAACTTCTCCATTACATCCGTGGCTATCGCTGAGCTGTTCTCAAAAGTGAGATCATCAAATATACCAACGTGGTTTTGATAAATATTGAAATCCCTTTTTCTGAAATAGTCATATCCCGTTTTACCGATTGTCATCAGCCACAATGAGCCACCATTATAATGCTGGCTGTAGTTCTCTTCAATCACTCTCCGGGTTTCCTTAATTACATTCATATTGAATGAGCCGCAGAGTCCTTTATTCGAGGTAACCACAATAAGCAGGACTTTTTCTGCAGGGCCATTACGTCTATATTGCTCATCTCCTTCTGTCTGTTCCATCCTCATACTAACATTAAGCAGGAGTTCCTGCATTTTTGCAGCATAGGGTCTCAGTTTCACTATCCTGTCCTGTGCTTTACGTAATCTTGCGGCTGCCACCATCTTCATAGCGGAGGTTATTTGCCGTGTTGATTTAACGGATGATATGCGTTTCCTTATTTCCTTTAAGCTCGCCATAAAATATTAATCTTTACCAGCTACGGGTTCTTTCTCCTGAAATTTTGCACTTATATCTTCTGCAACTTTATTCAGTGCATCGGTAACATTATCATCAAGCACACCTTCTGACAGTTTTTCCAATACATCAGCATGTTTCAGTTCAAGGAACTCAAGGTATTCCGTTTCAAACTGTTTTACTTTACCAGCGGGAACATCCTTAAGAAGTCCTTTGGTACCGCAATAGATAATGGCAATTTGTTTTTCCACCGGCATAGGAACGTATTGACGCTGCTTAAGAATTTCTACATTTTTTGATCCCTTATCCAGCAAAGCTTTTGTTGATGCATCCATATCGGATCCGAATTTTGCGAATGCTTCCATTTCCCTGTACTGTGCCTGGTCGACTTTTAGTGTACCTGCAATCTTTTTCATTGCCTTGATCTGTGCATTACCACCAACGCGCGACACTGAAATACCTACATTGATAGCCGGCCTGACACCTGCATTAAACAGGTCTCCTTCGAGGAAAATCTGTCCATCAGTAATTGATATTACATTTGTAGGTATATAGGCAGAAACATCGCCGGCCTGTGTTTCTATAATAGGAAGTGCAGTTAATGATCCGCCACCTTTAACCCTTCCTTCGAGTGGTTCGGGGAGGTCATTCATCTGTTTTGCCACCTCATCTGATTCAATAATCCTGGCGGCCCTTTCAAGCAGGCGTGAGTGCAGGTAAAATACATCACCCGGGTAAGCTTCTCTTCCGGGCGGACGGCGCAGAAGCAGAGAAACTTCACGGTATGAAACCGCCTGTTTGGACAGGTCATCGTAAACAATCAGTGCATCCCTGCCGGTATCCCTGAAAAACTCGCCTATGGCTGCACCTGCAAAGGGAGCATAAAACTGTGAGGCTGCGGGATCAGCAGCAGTTGCAGATATGATAACGGTATAATCCATAGCCCCGTGTTCTTCGAGGATTGAAGCTATGTTAGCAACAGTAGAACCTTTTTGTCCTATAGATACATAGATACAATATACCGGTTTACCCTTATCGTAATTACTTTTCTGGTTAATGATTGTATCAATGGCAATAGCTGTCTTTCCGGTCTGACGGTCACCAATAATAAGTTCCCTCTGGCCTCTGCCGATAGGAATCATTGCATCAATAGCCTTAAGGCCTGTTTGCAGGGGCTGGTTAACCGGCTGACGGTAGATAACACCTGGTGCTTTACGTTCAAAAGGCATTTCAAGCAACTCGCCTTCAATGGGTCCTTTACCATCGATAGGCTCTCCCGTAGGTTTTATTACCCGGCCAAGCAGTCCTTCTCCTGTCATAATAGAAGCTATCCTGCCCGTACGTTTGGCTATATCGCCCTCGGTAATTCCCTCTGAGGGACCTAACAGGACTGCACCTACATTATCTTCTTCAAGGTTCAGCACGATGGCCTCTACTCCGCTTTCAAACTCAATAAGTTCGTTTGCCTGCACATTGGCAAGACCGTATAGCCTTGCGATACCATCACCAACCTGCAGTACGGTTCCAACCTCGTCAAGAGCGGCTCCTGTCTGTATGCCTTCAAGTTGCTGTTTTAGTATTTTCGATACCTCTGCTGGTTTAATACTTGCCATAATAAGTTTACAATATTTATTTGCGTATTACGCTGAATTATTTTACTGTTTATTAATTAACTCATTTCTTATTTTGCGGAGCCGGGTCTTAAGACTGGCATCCACGTAAAGGTCACCAACCTTAAGTATGTAACCTCCTGAAATATCTTCATTGATAACCTCGTCAAGGTCAGCCCTGGTATCCAGGTCTTTTTCTATTATATCGATAAAGCTTTGCCTGTTATTGCTGTTTATTTTTACAGCTGTTGTGAGGGTCACCGGTGTTATTCCTTCGTGCCTGTTGGCCCTTGCAATAAAGGACCTGGCTATTCCCGGCAGGAATGCCTCCCTGTTATTATTGACGGCAAGAGTAATCAGGCTGTAAGTAACTTCGTTAACATTGGTTTTAAAAAGAGCCGTCATCACCTGTCTTTTTTTGGAGTTGGGTATAACCGGACTGTCAATTACATCCCTGAAGTCGTCCATTCCGCATAGTTCCAAGACAAGGATCATATCTTTTCTGACCTCATCTATCAGGTTTTGTTCCTGAGCTGATAAGAATAGAGCTTTTGCATACCTTACTGCTATTTTGCTTTCATTCATTACTTAAGCATCTAATTTTCTTTCAGGTCCATATCATCCAGGAGCTTTTCAATAAGATCATTCTGCTCCTTGCTGCCTTTTAGTTTTTCATTTAGTATTTTTTCGGCTATTTCTACTGAGAGGCTTGCTATTTGCGTGCGTATATCGTTAATAGCCATTTTCTTTTCTCTTTCTATCCCGGTGCGAGCTTTACTGATCAGTTTATCGCTTTCTTCCCTTGCCTGTTTTTTTGCTTCACTGATCATTTTGTCCCTTGCATCACGGGCATCCCTTAGTAATTCATCCCTTTCTTCACGGGCTTCCTGCATAATGGCTTCATTATCGGCTTTAAGCCTCTCCATTTCGCGCTTTGCATCTTCAGCAGATTCGAGCGAGCCTTTTATACTTTCTTCCCTGGCTTTGATAGCCTGCAAGATAGGTTTCCATGCAAAAGCCCTGAGTAATGCCAGGAGCAAGAGGAAAATTATCGTGGTCCATACAATGGTCCCAAAGTCAGGTGTTGTAAGATTACTTGCTAGTATCATAATCGCCGGTTTTTTAATTAGAAAGGCAGTCCTGCAACCAACCGTTGCAGGCTGCCGTCAGTCTCATTACGCAATAAGAGCCACAACCACTGCAAAAAGGGCAACACCTTCAATCAGTGCAGCAGAAATAATCATGGCTGTCTGGATCTTTGAAGCTGCTTCAGGCTGTCTTGCTATTGCTTCCATAGCACGTCCACCTATCATTCCAATACCCAGTCCTGCTCCTATAACTGCCAGTCCTGCTCCGATTGCTGCTAAAGTACCTGTCATAATAATTAATTTTAGTTTGACAATATTAATGATGCTCCTGAACTGCCAGCCCTACAAAGAGAGCTGTCAGGAGTGTAAATACATAAGCCTGGATAAATGCCACCAGTAATTCAAGTATGTCCATAAAAATAACCATAAATATTGACAGCGGGGCCACGGCCAGGCTGTCAAAGATAAAGATAAGAGCAACGAGGCTCAGCACAACAATATGGCCTGCCGTTATGTTGGCAAAAAGACGGATCATAAGTGCAAATGGTTTTGCAATTACTCCTATCAGCTCAACAACGGGCATCAGTGGTATGGGAAACTTGAGCCACCAGGGCACTCCCGGTGTATTAAAAATATCTTTCCAGTATGCTTTTGAGCCATTTACATTGATCATCACCATTGAGAAGAAAGCCAGTGTGAATGTAACGGCTATATTACCTGTAACATTTGATCCCCCGGGAATAACAGGTATAAGTCCCAGGAGGTTATTAAAAAGTATAAAGAAAAACACAGTCAGCAGGTATGGCATAAAACGGCCGTATTTCTCTTCCCCTATATTGGGCAGGGCAATATCATCCCTTACAAAGAGAACGATGGGTTCAAGAAAACCCTGGATCCCTTTTGGAGCGCTTACGCCTGTCTTGCGGTATGAACGGGCAAGACCAATAAACAGGAAAAGTAATAATACTGCCACGAACATCATAGAAGCCACATTCCTTGTTATTGAAACATCAAGCGGAAGGTCTTCTTTAATATTACCCTCAGCGTCAAGTTCTGTTATCTCTCCGGCATATTCACCCTCCTCCGCAAGCATAAAATTCTCATGGGTATTACCATGGCTCAGTTTTTTTGAAGAAAAAATATGGAATCCACTTGATTTGCTGTATAAGATAACCGGAAGGTACAGGTTTACGTGATGTCCGTCGGGCATGGTAAAAATATGCCACTGGTGAGAATCTCCAATATGGTCAAAAATAAATTCCCTGGCACTGAACTCCTCCTTTTCATTTTCTTCATTATGCCCCTCTGTAGCTTCATGCTTCTGTTCTGTTTGCTCAGTCTGGCCCTGCCTGCCTTCAGCCTCCACAGGAGTGAGAGCAATAAGGCCAAATGTGATCACCAATATTGGAAAAACATATCTGAATTTCAAACCTAACCTTGTTTTAAAGATTTAATTTTCAATACCTTAATAATAACAATAATAAGGTAAATTGTGAATGCTAAATATAGTAAAAAGAACAATATGATATACTCAGTTGAGGATTTTTTGAGAACAGCGAAGTAGACCAGGGCAAAAACCATTGAAAGAAAGAACTTTAGTCCCATGGCCGCCATAGTGAACAGGGAGCGGCTGTCTTTTTCCTTTGACTGACCGGTTTCAAATACAACAAGTACAATAAGAGATATACAGCCAAAGACCAGTAAAGGCAGGAGGATATCATTCAATGTAAGACGGGGGTAAAAGAAGTAAACAAAGGAATAGCTTATACCTGTTAGCAGTACAACAAACAGCACGTGAACAAGCAGGGTTTTTGATGATAGTTTCATCATTTATTTTTTTCGGATGAAATCTCTCAATGATGTATAAAGTGCTGCAAAAACACCAAGTAAAGAAAGGATAATGGTAAACACAGGTGTTTGAGCATTCCTGCTCTCATCCAGTTTAACACCTGCATAAGTCATAATACCAATTATTATGACCATCTGAAAAGCCATTCCCGTGTACCGGGCATATGATTTCAGATCATCATTTTTCTGCTTGTGCTTCTTTTTTGTTGACTGCCGGTTTTGGTCCGACTGCCGGTGCTTCCTTGTCATTATCGTCAGTCATGTTACAATTACCGGTGAACCTTGCACCCGGTTCAATGGACAATTTATCTGTAATGATATCCCCGTTTATACGTGATGATATCTTAAGTGTAAGCAGCTGGCTGACATTTATCTTGCCGTCTACTTCACCTGACACTTCCGAGTTTTTGCACAGCACTTCTCCTTTAACCTTTCCGGTGGTTCCAATAACCACCTTGCCTCTTGTTGAAAGGTTTCCAATAAGCACTCCATCAATCCTTATATCACCCTGCGATTGTATATCACCGGTGATTTCTGTCCCATTGCTAATAAGGTTGATATTAGAATTTTCCGTTTCATTAACCTTTGCCATGACTCTAAATAATTATTTTAAAAGATAACTAACAAAGTTAGCAACTATTGTGTCAATACCTACTTTTTAGTATCGTATGACCATTTAATATAGACTGAGCCCCAAGTAAAACCACCGCCAAATGCAGCAAGGATGATATTATCACCTTTCTTCATCCTGTTTTCATATTCCCACAGGCACAACGGTATTGTAGCTGCTGTTGTATTGCCGTAATTTTCGATATTGATCATGATCTGTGAAGGATCGAGGCCCATTCTTTTACCTGTAGCACCAATGATTCTCAGGTTAGCCTGGTGAGGGACCAGCCATGCTATATCCTCTGATTCCAGGTTATTTCGTTTCATTAATTCAACCGCCACATCAGCCATTTTTGATACAGCAAATTTAAACACTGTCTGTCCTTCCTGGTATACATAATGTTGCCTGGCATCCACTGTTTCATGGCTTGCAGGTCTTTCTGAACCACCAGCTTTCATATGCAGGTGGTGCCTTCCCGACCCGTCTGTATGAAGAAGGTGATCAATAATACCTGTGTCATCTGTTGTGGGTTCAATAAGAACGGCGCCGGCAGCATCACCAAACAGTGCGCAGGTTGTCCTGTCAGTATAATCCGTTATTGAGGACATCTTATCTGCCCCAACGAGAACCACTTTTTTATACCGGCCTGTTTCAACGTAGCTCACGGCTGTCTGCAGGGCAAAAATAAAGCCCGAGCACGCAGCATTCAGATCGAAGCTGAAAGCGTTTTTGATCCCGACCTTATCCGAAATAATATTCGCAGTTGCCGGGAACATCATATCAGGTGTAACGGTTGCACAGATCAGGAGGTCTACTTCAGAAGGATCTGTCCCTGTTTTATCCAGCAGTCCTTTGACTGCTTCAGCGCCAAGGACAGATGTTCCCTGCCTTTCACCTTTGAGTATACGTCTTTCCCTGATCCCCACTCTCTGCATTATCCATTCATCAGATGTATCTACCATGGTAGCCAGTTCATCATTTGTCAGCCTGTATTCAGGGAACCATGCATTGACTGCTGTTATTGCTGCCCGTATTTTTTCCATATTTAAATTTCTTCTCTGATTTTTCTGGCAAGATCAGCATTTATAACATCTCTTGTCTGCAATATCATATTCATTACTGCCCTGCGGCGGGATATTCCATGCCCTATTACAACATTGGCATTCACACCCACCACCGGGGTACCACCAAAATTTTCAAAATTAAGTCGCTCAAAAAATTCGTCCTGCAAATTACGCTGCTTATATATAGAATATAGTGCTTCTCCCTGTTTAATAATAACATTACCAACGAAGCCATCGCAAACAACTACATCGGTCATTTTCTCAGTAAACAGTTTATCAGCTTCGAGGTTACCTGAAAAGTTAATTGAAGGATTATCTTTCATAAGCTCATGAGCACCTCTTACAGAAACCGATCCTTTGGTTTCTTCTTCACCTATATTAAGCAAGCCCACCGTAGGATTTTCACGTTCCAGGACATAATGTGCATAAATACTACCCAGTTTTGCATATTGAAGCAGCACATCAGGTTTACAATCGGGATTAAGACCCACATCAAGCAATATTGATATTCCCCCGTATGAGGTGGGCAGTCCAAGCACCAGGGCAGGCCTGAAGACACCGGGTATTACATTAACCGTATAGCTTGCTCCAACAAGCATGGCCCCGGTATTTCCTGCACTGGCAAAGCCATTTATTTCTCCTTTCTTAAGAAGCCTGTATCCAACGGCAATACTTGAATCCGTCTTCTGCGAATAAGCACGGGCAGGATGTTCTCCCATCCCTATGACTTCAGTTGAAGGTACTATGTCAAACACTGACATATCCACATCTTCACTTTGAAGCCTCTCCCTGATCAGTTTTTCATCACCTATAAGAGTGATCTGTTCACCGGGAGAGAGGTACTTTAAAGCATCAAATGCACCTTCAAGGATTGCTCCCGGTGCATAATCTCCGCCCATTACATCGAGCCCGATCTTCATAATATGTCAGCTGTTTTAAGCAGAAACATCTTTATCAACGGCCAGCTTTCCACGGTAGTGTCCGCACTCCGGGCATACCCTGTGATACTTTACTGCGGCTCCGCAGTTTGAACAGGTCGAAAGGGTAGCCGGTGTTGCTTTATAATGAGTTCTGCGTTTATCCCTTCTTGTTTTTGAAGTTTTTCGTTTAGGATGTGCCATCTCTCAAAGTTTACTAATTATTACTGTTTTTCAATTTCTCCAATTCCTTCCATCTTGGATCTGTTTCTTCTTCTCTTTTACTGTGCCTGGCAAGTCTTTCAAGCATCTCGGGGTCACAGGTACTGTTACCATTACTGTCATCAGGATGCATCTTTTTAAGTGGTAAAGCCAGGTGTGAATATTCGTAAATCAACTGGTCCAGTATCAGTTCATTTTCACCGGGACTGATAACCATCACCTCATCATCCTCTTCTGACATATCACCAAACTTAACCAGCATATTATCGTCAGCAACAACCTGCTGGTCATAGAGCTCAAGACACCTGTCACATTTCAGCTTAACACTTCCTGACAGCTTAATGTTGAGCTCCATATGGGCAGACCTTTTAACGAGTGTAGCAACTGCAAGCAGATCCGCTTCACGGATTAGTGATTTATCAAAAGAAGCAAAGAACCTGCTGCCTATTTTAAAATCATACAGATGACTACCTTCTTTCAGTCCTGATACCGGTATTCTGCAAAAACCCCTCATCTTGATCCAAAATTGGTGTGCAAAAATAAGAAAGCAAATTTAATAATTAAAGATAATACCCAAAAAATTAGTAAAATATACAACTTAACGCTGTTTACCGATAAAAAACCGTAGTCTGCCGATTAATGATAAATGGGTATTGGTCTAAATATTTACATTTGAAATACGAAAAAACAAATAATATCATGGAACACAAAAAACATAACCCGGGAAGAAGCTTTGGAATTTTCCTTGTTGTACTCGGACTTTTCCTTGGAGGCGTATTCCTGGATATATTAAACCTTGGCAACCCTCGCGATTACTTTGTTTGGCCAATGCTTGTTCTCTTTATAGGTATATTGATTTTGCTAAATGGCAGTGTTGCCGGGGGATTCGTAATATCAGCTGTAGGGTTTTACTTTCTCCTGCCGCGTATTCATTACGATCTGCCATTTTTGTATGATAAAGTATACTGGCCTGCTGTAATAGTTATTGCAGGACTGGTCATGATAATCTCCGGTATTATTAAACGCTACGGGAGCTAATTCTTTAATTTGTATAACAATAAAAATCAAAATAAAATGAAACATCACTCAGATTTCGACGAAAGACCGGGACACAGCCATTCTGCAAACAATAAAATTGCCATTGGTGTTGTATTGATTCTTCTCGGCTTTGTTCTTGTTATCAGAAACACCGGCCTGCTGCCCGGATATTTTGAAGATATTATTTTCAGCTGGCAGATGTTACTTGTTGCCATCGGGTTTGTAATGACCGTGGGCACGGGAAACAAAACTCCCGGCCTGATTGTAATGGGAGTGGGAGGTTTTTTCCTTTTACCGGAAATACTGGACATTCCATTCCGGAGCTACAGGCTTTTCTGGCCTGCCATTCTTATAATAACAGGTATTATAGTGTTGACCAATGCCCGGTGGTTCAAAAAAGAAAACTGGATGTCAGAGGCAAGCTCATCCAATGATATCATTGACATGGTAAATGTTTTCGGAGGCGGGGAAAGAAGACTGTTAAGCCAGAATTTCAGGGGAGGAAAGATTTCCTGTGTTTTTGGCGGGGCTGAGATTGACCTGACCAAAGCAAGACTGGCTGAAGGCACGAGTGAACTTGAAATATCCTGCGTTTTTGGAGGTGTTTCGCTGATTGTTCCACCCGACTGGAATGTGATTATCGATGTAACACCTATCCTGGGAGGGTATTCCGACCAGCGCAAAACATCAGGTGCAGCAATAGATATGTCAAAAACCCTTGTTATTAAAGGTGCAGTAATCTTTGGTGGAGGAGAAGTAAAAGGATATTAAATAATGTTCCATCCTATAGTAAGCAGAAGAACCAGGTTTTTTGTATACCTTCTTATCTGGCTGGTGATAGGCCTGGCGCAGTCCCTGTTGATTTTATTTTCAACAGGGATAAATACAGGAGCAAGCTTCACCGACGGGATGGTCTCCGCAGTGATCTTTGCCCTGATAGCAATAGCGCTATGGTTTCCGGTCAACCAGTTAACAGCCGGAAAAAGCAATATCCTGATGGGAGTTCTAAACCATCTTGGAATGGCAATTATTTCTCTTACTATCTGGATATTCGCCACCAGGTTCATTGTATTGTCTGTATTACAGGACGAAAAGCCCTATATGCTTTTCTGGGAACAATCCATCTATTACAGGATAGGGGCAGGAGCTTTTATGTATGCGGTTATAACACTTACCTACTACCTTATCATACTGATTGAGAATATTTCCAGGAAGAACATGAAAGAAGCTAAACTGGAAAATATGTTAAAGGAGACTGAGCTGATGATGCTCCGCTCCCAGATAAACCCGCATTTCCTTTTCAACAGCCTTAACTCAATAAGCTCCTTAACGATCTCTGATGCCACAAAAGCCAGGGAAATGGTTATTAAACTCTCTGAATTTATGAGGTATGCTCTTTCAAAAAAGGAAGATCGTACGGTAACGCTTGAAACAGAGCTAAAAAACCTGAGGCTCTACCTTGAGATTGAAAAAGTAAGGTTTGGTGAAAGGCTGGTACTTGAAGAAAAATATGATAAAGAATCGCTTGCTGTCAGGATACCAAATATGATACTCCAGCCTCTGTATGAAAATGCCATCAAGCATGGTGTATATGAAAGTACTGAAGCAGTCAGCATTAAGCTTGAGGCTAAGAGGGTGAACGGGGCTATTGAAATAAGCATTGTCAATGACTTCGACCCTGACAGCATCCCTGCCGGGGGCACCGGCACCGGGCTGAACAACGTAAGGAGACGGCTTGAACTCTATTATGGGCACAGGGCCTCTTTGCAAACCCACAAGGGGAATAATATATTTACAGCCAAATTACATATACCGGAACAAGCAGACGTAAAAAAATGAATGAACAAGCAAAAATCAAAGTACTGATAATAGAAGATGAAGCCCCTGCACGGAGCATCATCAGGCATTACCTGGAGAAATATGATAATGTGGAAGTAACAGGAGAATGTCCTGATGGCTACTGCGGTCTTATGTCTATCCGTGAACATAACCCGGACCTGGTATTCCTGGATATCCAGATGCCCAAGCTGACAGGCTTTGAATTACTTGAAGTACTGGAAGAAAAACCTGAGATCATCTTCACAACTGCATACGACGAGTACGCAATTAAGGCCTTTGACATGAATGCCGTGGATTACCTGCTTAAGCCTTTCCATGAAGAAAGGTTTGATGAAGCCCTTGCAAAAGCTCTTTTACGTATTAACAAAGGAGAGACCCGGCATGATAAAATCCGCAAGCTCAGTGAAGAAAAGCCTGAAGGCACATCTTCGCTTAACAGGATAGTTGTCAGGAAAGGAAGCGCAATCAGTTTTATTCCGGTCAGCGATATCAGATATATACAGGCAGAGGATGATTACGTAATGATATATCATTCCGGTGGGAAAGCCCTTAAACAGCAGACAATGAAATATTATGAGAAAAACCTGCCTGCAAAAGAATTTATACGCATTCACCGTTCATATATTGTATCCATAGAACATATAGTACGGATAGAGCCCTATGGAAAAGATACTTACGTTGCTGTTTTGAAAGAGGATCAGAAACTCCCTGTAAGCCGCTCGGGCTATAAAAAATTAAGAGAAAAGATCAGCTTTTAGCATCGTGCTTCAACCTGTTGGAACGTGACCATGTGCCGGTAAGGGATTTCCATGGCCTGTAACGCTTTATCCATACCAGGGGGACGGGGTCATAACCATGAGTTCCTCCGGGCCTGCACCTTCCGAACCTGTTGCCAGCCAATAAAAACCCCCGCCAGGGGCCATGCTTTTTTAATGCATCCACTGCATACTGTGAACATGTGGGGGTGTGCCTGCATGAAGGCCCTGTAAGAGGGGAGATAAACCACTTGTACACATACAGGGGTATCAATAAAACAAAAACTGCTATTCGCCTGATAATATTCATTGGGATCACAAAGATAGATTATAAAGTGATTAAGATCATCTTTTTTTATAGCAGACAGAAGCCGGGTACAAAAACATTTACCTTCCACCTACATTTAACCACTTGGTTTGTGTTTTGAGCGTTCTGAGTACCGCCCAGGTTAACAGTCCGAAACACAGCAAAACGGCCCATAATATGTTTATCTGTATTTCTTCCTGCAGGGTGTAATTACGGGTGAGGTCCAGTAATGCAAAAACAATGAATACCGTACCAAAACCATTGTATTCTCTTTTCAGCACGTTTCGCAAAGAGAAGGGTAATTCTGACTTCCTGTAGTTTTTGAAAGAGGGCAAGAAAGATCGTACTTCAGAAGCCCAGTCATCATATTTCTCTGCGAATTTCTTCCTGAGGAACTGTTCTTCTGCAAACATTATCCTTTCATAATACAACCAGTACAGCAGGACGAAAATAACTGCAATCCATGCTGAACGGAGCCATAATACCGGGCCAAGCCACATAAAGAAATTACCAAGGTAAAGAGGGTGTCTCACAACAGAATAAATACCTGTGGTGTTAAGGGTTTCTGCTACCTGCTTATTTATATTACGCCCTGAAGTACCTTTGGGTGTACGGCCAACGGTAATTGCACGTATAACCAGGCCCAAAAGGCTTATTCCCAGGAAAACCATTTCTGTGCCGGGCCTGTAGGCCATTGATTCTGCCCCTGAGAAATATATAAATACCAGTGATGGTATAAAGATAAACAGTGGCAGCCAGCCTCTTCTCCTGAAAAGCCAGTTACCGCTTTTTTCAAATTCATGTACCAGGGCCATAAAAAATGTTTTACGGCTCAAAAGTAATTAAATAATCAGAAACTGTATTTCATCCTTAAGAATGCAAGTGTCATTTTTGTTCGTTCGCCGTTCATCTGAGCGTTAAAGAATTGCCAGATAAATGAAAAATCAAGGTTTTCTGACAATGATATGTCTGCAGAGGGGCCGGCATAAAAACCATCCAGGCCAGGGTACCACATTGCTGCCAGGTTGATCTTGAAAAGCGGTGTTACAGGAATTGTGGCGCTGCCAAACAACGAGAATTCTGAAAATGCAAGGTCTTTGGCAGAGAGTTTACCCGAATAAAATGAATCGAAACTTTCAAATGATACGGGGTTGTTAGAGTACATAGCCTGGAGCTGGAACATCCCTGATGTGCCAAAGGAGCGATCCAGTCCAACAGTAAAGAGTCCTGTTCCGCTTGTATCGGAAAAATTTTCCCGGGGCTGGAACCAGCTCAGTTCTCCCCTGAAGGAAGTGCTTCCGAATGCACCCGACCAGCCTGCACCAAAAACAATATCCTCACTGTTTACTATTCCTGATAAGAACTGAATATCATATCCCCACTTATTAAACCTGTACATGGCAGCAGCCGTTACATCCTCATCGCTGTCCATTGCCGCGGCCAGCTCTATAGTTGATGAAAATGTCGGGAACACCTGCAGGCGCACGGCATCACTCCCGGGTTTTTCCACGTAATCAAAATCAAAATATGAATAAGCATTGAATACATCGTTCGGATTCCACACGAAGGTCTGGCCCCAGTTTATCCTTTGCCTTCCTATCTTCAATTGCACCGGTCCCATTGAGATATCAGCCCACAGGCGGTCTATGGTTGTATTCAGTATGAATGATTTCTCATTGAAAATGTTGGTTGTAAGATCCACAAGTCCCCGGTCAGATCTTAGTCGTTTTGCATAGCCGGGATCAACGCGCAGCATATCACCCGTAAAAAACCTGTTTCTTATTTCGAGGCCGAAGGTAAGGTTTGACCCGGCATAAGCCCGGAAATTCAGGCGATTGTGAACCAGGTTGTCATTTATCCAGTCGCCCCGGGGATCCTCGAAAATCGCACTCTGCATATTTGTCACATAGCCATAGAGCGATACCGGCAGTTCCTTTTCCTGCGATTGCACGCCCAGCGAAAGAAAGAGTAAGACTATGGCCGGCATGATTCTCAGTCTCATATTACTTATCCCTTGTTTCATCAGATACCACTTTGCCATCTTCCAGGGTTATTACCCTCCTGGCCTTTTTTACAACCCTTGCATCATGAGTGGAAAAGATGAAAGTGATATTTTCATCCCTGTTAAGTTTTTCCATTATATCAAGTAATGTTTCGGTTGATTTTGAATCGAGGTTAGCCGTTGGCTCATCGGCCAGGACAAATTTGGGTTTTGATGCCAGGGCTCGTGCCACGGCAACCCTCTGCTGTTGTCCGCCCGATAATTGCGAAGGTTTACTGTGTGCCCTCTCACCCAGCCCTACAGCTTTCAGCAATTCCATAGTCCGTTCATCCCTTTTCTTTTTTGGCCACTTCTGCAGGTTCATGATGAATTCTACATTCTCTTTTGCTGTTAGTACGGGTATCAGGTTATACGACTGGAAGACAAAGCCAATATTCCTCATCCTGAAATCTATTACGGCAGACGATTTCAGGGTTGACAGGTCTGTGCTGTTAACCTCTATCTTCCCTTCGCTTGGTGTATCCAGGCCTCCGATCATATTCAGAAGTGTTGTTTTTCCCGAACCTGAGGGGCCTACTATTGCCGCAAATTCACCTTCTTCAAAATCCAGATCTACACCGTTTACTGCATGTACTTCCACATGAGTTGTATTATAAACCTTATGAACATTGTTTAACTCAAGTACTTTCATTTTTCTGTGGTATTAAATATTTTCATTTTCATTATTCTGTTCTCAAAGCATCTGCAGGATCAAGCTTCAGTGCCTTAAGTGCCGGGTATACTGATGACAGGATACCTGTTATGATTATGAGCACTGTGACTACCAGGAAGAAATCGGCTCCTATGCTGGGATAGATATGAGATGAAAATCCCATTGCCTCGAAACCTTCCTGCATTGAGGAAAACCTGATACCCGTGGATGAAGTAATCCTTATAATTATCCAGCTGACGATCATCCCTGCGATACCCCCGACGAGAGAAAGGAATACCGATTCCGTCATTATCATCCTGAATACCTTCTTCTTATTCATTCCTATCGCGGTAAGCATTCCGAGTTCTTTTATCCTTTCAAGTACTACCATCAGCATTGTATTTACAATACCGAAGGCAAGGGCTGCCAGAATAAGTGCCATAAAAAAACCATACATGGCACCTGCCATTTCTGACATCATTGCCATGTCAGGTTGTATCTCCTTCCAGTTCATCACTTCGAGATCAGGATATTCTTTCCTTAGTTTTTCAGTCATTGTTCCGGCATCATCCACATCATCTAAGCTTATTAATATATTGTGTGCTGTATTGTCAGGCATTTCGGTGATACTGCGCAACCGGGAATCCCTGACAAATACCATTGTTGATTCAAACATACTGTTGGGTATGTCATAAATACCTCCGACCCTGAATACTCCGCCGGTCTGGTTATTATTCCTGTCAACAAAAGTAAGTGTGAATTTTGCTCTTTTCCTGAAAGTTTGTGCTTCTTCGAGTATCAACCTTCCAAACCCGGATTCCTGTTCAGATGTAAGTAATGAGCGCATCTCCTTTTTAAAACTCTTTTCATTGTCAAACCTGCTGCCCTTAAAGCCGGTAATTGCGGAAATCACCTCACCCGGCAAACCTGCAGAATCGAGTTTGCTTATCACATCACCTGTTATGCGGTACCTTATAATATTAAGGTTTTTAGCAAGGTCATACCCTATATATGCAAGTTCGCCACGCTCTTCCTCAAAATAATCACCGGTTCCGTCCATTAATTCCTGGTGGAGACTCAGTAATTTCTTTTCCTGCATGGGTTTTATGCCAATAATCTTCACCCCTGCACTTTTCCTGGCCGTATTGGCCATGCCCACAAGGTGCAGTCTGCTGGTCACTGCATTAACACCTTCCATGGATGAAATATTTTCAACTATTGAGTTTACACCGGTGATATAACTCCCCAGGTCATTATTTGACCTGAAATCCTTGTGGGTGATCTGTACATGTGAAACTTCGTTTTCCAGGACTTCATCCACGCGCTGGTCTATGGCCCCGTTCATCACCCCAACTGCAAACACACCGGCAAATATCCCGATAGTAACGGATGCAATAACCACAAGGCTTCTGGTTTTGTTTCGCCAAATATTTTTCCAGGCAGTTTTTGTAATCATTATATTTTTGTTTTATGCTCTGAGAGCGTTTACTTCTTTCATTTTCCTGATCTTAACCACAGGATATATCACTGCTATCAGTACAATAATTGCAACTACCAGGGATTGATAAATAAAATAACTATCAATCCACTGGAATGCCATAACCGGCTCAAAACCGTATTCTTCAAAAGCTTTTGCCAGGCTTGCTGAGAAATGTATTGGGTTATGATATCCGTAAATGATAACCGGGATAGAGGCTCCCACACCTGCAAGTATACCTATAAGGCCAATGTAAAGCATTTCGTATACCATTACCGCGGCCATGCGTGTTTTTTGCATCCCGATAGCAACGAGAACACCGAACTCACGCCTGCGTTCTGCTGTCATCATCAGTACTGTACCAAATACACCAAAAGCAATTACCAGGTACAGGATACCTATCATTATCATACCACTCTTGTTGTCAGCTTCCAGCTGCTGAACGAGCGTCCCGTTCATCTCCTTCCAGTCCATCAGCCTGTAACGTTCATCCAGCTTTTTGTCCAGCCTGCCAATGGTAGCCTGCAGCTCATCATCACCGGTATCATCAAGATGCAGGACCATTGAAGTCAGCATGTTATTCGCATAATACAGTTGCTGGGATGTACTCACCGGCAGGTATACAATTTTGTTGTCAATTTCGGGATTAGGAATTTTCACTATACCCTCAATGGCATATTTCCCTGCTGCCGTATGACCATGGTAACCCTGCCCGAGGAGAATTATTGTGTCACCCCTCTCAAGTCCCAGGTATTGACTTAACCTGTCGCCTGCAAGGACAGATTTATCACCTTTACTGAAATAACCATTATTTACAGAAGCATGTTTCTCAAAAAGCGGCATCAGCTCCTCTATGTCATCTTCTTTCATCCCAAGGTCAAGTTGCAAGCGTCCTGAAGAAGCATATGAATTATTTCTGAACAATTCCAGGTTTTTCGTTATATAGCCCGGAAGATTTTCCGATTTCAAAGAATTAATTGCTTCTTCAGTCAGCCTGTATCTTACAAGTTTTTCCTCCACATCAGACAGTAATTTTTCCTTTTCGGGGTCGATGCCCATTACCATTACTCCCTTGGAGCGACTGCCACTGGAGGCCAGGGCAAAGGATTCGAAGCGCGGTATCAGGCCTTCCACATTCTCATCATTTGTGATAAGCTGTTTAAGTTCATTGCTTTCTTCGAATACATTATCAACAATCTTATTCTCCCAGAAATCTTCATCCTGCACCTGTACATAACCTGAATACGACTCAATAATGTTTTTATACATACGGTCATAGGTGCCAAGCTGCAAAGACCTCATTACCAGCGCAAAGAAAACTGCGAAGAATACCGATGCTGCTGTAATTAGTGTCCTTCGCCTGTTTCTCCAGAGATTTCGCCAGGCCATTTTGTAGTTCTTCATATCATTGCAATTTATTTCAAAGACTATCTTACTCTCTGCAGGTTTTGCTGTGAGAAGAAATTATCTTTTATATCGATGTTAAATTCAATTTCTTTTATTTCGACCACTGTTTTATAGCCTTCCTCATCTTCAGGAATTATCTCCATCACGGTGGGAATAAGTCTTCCGTCCATTGTCTTTACGTTTTTTCCAAGCTCGGTACGAACAAGGTAACCATATTCATCGTACAGTTCGGCTTTGAGAAAAAGGTAATCATCTTTGGATATCCACCTTACCTGGTGACCCCATATAACAGCGGCATCCTCTTTGGCGTTCAGTTTAATCCTGTAGCACATCCTGCCTTCAATTTCTTCCTCACCCGTGATTTCATGGATATAATCCTCCACCACGGAAGACTCTTTAAGGATATCATCATTTGTATAATCGGACCCCATCCATCCCTGCGACATCATTGACGGGGGAAGCTTGATCATCCTGCTGATAGCAGGATTCCAGCTCCACATTTCGCTTCCCCTTTTCAGGAAACTCTGTCCGCGGTCGCGTGCAGGTGCTGTTATAAGGGTCAGTGCATAGTCAGTACCCTTTGTCCAGTTTTTAAATTCCAGGGTACGTTCCCATTCGGGACGGATAATCTTCATTGACATAATCCCGTAGCTGGATTTTTCGCCGTTTATCTTATCATTAGCCTTTTCAACAATTTCTTTTGCATCCTGGGCTGACAGTAAAAATGACGTTATTATTGACAATAAAAGTGTAGTGCTTAATTTTTTCATATTTATCTGCTGTTAACTGTATTTTTGTAGTATTCGCTTTTTTATTTTCTCCACGGGGAACAATTCTGAATTGGTGATATAATTCATGCCTATGCCATCGAGCAAGGCCCCGAAAAGCAGTGCTTCGGTATATGGATCTTCACAGCCTTTTGCTTCAAAATAATTAGTAAGCATGCGTATATATTCCTTTATCACAGTGTTAAGTCTTTCTTCCACCAGTCTTATCACCGGGGTCTGCACAAAGAGGGTAAAATATAATTTCCAGAAGTTCAGGTCATTTTCAAGCAGTTCAAAAAAACGGTCCAGAAGGTATTCCATTTCATCCTCGGTAAGCACCCCGTCGTTATTCGGATCCATCAGCTCGCCTATATTCGCCAGCCCTGCGTAAATAATTGCTCTTATCAGGTCCTCCTTACTGTCAAAATAATTATAGATTAATCCCTTTGATATCCCTGCACTGTTTGCTATGCTGCTTATTGTGGTAGCGTGAAAGCCATTTGTTGCAAACAGTTCAAGGGCCACTCTCATAATGAGAGCTTTTTTCTCCTCCCTTATCCCTTCAAATTGCTGTGGTGTCCTTGGCATAACTTTATTATTTATATTTCGTTCCGCTTTTTACTTAGTAGCAAAACCTGTTGTTGATTGAACGGTCAGTCAATTTCGCTTTACTACAAAAACCGTTTTTGATTGAACGGTCAGTCAAATATAAAACATTTACACCCTCTTGTCAAGTTTTTTGATAAAAATCCATTTTCAACCCACCCCTAAGACCCTGAACCATACTGTAAACAATAAATCCGGAACTTTAATGTTATATTTTTGAAAGATTTTTTATCTTTAACAGGTTATATACAAACTATTTCAGCAATGGCTAACCTTAAACTGTCACTTGGATTAATTCCCTCAACGTCAAAGATAGAGCAGGAAGAGAAAGCTCTTATTGAAGAATTTGAAAAACTGAATAAATTCAGCGAGTCAGAGGAATTGAAGCGGTATAATGAACTTGATGCCCAGGTCAACTCTACCGATTTCAAGACCAAAAAGAAAGAAATTGAGAACCTCAGCTACAAAGATTCCGAGGAATACAATAAGGAACAGGAGTTCAAAAAGCTGGACAAGGACAAGGGTCTTAAGCTATATTTTAAGACGCGCGACAGTGTTGATCTGAAAAAGTTCCTGGACATGGAAGGGTCTGATAAAGTCAAGCGCTACGAGGAACTTGAGAAAACAGTTAACTCTTCTGCCTTCAAAGAAAAGCAGAAGATGAAGCCTGTCACATTTAAAACAACTGAAGAATATTCCAGGTACAAGGATTTTAAGAAGCTGAAATCGGATTCGAACGTAAAATCATACCTGAAATTATTAAAGAAAGGCAAAAAGGAGGAAGCAGAAAAACTCGAGTCGGCCGGCAGCATTAAAAAGTATCTTGAACTTGAAGAATTCGTTAATTCCAAAGAGTTTCTTGAGAAAAAGAACATGAAGCCCATAACTTTCAAAGACACTGAGGAATACAAGTTGTTGCAGGAATACAAAACCCTTAAGAACGACGCTGACATTAAATTCTTCTACAAGTTTAAAAATTCCAAACAACTGAAGAATTTCCAGGAGATGGACGGCTCCAATAAAGTGTCCAGGCATGCAGAGCTGAAAGAGTATTTACATGGTGATGAATTCAGGGAAAGGAAAGAATACCTGCTCGATAAAAAAAGATTTGAAAGATCAGATCTGTTTAAGATTGAGCAGGAATATGAAAAGCTGAAGAAGAGTGATGACATTGTATGGTATTTCAAGGTTAAGGATTCAGATAAATTTGATTTTATTAAGAAACGTGAGCTCACTTTCAGTGACGATTTTGACAGCGACAGCCTTGACACAAAAACGTGGCTTACCAATCACTACTGGGGCGACAAGCTCCTGAACGACCGTTATTCGCTCGAAAGCGATCTCCACTGTTATACCGAGTCTGATAATTTTGGTATTGGAAGCAGCATTTTAACAATCAGCACAAAGCCCCAGAAAAAAGAAGGCAAGGTATGGAACCCGGAATTCGGAGGCTTCAGGAATAAAGAATTCAATTACACATCCGGAATTATCAATACCGGTAAAAGCTTCCGCCAGAAATACGGAATTTTCAAGGCAAAGGTTAAGCTACATACCGCTGTTGGTCCAAGACACGCATTCTATCTACTTGCCGATAAAGTCACGCCGCATATTGATGTATGCCGCAGTTCAAAGGGAAAGATCTGGATGGATATTTTCTCAAACGGCAGTAGAGCAGCCAAAACATCACTTGGCTCCAAATACGGTCGTGCATACTATATCTATACTCTCGAATGGACTCCCGGGAAGCTTGTTTGGAAAATCAATGATTACGAAGTTTTCAAACAAACATCCAATGTACCCGACCAGGAAATGTACATTAATTTTGCCGGCGGCCTCGAAAAGCCGATGTCCGGCTCAAGCTCAATGGAAATTGACTGGGTAAGGGTGTATCAGCACAAAGACTGATGATATCTGATTGATGATTTAAGATTTATTATTTATGATTTGTTCGTTTAAGAGATCCGTACTGTTTGTACTGTTATTCGTTTTTATTTCATCTTCTGTTTCAGCACAACAATACGGTGAATTTACCCGGCAGGATACATTGAGAGGTTCTGTCACTCCTGAAAGAGAATGGTGGGATCTTACATTTTACCATCTTAACATTAACACAAACCCTGCCGACAGCACCATTGATGGTTATGTCATGATCAGGTATGATGTCTTGAAACCACATAATCTAATGCAGGTTGATCTGCAGCCACCAATGGAGATTACCAGGATAACGCAGGATGGTGCTGAACTCGATTACGTCCGCGACGGTAATGCTTTTTTTGTAAGCATGGATAAAAAGCAGGTAAGGGGAGCATCGAATGAGCTTAAGGTATATTACGAAGGATCACCCAAGATAAGCAGGAGACCGCCATGGGACGACGGGCTTACATGGACACACGATAACAATGGCAACAACCTTTATACAACTACCTGCCAGGGAGGAGGAGCAAGTATATGGTGGCCCTGTAAAGATCATATGTATGATGAGCCGGACAGTATGAGATTCAGCGTAACAACACCCGGAAATCTCATGAATGTTTCAAATGGAAGGTATAAAGGCGTAACAGAAAATCCTGACGGGACAAAGACCTGGCACTGGTACGTCAACAACCCTATTAATAATTACTGTGTTAATATAAACGTAGGCGATTATGTACACTTCGGTGAGGTATTCGACGGCGAGTTGGGAGACCTGGAATGCGATTATTACGTATTAAGGTATAACCTCGATAAAGCACGTGCACATTTTAAGCAGGCTCCTAAGATGCTGGAAGCCTTTGAGCACTGGTTCGGCCCCTATCCTTTTTACGAGGATGGATATAAGCTGGTTGAAGTCCCCTACCCTGGTATGGAACACCAGAGTTCAGTAACCTATGGCAACGGCTATAAAAACGGATTTGGTGGCCGTGACATTAGCAGGACAGGATGGGGCAACAAATTCGATTTTATTATTATCCACGAATCGGGGCATGAATGGTTTGCAAACAACATAACCTATAAAGACATAGCCGATATGTGGATACATGAAAGTTTTATTGCTTATTCGGAAGGTCTTTATGTTGAATACTGGTTTGGTAAAGAAGCCGGCTTCGAATACCTGAGAGGTGTACGGTCAAATATTTCTAATGACAGGCCAATAATAGGACCTTACGGGGTTAATAAAAGGGGATCAGGCGACATGTACCAGAAAGGAGCCACAATGCTGCATATGATAAGGCAGGTTGTTGATGATGATGAAAAATGGAGGGACATACTGAGGGGGCTGAATGAAACCTTCTGGCACCAGACAGTAACAACAGAACAAATTGAGGGATATATGCAGGACCATACAGATTTTGACCTGCAACCCGTATTTGACCAGTTTTTACGCGATACACGGATCCCCGTTCTTGAATACAGGTTCGTTAACGGTGGCTTAATGTACAGGTGGGGCAATACGGTTGATGGTTTCAAAATGCCCGTAAAAGTTTACCTGGATGATAAGGAAACATGGCTCAGTTTTAAGGGCAACAGGTGGTCTTTTATTGAAGATATTAAGCCTGCCCGCCTTGTCGTCGATAAGGATTTTTACGTTGGAGTGCTGAACCTGATGGGCAATGAATAAGGAAAAGACCAGGTGCCGTTGGGCGGGTTCTGATCCTGTGTATATTGATTACCACGATAATGAATGGGGAGTACCTGTTTATGATGACACTAAGCTGTTTGAATTTTTAATCCTTGAATCTTTCCAGGCCGGGCTGAGCTGGATAACCATACTCAAAAAAAGAAATAATTTCAGGAAGGCATTCGATGACTTCGACTATAATCGCATTGCAGGATACGGAGAGGAGAAGATTGCCCGGTTAATGGATGACAGCGGGATTATAAGGAACAAGCTGAAGATAAGAGCTGCAGTAAATAATGCCAGGGCATTTATCGATATACAAAAAGAGTTTGGATCATTCAGTAAGTACATCTGGTCATTTACCGGCGGGAAACCAATAGTCAATAATTTTGAAAAGATTGAGGAAGTCCCTGCAAAGACAGGTTTATCAGATACCATCAGCAAAGACCTGAAAAAACGAGGTTTCAAATTCGTTGGCTCAACAATTGTATACGCCCATATGCAGGCTACAGGGATGGTTAATGATCACACAACAGACTGTTTCAGGCATACAGAATTATCCTAATACGTATATATGAAAAGAATAGTCTTTCTATTTACACTGACTTTCGGAATCCTTATATCATGTACCCGGGAAGATCCCCGTCCTAATTTTCTTTTTATTCTTGTCGATGACCTGGGCTGGACCGATCTTGGCAGTTATGGCAGTGAATTTTATGAAACCCCCAACGTGGATAAGCTGTCAGAAAATGGAGTTGTATTTAACGATGCTTATGCCTCCTGCCCTGTTTGTTCGCCCACCAGGGCAAGTATTATGACGGGCAAATACCCTGCGCGGCTGAATATTACCGACTGGATACCCGGTAACGACCCTCATAACAGGAAGCTTATTGGCCCGGTCGACAAACACCAGCTTCCGCTGGAAGAAACAACGCTGGCCGAAGCTTTAAAGAACGAAGGCTATGCCACCTTCTTTGCAGGTAAGTGGCACCTGGGAGACACAGGTTATTTCCCGGTTGACCAGGGCTTTGACATAAACAAGGGAGGGCATCACATGGGTCAGCCACCCGGGGGATACTACTCACCCTACAACAACCCAGTGCTGGAAGACGGACCAGAGGGAGAATATCTCACTGACCGTCTTACCACCGAGACACTGGGCTTTATCAGGCAGAATAAGGATCAACCCTTCCTGGCCTGCCTGGCCTTTTACACCGTCCACACACCTATACAGGCATCTAAAAAGCATATTGAATATTATAAAGACAAACAGGCCCTGCCGGAATTTAAAGGAGGGCCCGGTCTGGTTGACGAACATGAGGCAAGCACACGAACCAGGCAGAGTGATCCGGCTTATGCCTCCATGGTTCACAGCATGGATGAAAATGTTGGCAGGATAATCGATTATCTTGATGAGTCAGGATTACTGGAAAACACATATATCATTTTCACATCGGACAACGGAGGTTTATCCACTGTCAGGAAGGGATACACAGCACCCACATCAGTAAGGCCACTGCGGGCAGGTAAAGGATGGTGTTACGAAGGAGGCATACGGGTTCCGCTGATAATCAGTGGCCCGGGGATCGATCATTCCACCAGTGATGAACCAGTCAGCAGCATTGATTTCTATCCTACCATACTTGATATGGCCGGCATAGACTCATGGCAGGACCGCGATATTGACGGACTCAGTCTCAATCCCGTACTCAAGGGGCAGAACCTGGACAGAAAAGCTATATTCTGGCATTATCCCCATTATCACGGAAGCACATGGACCCCTGGGGCAGCTATCAGGGCAGGCGACTGGAAGCTGGTGGAGTTCTATGATTACGAAAAGACAGAGTTATACAACCTAGCTGAGGACATAGGAGAAACCAGGGACCTGTCAGAAGAGTACCCGGGAAAGCTCAGGGAGTTAAAGGACCTGTTACGAAAGATGCAGGAAGAGACCGGCGCATTATTCCCTGAAAAGAATCCTGCTTACGGGAAGTAGGCGGTTTGTTCCGGGCAGAGTTTTTTTTACCTGTTTTTACCTTTTCTCCGGAATGGGGTTTTACTATTCATCTGTAATCCTCAGCAATCTGGTTTATGTTTCTAGCGGCCTTTTTAAAAAGATCTGTTAATAATTCAATGGGGAAATTTTTATTATTCTCAAACCATTTATCCAGTACCATATAAACCCCTCCAGCAAGGTAATATACCAGGTATTGGTGTTTCTCATCAAGTTCATCAAGGTTTTGAGCCTTCATGTGGAACCTCGAAAAAAAATCTGATAGCTTTTCGAGAGCCTGAAAGGAAAGGCCAGCTTTTTGAAGTGCCCGGAATAATTCTTCATTCTCCTGCCAAACAATAACCAGTTGATTTACTTCTAACTCCCAATTGGGATCATTTCTTTCAGCCAGGTTTTCCTGTACATTTATTAAATATTCATCAAGAATTTCCTCCATTCTTGATAACAGAATATCATCTTTACTATCATAATTACGGTAAAAGGTCTGTCTTGCTATATCTGACCTTTCTGTAAGTTCAGTAATGCTTATTTCAGAATATTCTTTTTCTCCGATTAGTTCCAGTAAAGTATCAAGTAGCCATCCCCGGGTTCTCTCAGAGCGTTTGTCCATTTTCATTGTGCACCATTATTTGATGTTCTGTATCATAAATATAGCAGTATTATAACCATTCTTTGCAAAATTAAAAAAAATAATTACATTGGTCGCCTATTTGACATATGTTGCATATTTGTCGTTTGTCTATTAGCCTTTTAAACCGGCAGTATGTATCAAAGAATAATTTAGTAAATCACACCAACTACATTGGCAAACAAAAAAGAGTAAAAATGAAAAACACAACCACCCCTTCAAAAACAGAAAACTCACTTTTTCGTCCGGAACCGGAAATCCCTGAATCGTCTATAAGTGAAACTATTGAAACTGATGTTTTAATATGTGGTGCCGGCAATGCTGGCATGACAGCTGCTATGGTAGCCGCGAAGCAGGGATCGAAAACCCTTGTAATAGAGAAGAACAAGAAAGTAGGATTTATAAAGCCATACATGGGGGCAGTTGATACGAAGGCCCATAAAGCGGCAGGAGATAAAGCGAAAATTGACAAGGAAGAGATCATTAAGGAAATTGTGAATTACGGTGCCAGGTGTGCCGGAGATAATCACATATATCGACCAGGATACAAACCTTCAAAATATATCGGATCAAACAAGGTTGACGAAAAACTTGTAAGGCTTTGGGCAGACGAGAGTGGTCCGACATTTGATTTTCTGGCTGATGAACTATCGGAATATGGTATCAGGCACGTAGTTGAATATGACACAGGTAATGGGCAGCATGGAGGGTTCAAGGCCTATCCCACTCATACGAAATTACTTGTTCCTTTTCACAAAGGGGGTCCTTTTGCAATTATTCATGCCGGGATATATGTGCTTGAGAGGTTTTTTGTGAAGAAAACCAAAAGCCTTGGAGCGCAATACATGTTCAATACTGCCATGGTTAAACTTATTAAAGAGGGCAGCAGGGTAGTTGGAGTAATTGCCAGGAAGAAGAACGGCAGTTACATAAGGATTAACAGCAGTAAAGGTGTGCTTCTGTGTACCGGGGGCTATGCAGCTAAAGAAAAGATGGTTGCAAAAATCAACCCGGAAGCTACTGCCATTTCAGTTCTCAGGTATGAACAAGAGGGTAATCACGGTGACGGTATTACTGCAGGTTTGTGGGCAGGAGGAGAAAAAGACAAATATCCCTCAGCCATGGTATTTGACCGCGGAATTACGAAACCGGGAGGTAAATCAGATCTCCCTATCAGGAAAGGAGGCTCTTTTGACTCATTTTTCTTTGCCAGTCAGCCATTCATGAAGGTCAACAAGGAAGGTAAGCGTTTTTGCAATGAATCTGTTCCCTATGATGTCATTCTTAATCCACTGCAAAACGAGAAAGACGGGGTAGCGTGCATTCTCTGGGATGCTAACTACTGGAAGCACGTAAAACGCTTCCATACTATAGGATGCTCAAGGGTAGTACGCAGCAAGAGCAAGCCAAAAACCTTTGAGGGAATGGGTCGGTTTATGAATTCAGGTCTGATTCTTATGATGAGGCTTAAAGGATACATCAAGAAGTCCAGGACAATAGAAGGTCTGGCCAAGAAATTAAAACTTCCCGAGGAAGAATTGAAATCTTCAGTTAAGCGTTACAACGAGATGGCAGGTTTTGGTGAAGATAAAGATTTCGGTAAGCCTGCTAAAGACATGCTCGCGTTAAATAAGCCTCCATACTATGGTGTTACTTATGCAGGATGGCTGTTAACAACTATGGATGGATTACGTATAAATGAGAATATCCAGGTAATGGATAAAAAAGGGAATGCCATTGAAGGCTTATATGCTGCCGGAGATATGGCAGGTGGATTTTTTGCCAACAACTTCTACCCCGAGTTGGTTGTAGGTGTTGCTGTTGGAAAGACAATGACCTTTGCAAGGCATGCAGTTCTTCACATGACGGGTTCTGAATAACAGGCTCTTTTGGGCCTTACATGCTTACTGCTTCTAAAATACCGCAGGTGTAAGGCCATTAAGTTTCTTTTTTATAGGACATTGCAGGAATTGATTATTATCAGTTTCAAAATTTTTTCGTAAATTAGTAAATGAATTTACGATCATGTCTGATAAACCAACCATATTATTATCAAGAGGGATCCATCATGGAAAAGAAGTAGTTTGCATTAAATTTAAATATAATACAGAATTAATCAGGATTGTAAGAGGCATCAACGGAACAAAATGGAGTAAAACCATGTCCTGTTGGTATATCACAAAAGATGATTTCAGGGTTTTGGACCTAAGGAAAGCTTTTCAGCAAAAGGCAGGTATTAATGTTGACGGCCTTTATACCCCCGGTAAAAGACAACAAATAAGCGGCAGAGAGCCGGAAAAGAAGGCAAAATCAAAGACAGAACACATAGTACCTCCTGCTTATCTGGGCAAGCTACAGCAAAAAAACTACAGTCCTAATACAATAAAAGTATACACTTCCTATTTCAGGGATTTTTTGGAATATTTTTCCGGCATTGACCCTGTTGATATTACCAGGGAGCAGATAAACAACTATATCCTTGAGTTAATTAGGTATAGGGATATATCCACAAGCCAGCAGAATCAAAGGATTAATGCGATAAAGTTCTACTATGAGAAGTTACTTGGCAGGGAAAAGGAGTATTATGATATAAGCAGGCCAAAGAAAGAGAAGCGTTTACCGCAGGTCCTTTGCAAGGAAGACATTAATAAGCTTTTTGAGGTCACAAAGAATCTTAAGCACAAATGCATACTGATGACTATTTATTCCGGTGGATTAAGGCGTGGGGAGCTTATTAATCTCCGCACGGAGGACATAGACTCAGGCAGGATGCTTATACGTATCATTGGATCGAAGGGAAACAAGGATCGGTACACAATACTATCAGAGAAGTTACTAGAGTTACTAAGAGAATACTATAAAGAATACAGGCCAAAAAAGTATCTTTTTGAGGGGCAGGATGGGGGTATGTACAGTCCATCGAGTATAGAAAACATAGTAAAGAAGGCTGCACAAAAAGCGGGGATCAGGAAAAACATTACTCCACACAGTTTACGTCACAGTTTTGCGACACATTTACTTGAGCAGGGGATAAGTTTACGGCACATCCAGGAGATACTAGGGCACAACAGTAGCAAAACCACGGAGATATACACGCACGTAGCAACAAACGAGATTGGAAAAATAAAAAACCCACTGGATGATTAACCTACATAAACATACACCACCCTAAGAGGAATATATATTCAACAAAACATTAAGATATAGAAAATATAAATGCAACACATGCACATACACATACGTTATGGCCAATGTTATAAAACCATACATAAAATAATCCTTAATACTTGCAAACGGGTAAATTATTATTTACCTTTGTGTCTGATTGAACTGCATTATGAAATGCTCTGAATTATTGCGAATATTGAAAAGAGACGGA
>JAIPBU010000005.1 GCA_021738535.1 Bacteroidales bacterium | reverse complement strand
AGCCTGGGACTTATCGTCTAGGTCCGAGTGGATCATCTGACCATATTACAAGAAACCCTGTATGCAATGTTGTAAAAAGCTATTACAAAGCAAATTATAGTGATGAAAACCTAAATACAGAGAACTCAGATTACAGATTGACAATTCATTGGGAACCGAATATTGAAACTGATAATAAGGGAGAAGCAATTCTGGATTATTATAATGCAGGCTATAATTCATATGTGGTTGGAGTTATTCAGGGGATGAGTAATACTGGAGAACCGATATTTGGAAATTTCAGATACAAGGTTGTCGCAAATCAGTGATTAATTAAGGTTATATCCTATAACAATATATACAAAACGTAATTTAGTACTTTTAGCCATCTTAAAAAGTACTACTAATCAGACCGCTTTTCGTGAAATGCAATACAAATATTTTTAAAATAATTGATATACTCCGGTTGTAGCAATACCCATTCCGTGGCAGCGGCACCTACCTTATGCTGGGCAAAGTGACGGAGGATTTTGGTTTTCACCAGCTGGAAGTGGAAAAGATGGCAAAGCTGGCAGTAAAACCGGATCCGAGGTATTGAGAACCTGGGGCTAAGGGACTGAGGGACTGAGAGACTAAAGGACTTAGATAATGAGAAAACCAGGGACTTAAGGGAACTGACAATAAACCTACTCCTAGCCATATGGTCTGAAAAAATTTTGAAAAAAAAAAAAAATGGCCTAACTTGCTTAGGCGATACATGCAATAAGTATTTAACTGTCAAAAAAACAACCAATTATTTATGAAGTACCGGAATTAATTGTAATCCCACTTATACATCATTTATCACTTAAACTTAAAACCAAATGCATATGGAATAACTTATTCAAAATTTTTGACTGTCTCATAAATATGTTATGGTCATTACAAAGTTTCTTTGTTTTCTTTGAAAATCAAAACAAATAAAAAAGCCCCACCACAAGCTCATAATGCACAGAAGACCTGTAGTGAGGCAGATAAAACAATAGATGTTTTAACCGTTTAATTTTACAAAAATGAAATCAAAAAACCTAATCTTATTTTTAATAATACTTACATTTATCATTTCATGTCAAAAAAATGATAATAGCTTATCAACTAGTCGCGATAGTGAAAGAATATCCTATCCTGTTACTGAGTATACAGTTGAAAACGATATAGTATGGTTTAGAGATCTGGAATCATTCAATAACATTCTTTCTCATTTGCATACCTATAACAGGGATTCACTTATAAACTGGGAGATTGAGAATGACTTTTTCTATTCATACAGAAAGATTCTGGACTCAGAGCCAGATAATGATGCTGTTTCGGATAATTCCAAGCCAGAAAGATTAATAATTGAGGATCCCGTGTTTGCTACTTTAGTAAATCAAGATGGCATTATTAAAATTGGAAGCTTTATTTATAAAATGACATATGATCATGTAATCAAAATCCCAATTAATAGTGTCAAAAATGATTACTTTAACGATAGCGAGTTCAAGGATATTAAAGATTCAGACGCAGTAGAAGTCTTTGATATTGAAAGAAAAGTGTTTAATACAACTGCTAAATCTGTAACGGGCAAGAATTCAGTTTTCAAGCCCCATCCACTCGATTCTGATTTGAAGGCTGAACTTGAAGGTTGGTGTGTCAATTATCTATTTTACGGAAGCATTGGAGTCAGAATAACCGGATGGAAAAATGATGGAGGCTGGAGAACAGACCGGATGGTATATGCCAAGGTTGACGGATGTGCCTGGGGTGGTCCATCTTGGTCACCACCAGTTGAGTATTGTGATAGTAACTATGGTTATAATGAAAAAAAAGTTGCTAAGACATTATTATGGTACACAGGCATAGTGTATTGTGATTCAATTAGATGTACGTATACTTATAAAGATGGTGGTTATCCAAATATCTATCAATGGATTGAATTATGGGACTAAATAAGGTTTGCCGGGCAAGAAAGACTTGCCCGGCTTTATTTGCTTTAGTTTTAATAATCTCTTGTTTTCCTTCTTGCATTAAGAAAGATATCGTGGAAATGAGATCTTTGAATCAAGAACCAAAACTTGTTGTTTACGGAATTCTGAATCCTTCATCGAACAGTATAAAAGTTATGGTTACAAGGACTTACCCGTTGAATACAGAAAGTAATATTGGTCTTGATGATATTTATGTTGATGCGCGGGTATTTATTGTCGACTCTGAAAGTCAAGATACAGTAGAGTTACAGCAACTGGAGGCAAATAGCACCATTTATGAAATAAAGCAGTCTGAGTTTGATATTTTGCCTGGCAGTGAATACATGCTTAGGATTGAATCTGAAGGTTTTGAGACAGTGTACGCCAGTACCAAAATACCTATAGAGGTAATTAACTGGACTGAATGTGAATTAATTGAAAGTATGGTTGATGATCTTGAGGACTATGCGCAAGGTTTCGAAATCATAGGGACCTGGCCAAAAAGCGATATCGAAAACAATCAGATTGTCGTCTTTCATCTAAAAGAAAGTCGTGATAATGGCAATGGGAATATCGAAACAAGATCATATACAAAGGGTATTTATGTTGATTTTAGAGAAACTGATCATTCATTCATTTTTGAGAGTCCACCCTTTCACATATATAAGCCTGATGAATTTGAACCGGAAGATAGTTACAGATGGTATGTGGAGGAGATCAATGCGGTTCTGATAACCACAGATATTCATTTGTATAACTACATTTCATATTACCTGCTTACAGAAAATATAAATAATGTTATGGACGGTGGTTCATTCCTTGATCTGTTCAGGGGGATAATGCCTGAATTTTCTAATGTGGAAGGAGGACTGGGTGTATTTGGCAGCTGTATGACTGATACGGCGATTATATACAGGCTGAATAAGTGACGAAAGACGAACGACTAAAGGCTAAAGGTTTTAATAGCAGTTAAAATAAGGAAACTATGAAAAAAGAAATCATTATGATTTTTTTACTGTTCTTATCAGCATATGGCTGTTTACCTGTACACAAGGGTATAAATTTGGAAAAAGTAATATACAATGAGACAGGCAAATCCCATCAGAAGGTAAGGATACTGGTTTCAGATACCACCTTTTTTGGTGACAGGATAAAACCAAAGAAGGAATTACAATTTATCGCGGTGCGGGTAATAAACAACGATTCACTGCCCTTCGCCATTAACAACTCATCAATTACTGTTTTCAATGATTTTGAGCCGGTTGAAATTATACCATATAGTGAGTATTACAAAAAAATAAAATACAAGTCAACAGCATATTACATAATTGGTTCAGCCGGTATATTGATGAGCCTGGGTATATCAAACCATGGTCTGCATCCTTCCTTCAAAAACCCAGGTTGGATTCTGACACTTGGTACCGGGGGATATTTTTATGCTGCTGCCAAAGCCAATAAAAAGCTCAAAAAAGACCTCTTGACTTACGACCTTAATAATATGAAAACAGATCCGGGAACTGAAGTAAGTGGATTCTTATGTATATCTTCTAAAACTTTAAATAACCTAAGTATAAGAATTGAATAACAGTGCTTAACAAAAGATTGATAATATTATTCGTACTATTCGTTGCATTAAATCAATCAAATAATGCACAGAATTTATTCTCAATTCTGAAGGTACAGGTATGTGATTCTGCAAGCTCTTTACCACTGAGTAATGCCAGGGTACAGATTCCTGCCCTTAAAAAGAACCTTAATACTGACAAGGAAGGAATAGCCAGGTTTGGGATACCTGAAGGACAATATATCATTTTTGCAGAATATGATGGTTATAACCTTGCACAGAGCCTTGTTTCGCTAAAAGGTGACACAAGCATTACAATCAGTCTGACCCCGTCAATTATGAATTTTGATATTGGTGAAGTAACTATCAGTACACACTATTTTAATAAAAGTGAAGTTATCCTTCCAGGGCTTGACAGAATAGATCATGCAACAGTGAATAAGCTCTCAACCATCGGAGGTGAAGATGATCTTGTTAAAACTCTTGCCACCCTACCGGGTGTAAGCCAGGGCAGTGAAGGATCATCTGATATATTTGTCAGGGGCGGCTCTACAGATCAGAACCTGTACCTGCTTGACAATAACATAGTATACAAACCATCCCACCTGCTGGGCTTCCTGTCTTCAGCCAACCCTCTCATTATTGAAGAGGCTGATTTCTATAAAGCTGCTTTCCCGGCCAGGTATGGTGGTAAATTATCATCTGTAATCGATGTTAAAACTTATGACCCTGCAATGGATTCACTCCGTTTAAAAGCTGACATAAGTACAATATCTGCTAAAATGATGGCTGATATCCCCCTGGTCAGGAACAAAAGCGGAATCATTGTCAGCGGCAGAGCTACTTACATCGATAAGCTTTACTCCCTGATAAAAAACAGGTATAACTATAATAATACCGGTTTTTATGATTTGTATATAAAAGCCAGGCACAGATCAGATAGTAATAATATATTCGGATTATCGTTGTACACAGACCGTGATTATTTCAGCGATATCCATAAACCGGATGGCTTCAGGGAAGAATATTCGGAATACAAACAACTGTGGAAAAACAGTTTCGGAAGAATATCTATCGAACACATTACAACAGACAGGGCATATATTAACAGCTATGCAGGTGTCAGTAATTACAGGATGGATTTCAGGAATAAAAATGTATTTATGGATCCGGCACAGGA
This sequence comes from Bacteroidales bacterium, assembly GCA_021738535.1. GTDB lineage: Bacteria > Bacteroidota > Bacteroidia > Bacteroidales > VadinHA17 > UBA9300. Next base: position 115,794 of record JAIPBU010000005.1, on the reverse strand, counting down.
CTACAGTGATTATTATAAATCATCCATAACTGATTTATCTGCAGGGATCAGTTATGTGAAAGGAAAAGACAGCACTAATACTTTTACAGCAGGCCTTGAAGCAAAATATCATTTTCTTGTTCCCTCTGAACTTGAATATTCCTATTCTTATGATGACTCAAGCTATACATCAAGCAATATAGATCCTTTGAATATTACAGAAGTGACAGGACATTTGTCGCGTAATTTCATTCTTACACAAAAATTAAGATTAAGCACAGGTTTCAGGTTAGGCTTCTTTCGGGCAAAAGAATCAAGTTTTTTTTCACCTGAGCCAAGGCTTTCTTTACAATACCTGACAGGTGAATCTTCTTCTTTTAAAGTCTCATGGGCACGTACATCCCAGGCTCTGCATATGCTTACCAACCCGGGCCTGGGATTGCCAATGGATATTTATATACCCTTTTCCTCCAGTCATAAGCCGGCGAGTGCTGATCAATCAGCCTTTGCATACAATACAGATCTTGTTCTCTTTGGAAAGACTTTCTACCTGACATTTGAAGCATATTATAAAAAGATGCATAATATACTGGCATACAAACCGGGTTACAGTTCTCACAACCTGACATCACACAGGACGAGGACTGTAAGCTTAAATGACATTGTTACTCCAGGCACCGGTGAATCCTTCGGCTCGGAATTCATTATTGAAAAACCGGGAGGCAAACTAAATGGCCGGCTATCATACTCACTCTCCAAAACCACTCATTTTTTTGATGAACTAAATGAAGGAGTACCTTTCCCCGCAAAGCACCACCGGCCTCATAACCTGTCACTGGTATTGAATTATAACTTTAATAAAAAGAACCGTATATCAGTAAACTTCACATATCTCTCGGGAGAAAGAGTCACATTGCCGGAATATATTTACAATATGGCCTCCTTTAATTATATCGGGGCTGATGTAAGTCCCTACTGGCTATTGTATCCTGCATACAGTAACAGCGACATCAATGAATATAAAATGAAAGATTTTCACAGGCTAAACATCTCATATACCCATCGTTTCAAGAGGAAGAACTGGTCTGGAGCCCTGGAATTCAGTATATACAATGTTTATAACCGGAAAAATTCATACTATTCTTACCTTGATGCAAGAATAGTAAGCCCGGTCAATAATGCTGTAATACCGCAACTAAAGTCTGTTTCACTTTTTCCTGTTATCCCGGCAATCTCTTTGAAAATAGATTTCTAATAATTGAAGTGAACTTGCCGACTGCAGACTGATGACCGATGACTGCCGACTACCGGTTGTAGACTGAATTAATAATACGGCCTGTAACGGTTTGGAAAATACCCGGAGTTCATATAATAGGGATTCATCCCGTTGGTGGTGGTAACACTTGCACCTATGCGTACATTGGGCAGGGGTCTGAATTCCATGCCAAAGGTCATGGATTCAAAGCCTTTTTCTCCGAACATACCGTTATTCATCAAGGATTTGGAGTAAGAACCGAAAACAGTCATCTTCTCATTAAGCGAATAAATACCACTCACATTCATTATGAAATCAGATGTACTGCCGCTTTCTCCATCATTAAAACCGGGATAATAACTGTTTACATATGTGCCCCCTATACTTACGGCGAATTTAGATCCTACCGGAAGTAATACTGAAGGTGACAGCCATGTATATGCTGAATTAAAGCCATTTAAGCTATTAAACATAACACCGGTGTTAACCTGGTATTGGGCCCATGAATGGTCTTCATCCCGGGTGCTGCCATTGTTGTCGGCAAAATATTTTTCGGGTCCCGGGGCCGGCATATAAAAAATGCCCGGGTTGATATACGGATTCTGAGCACTCAGATTAATGCCAAGGAATAATATGCATGATATGATTAATAACTTACGCATGGTGTAAATCTAATGTATTCTGTAAATATTTCAAAATAATATTAATCATAACGGTTTACCTTGAGCACCCCCTCTATCCTGGACAGTTTTTTTATTAATCCATTAAGGATGTTTGTATTGGGAACAAACAAATAAAGTATCCCTTCAAACATTCCGTCATGATTTTCGTATTTAAAATTCCGAAGGCTCACTTTATATGCGGTAAGTATGTCATATATACGGGTTATCATGGCATGGTCTTCAATACCGACTATCCTTACAGCCGTCTGAAAGGCAGGGCTTTCTTCCATATCTGTCCACCTGGCCATCAATACGCGGTAGGGATAATTCGCCATCAGGTTTGCCGCATTGGGACAATTTATACGATGAATCTTAATACCCTCTGTAATAGTTACAAAGCCAAATATCTTATCTCCCGGAACCGGGTTGCAGCATTTAGACAACTTATAATCAAGACCTTCCACCTTATCCTCGATTACCAGGTAATCTGAGAATTTAAGGCTTTCAGCAACATTGTTCTCTACTTCCTCCCCGAGGTTTTCTCCAGTATCAGCCTTGTTAACTTCCTTTTTTTGAGAATCCGGGATCTCCGGGTTCTTCAGGAATTCCTTAACATCCTTAAGATCAATCTTTTCTGTTTGTATCTTATGATAGAGTTCAGTGGCATTGGGAAGCTTATAATGAACAAGTAATTTTTTAACCAGCGCATCACTATAATCCATTTTCCAGTTCTTCAAGCGCCTGGATAACATCTCCCTGCCCTCTGCTGCCGATTTTACCTTCTCCGCGTTCAGTGCACTCTTAATCCTGCTTTTAGCTTTTCCTGTTTTTGCAAAGGACAACCAGTCCTGCTTGGGTTTTTGCTTTTTGGATGTCAGCACAGATACCTGGTCGCCGTTACCAAGAACATGCTTAATACCCACATTCTTACCATTTACCTTGCCTCCCACGCAAGTTTCGCCCACCTGGGTATGAATCTCAAATGCAAAGTCGAGTACGGTTGCTCCAGCCTCCAGCCGCTTCAGGTCGCCGCGCGGGGTGAAAACAAAAACTTCATCAGTATACAATCCGGACCTTACCTGGTCCATCATCTCCTTGTCTCCTTTTTCATATGATTCCAGTATCTCGCGCATACTGGTAAGCCACTTATCAATTGCACTATCGCCGCTGCCACCTTTATATTTAAAATGCGCAGCAAGGCCTTTCTCAGCTATCTCATCCATTCTTCTTGAGCGTATCTGCACCTCCACCCATTTATTGCGGGGACCCATAACGGTAGTATGCAGGCTCTCGTAGCCATTTGATTTGGGCACTGATATCCAGTCCCTCAGCCTGCTGGGGTTTGGCTGGTACATATCGGTAACCACTGAATATACCTGCCAGCAATCGGCTTTTTCTTTTGTCCTGTCGGTATCGATAATAATTCTAAGGGCAAAGACATCATATACTTCTTCAAACTCAACCCCCTGGCGCTTCATCTTCTGCCATATTGAATGCACTGACTTTGTCCGGCCCTTAATTTCATATGAAATATTCAGTTTTTCAAGTTGCTCTTTCAGGGGCTTCGAAAAATCCCTTATCAGCCTGTTACGGGATGATGTTGTTTGCTTTAGTTTTTGGGCAACAGACTCGTATGCCCCGGGATCAAGGTACATCATGGCCCTGTCCTCCATCTCCGATTTAAGATTATATAGCCCAAGCCTGTGGGCCAGCGGGGCATAAAGAAAGTATGATTCCGATGCTATTCTAAGCCTGATATCTTTTTTTGCTCCATCCAGCAACCGCATATATTCGAGTCGCTCCACCAGTCTGATCAGTATTACTCTTATATCATCAGCGAGGCTTAATATAAGCCTGAGGAAATTCTCAGCCTGGTAAGTTGAACGGTTAGTTTCAATGTTTTCTATATTTGACAGTCCTTCAAGGACTTTAAGGACATTGTCACCAAAAGTTTCCTTAATTTCTTTATCGGACAGATCTAATTTTCCTGCACAATCATGCAGTATTGCAGCTATAAGTGATGACATTCCCATGCCCATTTCAGCCACCACTATCCGTGCAACGGAAAGTGCATGAATAACAGATGATTCGCCTGTTATGGTCTTTTTCCCGCCAAGGCAATCCATTAGTATTGAAAGTGCCTTCCTTACCCTGCGCTGGTCATCCCTGTCTTTTATAACACCGGAAGAGGCTCTGAGCAGCGCCCTGTACCTGTTTTTTATGGTTGTTTTCTCGTCCTTCAATGTATTAACGGTTTATTCCGGGTACAAAAATAATAATAAAGAATGGATTGGTGGATTAATGGATTATTGGAATAATGAGTCCCCTCTGAAAAGTCTCGCCCGGAGGGTGAGAATAATAATAGATGCAGGTTTGCAGATGCGTAATTTTTTACGCACCGAAACCTGGCAACTGGTTGCTGCTTTTGAGTCTACCTGAATGAGATGCCTATTCCTGCGGTGAACACGTTATAATCGGCATAAGTATAATCGGCATGTATAGTAAATACAGCCAGTTTAAGTCGTGCCCCTACATTTAACCTCAGGCCTGAATAATTTTCGATATTTATTTCTTCCACATCTTCCACAACACCTTCATCCTTATACACCGGTGAGGTAGTGGATATTGCCGGATCAACAGTAGGCAGTGGAATGTAGCCGTCTACAGCAAGTACAGTTGCCGTTTTACTGTAACCTATACCTGCATATCCTGAAACCATGGGTATATCAACCGAACCGATCAGAGATACATTCCATGATGTAACATCAACATTAAAGACCTGGTCGTTGAAATCAGCCAGAGTATAGTTGGTATAATACATATCTGATTCGGGCTGCACACTTATTGGTATAGTTCCGCTAAGCTTGTTATAACCAGCAAAGGCAGAGATATTTACAGGCAATAAATTAAAAGCTTTAATATGCTCGGTAATGCTTTTCATAAGCCCACCTCCAAACAGCTGTAATGATCCTTCATCAACAGGTGTATTGGGTATATACCTTAATTTTATTTCAGATCCCAGTGGTAAACCGATTCCTGCCTGCAACATAGGGGCAGGTACTACACCAAAACCGGTTCCCTGGGGGGAGTTAAAATTAACGACTTCCACTTCTGTGCCGGGATACCCGGGTACAGGCTGAAGTGCATGAAGGGCAGGTCCTGATTCAGTTTCACCGGCAATGGTGGGAGCTATACTGCCTGCTGCAGGATTTACCAGTTGCAGATTTGAGAACTCAATGTCTGCCAGGTCAAACTCAAGTGCATCATCAGGAACGAAGCCGGCACTTACGCTGAGAGTAACATCGAAACCTCCGAATTTATGTGGTTTGGCGGTATTGTACCATGCCGAATTAAAACCGGCACCAAAAGCATTTGCAAAGGGTGATATGTATGCTTCCATAAGCTTCATTCCATCGTTGATGCCCGACTTAAAAAAATCTGTTTCAAGCTGGGCTTTGCCCTCCTGTGTGTTAATAGCCAGAACAGCCAACAGTATGAGCACCGGTTTTTTCAAATGATTTATATTCATGCTGTAATTTTTATTTACGCTAATGTAGACTAATTGGTATAAATATCAAAACCGTAAATAAAAATTGCATTGGTCAGGGATATATTGCTAATGTCATATCCGGAGAAAAAGAAAAAAGAAGAGTATTTATTGCTTATTATCAATAAAGTCTTTCAGCTTATTGTATTCAATTTCAGTAGCAAACTTAAATATCTCTTTACCATTCAGTTTGCCTGATAAGCCGAGACATGCAAGAGAATTGCTTTCTTTAAAAAGGATCATCACATCACTTACGTACTCTTCATTTTCAAGCATATAAACTGTCATGAAGGCACCGCCTGAGTTAAATCCCAGGAGGTTTTCATATTGATATGACCTGAACTCTTCTTTCAGGCTGCCCAGCATATCATCCACATCATCAGCGGTGGCATCTTCTCTGCTGTAAATCATTAGTTTAACAAGATCGACATTGCCCAGTTTATCAGGATCTATACTTTCCTCTTCCATACCAATGAGCTTCATGAAAAGTACCGGTGGCAATTTAATCATGTATATTCCGCGTTCACCCTCGAACCGGCTGAAGATATCGTCATTTTTCCTCCTGTCTGAGCAGGAAAATAGTATTGCTGTTAAAGCAAGCAGAATGCTTATCCTAATATATCTCATATCAATAATCTATTCCGTTTTGTAGTTCTTTAATCCCCATGGTACGGCTGATACTTGATATATTGTCAAGATCAAGATCGCCTTTAATGGATATCAGGACGTTCTGTCCCGGTCCGCCCCCTATCATTAACAATTCATCAATTCTTTTTCCTTTTTCCTTTACCAGGAATTTAAGATTCTTACCACTTTCCTTCACCACCATAAGTTCTTCATAATCGCTGAAGTCATGTTGACCGGACAGTTCGCTGAAAAAATCCAGTTTATTATTAAGTTCCTGGTCTTCAACGGTAAGGATACGTATTGTTTTAAGGTTCTTGATTACATCCTGTAATTCTTCATCATCAAGATCCACCCTGGCCATCATACTGAACATTTTACTTGAAATATACACAGTAGTAATACCATCCCTGCCTGAATATTTATCAAACATCTCATCTATAGCATTTCTCTGTGCAACAGATGCAAGAGAGATGAATAGTAAAATGAATACCGGAATTATTTTTTTCATCATATTTGGTTTTACTTATTATTATCCTTATCCGTGATGCCCAGCATTTTCATGCTTTTACCCAGGTATTTAAGCTGTTCAAGATCATCTTTTATCACATTACCTGCTTCGGGCACTTTCTGCAATCTTTCTTTAGTTGTGACCAGTGCATCCAGGTTGTCCATCTCTTCCCTGCCCCTGTTAAGGTTGGCAGAAACTGTATAAAGAATCTCAACAGTTTCATTATATGCCAGCTGAGGATCGCTGTAAGTATCTTCAAAGCTGTTTTCCCTGCCCACAGTAAACCATATGCTGATAATTATCAACACAGATGCAGCTGCTGAGACAACAGCGTAAAGTTGTCTTTTAGCCCTGCTCAGTTTCTTCTCCGCTTCATAATCATCAATTGCATTTAATATTCTATTATTGAAGTCCGGGGAAGGTCCAGGTGCAGCTTCATCTCCATAAAGAGACTGCAGAAGTAACCTGTCTTCCTCGTACTGCCCGGGCAGGCCGGGTTGACCGAGATATTCAAGTAATTGCTCCACCTCTTCGCGGGAAGTATCACCTGAATAATATTTGTCCAATAATCTGTCAAGCGCTGACCAGTTCATAATTCTTTTTTTTTAGTTCTTCACGCACCATTTTTCTTGCCCTGGAAAGTTTAACCCTCAGGTTTTTAACATCTGTTCCCATCTTCTCAGCAATCTCCGTGTAATCATAGCCGTCAACATCATGCAGCCATATAACAGACCTGTAACTATCCGGGAGGGAATTAATAATACCTGTAATTATATTAAAATTCTCTTTCTTTTCAAGAACATCTTCATTAATCATGCCATTGGTCCTGGTATCTTCGGTTCCGGTGTCATCAAGATAATCTGTGCGTTTTTTTCTCAGTATATCCAGGCAGTGATTACGTGTTACTGTCATAGCAAATGCCTTCAGGTTATTGTATTCCGAAAGTTTGTCACGCATCTTCCAGAGCTTCAGGAACACCTCCTGGACTGCATCTTCCGCTTCCTCTGTGTTGGTAAGGAAGCGGAAGGCAAAACGGTACAGCTGTGTACTGAAAGGTAATATGTCAGATTCAAATTCCTTCCTGGTCATATATGCATCTTTAGCCGATATTCCAGGCTCTAAAGTTAACTAATCTATACAATTTAATTCATTCCGAAGTGGATATTATCATCATCCACTGATTCTGACATTTCCCTTACCATTTCCCGGGTAAGCCTGCCCTTAATCTGTATGATGGCATTATCATCACCTCCTGCCACGAGCAGGAATTCAGTAAAAACATCTCCATCAGCTTTCACCATGATCTTTACATCAGAATCAGCTGAATTAATTCTTACCATCTCTTCATAGCCGCCCTTTTCTATTTCGTCAATTACCATATCATAGAAGTTATCAACTTCCATAAAATCGTCTTCCTGGGCAAGGATGCGAATTGCTGAAAACTTATCTGAATGTTTCAGGAATTCATCGTCATCGTCAAAATCTCCCATCATTTTAAGAAAGCTACCGGAGACTGTGACAGTAACAAAACCGTCTTTACCCTGGTATTTGTCGAATAAGCGGTCTATTGAGCTCTGTGCACTTAAGCTTGCTGTAAAAAGCAGCATTAGTAATGGAGTAATAATCCTTTTCATGATTTTTCTTTTTTTGTTTCAATAATTTGTTTCTCACTGATATGACGAATGAAACAAAAAAACATAACAAGGGTAATTGGTCCCGCGGGGCTGGCCGGAACTGGCTCGAGAGTAATTTACAACATGCGTTAGGGTTATTTTTCAGCAAGTGGTGAACCAGGTTCATTCAGCATTGCCCGGTAATAAGCATGGTCTACCATAGCGGGCGTAATTCTTTGAAAAAGAGCAGTCAGACGGCCATCCCAGGTCATTATTTTATTTCTCTTTTTCTTGACTATTCCTTTCAGTATCCACCGGGCAACATATTCAGGGCTCATCATTTTTTCTTCTTTCCGGGGCGATTCTCCCTGGGCACTACCATCTCCCGTGAGAGCTGTCATGCGTATGTTTGTACGTGTAAAGCCCGGGGCAATTATCATAACATTAAGTCCTGATTTCAGGTTTTCTATCCTCACTGTTTCAAGGAAACCGTGCATGGCAAACTTACTTGCTGAATAGCCTGTCCTGCCCGGCAGTCCGTGAAACCCGGCCACGGATGACACTCCTACAATAGTTCCTTTTCTCTCGATGATATACTTCAGGGCATAACGGGTACAATGAACCGTGCCCCAGAAATTAATATCCATCACCCTGCGCATTACTTCGAGATCCATATCGGCGAAGCGGGCCCTCATTGATATACCTGCATTATTAATAAGAAAGTCTATTCCTCCATAGGTATCAACTGCTTTTTTTACAAGCTTCTGACACTCTTCCTCGCTGGAAACATCGGTTTTGACCGTTATTACATCATATCCATCTTTGATAATTGGTTCAGCTGCTTTTTCCAGCTTCTCCTTATTGGATGAAGCCATAACAACCTTTGTTCCCCTCCGGGCAAATTCAATGGATGTAGCCAGTCCTATACCTGAGCTGGCACCTGTAATTACAGCTACCCTGCCAGAAAATATGTTCGCCATTCGACAGTAGAGTTAGTGTTAATTGTCAATTGATTTTTGTCAATTGGTTATTGATTATCAGATTATAATAAAATTGGATCAAAACCTTTTGCTATTCTTTAGAAAGCACTGGTATTTGCCTGTTTATCGACTCCTCAAGTGATATTAAGGTTTCAGTACGGGTAACTCCGTCAATATTCTGAATGCTGTAAGTAAGAACATCCCTGAGATGCTCGTTATCATGCGCATACACTTTAATAAATAGTGAGTAATTACCTGTGGTATAGTGACATTCTATAATCTCGGGAACTTCTTCAAATTTTTTAATAACTGATTTATAATGTCCCGGGTGTTCCAGGAAAATTCCAATGTAGGCACATGTTTTGAATCCAACAGCAATAGGATCAACTTTGAACTCTGAGCCTTTAATAACACCTTCTTTGATTAATCTCTGCACCCTCTGGTGTATTGCAGCCCCGGAGACATTACAAGCCCTCGCGACTTCAAGATAAGGGATCCGGGCGTTTTTTGTAATAATATCCAGAATCTGCCTGTCAAGATTATCAATTTTTAAATCTTTTGCCATAATGTATCGAATTTAATAATAGTTCACTAACAAAAAGGCCTTAAATTTATTAAATTATAAGTAAACGCCAAATGAAATTGCACTATTGTTTATCCAGTGTGGATATCAGGTCCGTTGCTTTGTCAAATCCGTAATCATCAAGGTATTTGTCCAGACCTTTTACTATATCCACAGCGGCCGTGGGTTCAATAAACATGGCTGTTCCAACCTGCACAGCCGTAGCTCCTGCTATCATAAATTCAGCTGCATCTGTTGCATTCATGATCCCTCCTATCCCTATAACCGGTATTTTAACGGCAGCTGCCACCTGCCAGACCATCCGAAGCGCAACAGGTTTTATTGCAGGGCCGGACAATCCTCCTGTGACAGTGGATAATACAGGCTTCCTTGTTTTTGCGTCGACAGCCATGCCTAACAGGGTGTTTATAAGGGAGATTGAATCTGCACCTTCAGCCTCTGCCAGTTTTGCAAAATCAGTTATGCTGGTAACATTGGGAGACAATTTCACCATCATGCTTTTCTTACAGACCTTCCTGACTGCTTTTATTACCTTTTCTGCAGCAGGCAGATGAGTGCCGAATACCATCCCTCCCATTTTTACATTTGGGCATGATATGTTAAGCTCTATGGCATCAATACCATCAAGATCATTGATAATTTCTGTAAGTTCAACATAGTCCTCAACAGTACTGCCATTCACATTAATGATTACTGAAGTGTTGTATTTTTTAATGCGGGGATAAGTAAACTCCTTAAAGTAATCTATACCCTTGTTCTGCAAACCCACTGAATTAAGCATACCAGAAGGGGTTTCCGCCATCCTGGGATAAGGATTTCCATCCCTGTTTTTAAGAGTTGTTCCTTTTACGACAAGAGCACCAAGGTCGGATGGATCAATAAAAGGTTCCATTTCCGGACCAAATCCACAGGTACCCGAAGCTGTCATAACCGGGTTTTTCAGTTTAAGACCTCCTATATCAACACTCAGATCTGCCATTTTAACTCATTTATATTAAACACGGGACCCTCTGTACAGGTACAAATATTTCCCCTGTCTGTTTCCACAACACAGCACAGGCAAACACCATAGCCACAGGCCATGGTGTTTTCAAGAGATACTTCACAAAATTTTCCGGCTGAACGGGCTATCCCCGCCACTTTTTTCATCATAATTTCCGGCCCGCAGCAATAAATACGGTCGTATTCTCCTTCAAGTAAGCCGGGATGACTGGTAACCAGGCCTTTGTGGCCCATTGTGCCATCATCTGTACTAATCAATACTTCTCCGTACTGTTCATATCTTTCTTTCTGTATAACATGCTCAGATGACTGGTATCCAAGTAGAAACTTAAAATCCAGCCCACTTTTTTTAAAATATTTGCCCAGCATTAACATTGGAGCAACGCCTACGCCACCTCCTACAAGCAGGGACCTGGAATTGCGGTCGCCCGGGGTAAAGCTGTTGCCAAGGGGATGAACAAGGTTTACGACAGCACCTTCACTTAGCTGCGACATTGCTCGTGTACCGGCACCTACCTCCTTAATAAGCAGACTTATGGTATTCCTTGCGTAATCTGTATCATAAACAGATATAGGTCTCCTGAGAAAAGTCTCCCTGTTATTATCCACTCTCAGCTGAACAAACTGTCCCGGCATTATATCCGGAAGCGGCTGATCAGCAACAATATCCATTACAAAATAATCACGGGTTATTCTCTTATTTTTAAGAAGCCGGAAATCCTCTGTCCTCATTAGCTGAAATTTGAGTGCAAAGATAAGGGAAATTGAGGAATTTTATGTGGTGTTTAGTCGTGGAGTAGTTAATTTTTAGGCTGAGGCTGAGGCTGAGGCTGAGGCTAAGGATAAGGCTAAGGCTAAGGCTAAGGTATTTATTATTGTCAATTGGCAATTGGCAATGGGAAGCTTCGTCACTTCATCTCTAAGTCACTTAGCCTCTCAGTCGTTTTAAAGCCTTTAGCGGGGATTATACTCCCTGAAGGTGCCATCACTGTAAAAAATGATTATCTTCTCTGAGCGCGCTTCGTAATCGCCTGTTTGACTATTTTCAGTATCTTTTGAGCTGGCAAAGTCCCTTTCAGGCGGATTTTCAGCACTTTCTTCAGAATCAGGTATATTTCCCGGTGCCGGTTCCTTATCGATATCATTGAAACTTAATGATCCTTCAACAATGCGAGGTTCTTCCATACTTTTGTACATCTCACCCCTGCCAAACAACAGCCATTCATTATTCAGATTCTCATATCTATCAAGCATTTTAATAATAAAATCCAGGCTTGGCTTATTTCTTCCTGATAATACATGAGATACTCCTGATGCCTGGACACCTATTTCAGCAGCAAACTGTGAAGATGATTTGTTCTCAGATTCAAGAAATAACCTTATCCTGTCTTTCATAATTGTAAAATTTATGCATTACAAATGTAAATAATATTTTTATTACATCTGTAATCTTAAGGTATTTACAATTGTAACTTACCGTTGTTTTCTACAATTACAGCTATGTAATGCTATAATATCTATATTATTGTTACACTGTTCATTGAGAAATACTGGGATATTGATCTCCTGGTTTAATTTAGATACATATATCACTGGTATTTAAGGCATAATAAGGATATATTACCTGTTTCTAATCACAATTTACATAATATTACATAATTATATATAGTTATACTTTATATAATAGTCTTATAATATTGATATATAGCGTTATATAAGATTTTAGGAAATACAATCATTTAAATTCACATCTGTGATGATGTAGTGTATTTACATGTGTTAATTGTTCATATTGCAGTGATAAATTTAGTGCTTACATCTGTAAATAGGCTGCTTTTTGTAATTATTTCCATGTGTAAAGTGAGATCTACCTTAAAATTTCACATTTATAAACATTACTACTTAGTAACAGAATATTTATTATTAATGCAGCGAGTGTAAATAATCAATTCTTGTTCCGGCTTACTAAGTTTACAGGAAGATGTTATTTTTAAAGATCGGAGAGATGTAATTTTCAATACCTCTACTCTACTCTTGTACAATTATTGCAACCAGGAAGGCTTAAAATATGTGTTTTTGATCTTTATTTTACTGATAAACAATAACTTTGATCAATATATTAAGTAAATCAATTAGATATATGCCAGTATAAAACAGGAGAATTCGGGAAAAAAAGTGTATTAGAAGGAGGATACTTGTTATATCAATCGTTTATAAGCAATAGAACAGATCTTTTCTATATATTATCCTCTTTTTGCTTATTCTTTGCCGTTTCTTTTTTCCTCGCTGTAATTAATAATATTTGCTATTGTTGAGTCTCCTGTCAGGTTAACTGATGATCTCAGCATATCAAGGGGTCTGTCTACTCCCAGGATAAGGGCAAGACCTTCAACCGGTAATCCAACCGATGTAAGCACCATAATTACAAGTACTATGCTACCTCCCGGCACTCCTGGTGATCCTATTGACGATAATGTTGCTGTTAGAACAATAGTAAGTTGTTGTGCTATAGTAAGATCAATACCATAAACCTGGGCTATGAATATTGCTGCCACTGACTGGTAGAAAGCTGTTGCATCCATATTGATGGTTACTCCTACCGGCAGAACGAAGTTTGACACTTCATCTGAGACTCCCAGCTCCTCGGTATTTTGTCGCATAGTCACAGGCAGTGCTGCGGCACTTGAGCTTGTTGAGAAGGCAACCATCTGGGCAGGCAATATGGCTCTGAGGAATTTACGTATGGGGATATTCTTTGTAAAAATCTTAAGATAGAGCGGATAAAGGCCAATAATAAGCAGGAATAGTCCGACCAGCACGGTAGTAAAATACTTTCCGAGAGCAAGGAATATATCTGTATCGCCTGCAAAATCAACTACAACACCGGCAAGCAGGGCAAATACTCCCCAGGGGGCAAATTTCATTATAAGCTCGATAATCTTAATAATAATATCATTTAGGCCATCGAATATCCATCGTACAGTTCTTACTTTTTCTTCCTTAACCAGCACCATTGCAATAGCAAAGAGTATTGCAAAAAATATAATCTGCAGCATTTTGGAGTTATCTCCCATTGCTCCTATTATATTATCGGGCACCATATCAACTATGAATCTCAGGGGGGATGTATCACTTGATTCCGCGAGTAGCTGGCTCTCGCTGACTTCCCCCTGCCACTCTTCCATGTATTCCATTCTCTTCTCCTCAGGGAATGTATCACCTGGATCCACAATGTTTACCAGGAAAAGACCGAAGGTAGTTGCTATAAGGGTAGAAACGATATAATATGAAACAGTTTTTATGCCTATGCGTGACAGTTTTGATATATCGGTCAGACTGGAAACTCCCTTGACAAGAGATACAAAAATAAGAGGAACTGCAATAAGTTTCAGGAGTTTAAGAAATATTGTTCCCCAGGGTTTTATCCAATCCAGGGTTATTTCTTCCAGGCCTGTACGGGTTGCTATCATACCCCAGATTAACCCGAGAACCATTCCTATTATTATTTTTGCCCATAGTGGCATTTTTTTCAACATAGACTATTTTTTTTTCTAATCGTCATCATAGTTTTCATCGATATCCTCCACCCCAACTTCATTTTCTGATGAAGCAACGATGCTTGTCACAGCCGAGTCTCCTGTTACATTTGCTATTGTTCTCATCATGTCCAGCGGCCTTTCCACACCCATTATAAGTGCCAGTCCTTCTGCCGGTATTCCAACAGAGCTCAGAACAATAACCAGCATGATCACTGCTCCGCCGGGCACACCGGGCGCCCCAATAGAAGCAAGTGTAGCAGTAAGCACAATAGTAACCTGCTGGGAAAGTGTAAGGTCAAGTCCAAATACCTGAGCAATAAAGACGGCTGACACTGCCTGGTAGAAAGAGGAGCCATCCATGTTTATTGTAACACCAACAGGAAGGACAAAATTTGCCACGCTGCGGGATATCTTAAGCTTTTGTGTACACTGTTTCAGGGTTACCGGCAATGTTGCTGCACTTGAGCTTGTTGAAAATGCCACCATTTGTACCGGCAGGAGGTTCCTGTAAAACGATTTTACCGGGACCTTACTGAATAATCTAACATAAAGAGGATATAGTCCGAAGATCATTGCTAGTAATCCGGCGATTGTAAGAGCTGCATATTTGCCCAGAGCAACGAATAGCTGAGCATCTCCTGAGAATTCTGTTATAAGGGCAGATAACAATGCAAATACCCCGAATGGTGCAAAGCGCATTATTATATCAACTATCTTTAGAATAATATCATTAAGCCCGTCAAAAAGATCTTTAACAACTTTTACCTTTTTAGCTTCCAGCACAATTATTGCAATGGCAAAGAGTAATGAAAAGAATATGACCTGCAGCATATTTGAATTGTCGCCGCTGGCCTTAATAATATTATCAGGGACCATATCAACAAAGAAATCCAGGGGAGAGCGGTCTTTAACCGTAATTGCAATATCCTCTGATTCTTTCACATTATTTTCAAACTGCAGCTGAAATTCCTGCCTTTTCTCCTGGCTGAAAGCATTTCCGGGTTTTACAGTATTCACAATCAGCAAACCGAAAACAATGGATATAACTGTAGAAGCAATATAAAGACCGAGGGTCTTTGCTCCTATTCTTGATAGCTTTGTTATATCAGTAATACTGGTAATCCCTTTAACCAGGGAAACAAATATCAGGGGAACTGCAACCAGCTTAAGTAACTTGATAAATATCGTACCCCAGGGTTTTACCCAGTCTGCAGTAAACTCTGTCAAACCTGTCCTGACCGCGACCAGTCCCCATATTATACCCAGCACCATGCCAAAGATAATCTTTAGCCACAGGGGGTATTTTTTTATTTTCAGCTTCATAGAAGTACAAAATGATTTAACACCAGTTAATAAGAATACCAAAAATAGGCATTATTATCCTTCAAGGAATTACTGAAAGATATTCTACAGCATATTTAATAAAACCAGGCTGTTATTTAACAACCCTGGCAGGATCCTTCATCACCACAATCGCTGCAACCGCCACCCTGCTGGTTAAGCTCCTCGTCAGTTGCATCGCGAACTGACAATATTTCACCGGTAAAATGTAAGTTCGTTCCTGCCATGGGATGATTAAAATCCATTTTTACAGCAGCATCAGTGAGTGAAAGAACGGTACCAACCAGTCTTCTGCCCTGGGAATCAGCCATAGGTACCTGGTTGCCAATTTTCACCAGGTTTTCATCCACTTTGCCATCTACTTCGAATACAGACATGGGCAGATCTACTATTAATTCGTCCCTTTTATCTCCGTAAGCATCCTCAGAGCTCAGCTTAAACTCGAAATTGTCTCCTTCGGAAAGATCGGCCAGGTTAGATTCAAAGTGAGGCAACATCTGGCCTGCTCCGTAGAGAAACTGCAGGGGATTATCCTTACTAAGCTCTTCAACTACTGATCCGTCTTGATTATCCTCTCTAAGAACATACCTGAGAGATACCATCTTGTCTTTTCCAATTACCATAATAATGTTTACGTTAATGTTTTATGATTAAAGGTGGCAAATGTAATGATTAACACTTAATTCGACAACCCGGAAGGAAGGTAAATCCGGGAAATGGAATGATGGATTGATGGAATCGTAGATTATTGGGTTGATGGAAAGTTGACAGAACCTGAAACGTGAGCTGGATCAAAAAACAAAATCAATTCGTATTTCAGGATTATCATAGATTTCATAGCCGGGTTGGGTGAGTACCCACAGAAAAGAAATGTTCATTGATGATTTCATACCCAGGGCCTGGCTGATACCAAGTCCGGCCAGTACATTATGCTCCCACAGTCTGGAGCCGGCGGGTAAGCCTGATGTCCAAAAATCTGCTTCCAGGCTGAGACCCTCATATTCGCCCTGAATATAGAAACCTACAGGCAATCCCAGGGGAATAAATTTGCTGATATCCTGTATAAACATGAATCGAAAAAAACTTCTTCCACCATAAATATCTGTCCTGCCAAAAGGATCTTTATAGTATTGATATGTCGGACCTGCGGCAATTGAAAGTCGCGGCAACATCCATATTCCAACGATGGGTGACAGTTCTATATTAGTAATATTTCCAAACTGCAATCCAAAACTACCACCGTAGAAGATCCTTTCGCGCAAGGGCGGCCGTGAGCTTCTTTGTTCAATACTCTGACCTGCAGAAGGCATAGTATTGAATAATATGACTACCAGGACCAGGAAAAGAGTTTTTGGGACATTGGGAATTCTTCGCTTTCCGGGTTTAATCAGTTTCTGCATACACTTTAAAAATCGTAACTTTAGCTGCAATTATACGAAATATAGAAATAATAATTATCAAAAGTAATATGAATATAATTATAACGGGAGCAAGCAAAGGAATTGGAAAAGAGACCACACTGGCCTTTGCGGAAGACAAAAGCAATCATGTACTTGCAATTGCCAGGTCAGGCTCATTGCTGAGCAAGCTTAGCAAAAGCTCTGCGAACAATAATATCAGCTATATTGAAGCAGACCTTAACGAAAGCCTGAAAAGCCCTGAAAAACTCTTAAAAGAGGTAAAAAAGGCATTTAACAGGGTAGACATACTTATAAATAATGCAGGTGTGCTTATACACAAGCCATTTGATGAGTTCAATACAGATGAGATCCGTCTGATGACGGAGACGCATTTCATAAGTCCTTTGCTACTAACAAAAACTCTTATACACAGCTTCAGCAAAAATGCTCATATTGTAAACATCAGCAGTATGGGTGGATTCCAGGGCAGCTCAAGGTACCCGGGTATGTCAGTTTACAGTGCTGTTAAAGGCGCCATTGCAAACCTTACCGAAAGCCTTGGTTCAGAATATGAGGGTAAGGGTTTATTTTTCAACAGCCTTGCTCTAGGGGCGGTACAGACTGAAATGCTTGATACAGCTTTCCCAGGGTATGATGCACCACTGAATGCAGAAGAAATGGCTGGTTTTATTTACTGGTTTGCTAAAAACGGTCACAGGTATTTTAACGGGAAGGTGCTGCCTGTTTCGGTGAATAATCCGTAAGGAAAAAGACAAAAGATAAAAGGAAAAAGTTAAAAGTAAAAAGTAAAAAGGCATTCGTTATAGAAGGGATTACCTTAACACCCCCTACCTTGACTCCCCCGCGAGGGGGAGAATAACAATAGCCCCGGTACCACCCGGGGATTGGCCATTGCGGTGGGTGTACCACCCGGGGATTGGCCATTGCGGTGGGTGTACCACCCGGGGATTGGCCATTGCGGCGGGTGTACCACCCGGAGATTAGGCCATTGCGAAGGAAGTTTGAATGAGTTGAGAATGAGTGTAATATGCAGATAATTACATCCCTGCACAACCCACTTGTATCTTCCGTACTTGTATCTTGTATCTTGTATCTTGTATCTTGTATCTTGTATCTTCCTCCCTACTCCCTGCTCACTGGTTTGGAATCAGGCTTATTTATAGTCCTTAACGACGACCCTGCCTTCCGTCGCCAGCATTCCGCTGTGCGCCAATGATTTAAGCTCGTCCTCGCCAGGGTATACAACCACATCCGCGAGGAAGCCAATCATATCTGTGATAAAGTCGGTATGAGTTTTCTGGTGTGCCATGCCCCCTGTAAGGATAATTGCATCCACATTGCCTTTCATAACTGCTGCTGCAGAGGCTATTTCTTTTGCTATCTGGTAGGCTGATGCCTCCTGCACAAGTTTTGCCTTCTCATCTCCCCGCTCGGTCCTGTCGCAAATATCCAAAAAACTGTTTGTATCCAGGTAAGCTACCATTCCTCCTTTGCCGGTGAGCATTTTCATAATTTCTTCCTTGCTGTACTTCCCGCTGAAACAAAGTTCAACCAGTTGACCTGCAGGTAATGAACCTGCTCTTTCAGGCGAGAAAGGTCCATCTCCGTTCAGTGCATTATTAACATCAATGACTTTGCCTTTTCTGTGTGCCCCAATACTAATACCGCCTCCCATGTGGGCTACAACAAGGTTCATATCGTTATAATCCCTGTTAACTGATTCAGCATAAGCATTAGCAACAGCTTTCTGGTTCAGCGCATGAAAAATAGATTTTCTTTCAATCAGGGGGTGACCTGACAACCTTGCAAGTTCATGCATCTCATCTACCACAACAGGGTCTACAATAAAAGCCCTCGAGCCTTCAATATCATCAGATATATCTGCTGCTATCAATCCCCCGAGGTTACTGGCATGCTCACCTCTTTCGCCCCCGGCCAGGTCTTTCTTCATAAGTGCATTTACCTCATAAACACCTGACTCAATTGGTTTAAGAAGTCCTCCCCTTCCAACAATGGCCCTGATATTTTCCAGGACTACTTTTTTTTCTTTCAATACTTCCATAATAAGTTTTTTCCTGAAAGAAAACTGATCGCTTATCCGGTCAAACCCTGAAAGTTCATCTAAATCATGTCTCAGTGTTTCAGCAAATAACAATTCATCATCTGAATACAAACCCATTTTTGTGGAGGTTGATCCCGGGTTTATTGCAAGTATTAATTTCTCCATATATTATTTTATATTTTTTTCTGCCATCAGGCATGAAAGTGCAATACAATAGAATTTTGATTTTTCACTTTCACTTCTTGACATCAGAACGACAGGCACTTCTGTCCCCATCAGCATTCCTGCCAGTTCGCCTTTACCAAAAAGCATCAGTCCCTTGTAAAAGGGATTACATGATTCAAGGGTAGGAAACAGCAGTATATCGGCGTCTCCGCCAACAGGTGTATCAACACCCTTGATTTTTACACTTTCTTTGTCGCAGGCAAGAAACACATCAAGTGGTCCGTCCATAATACAGTCACTTATCTGGCCTCTTTGAGCCATTTTGCACATTATGGCATAATCAACAGAATTTTCGAAATGCCTGCTCATTTTTTCAGATGCACCTATCAGTGCGACTTTAGGCCTTGCAATTCCAAAACTGTTTGCCATTGAGATTGCATATTCAGCCATTGCAACTTTCTGATCAAGATCCGGGAATGGAAGAACGGCTGTATCGGTAATAAAGAGAAGTTTATGATAATCCGGCACATCTACCGCACAAACATAGCTGAGAACAGCTTTGGGTTTCATTAGTCCGAGTTCCTTATCCAGTACGGCCTTGAGGAACTTATCAGTACCTATAAGGCCTTTCATAAGTATGTCTGCTTCTCCTGCTTTAACTGCTCTTACTGTTTCTGATGCAGCCTCCCTTTCATTATTTATATCAATGATATTAAAAACATCTCTGTTAAGGCCCATTTCAGAAGCGAGATTTATTATTTGTTTCTTATCGCCATAAAGATGAGCCTCCACCAATCCTTCTGCAGCAGCTTTCCCCACTGCACCAAGTGTATTCCTGTCCTGTGCCCAGGTTACTGCCAGCCTGGGCTTTCTTTTGCTTTCTTTGACTATATCAACAAGTTTCTCAAGTGAATCAATCATAGCATTTTTATTTTGCAGTAGCTGCTGCCAGCACTATGCTGTCATACTTAGCCTGTTCACTGTCTGATCTCGAAGTAAGTACAATAGGTGCAGCTGCACCCAGGATCATTGATGCCACCTTTGATTTTGCAAAGAACACCAGTGATTTATAAAGAACATTGCCTACTTCAATATCAGGCATAAGAAGCAGGTCTGTATCGCCAGCAACCTCTGATCTTATACCCTTATGCCTTGCACTTTCAAGGCTGATAGCATTATCAAAAGCAAGCGGCCCGTCTATAAGGCAGTTCTTTATCTGGTCCCTCTGGTTCATTTTTGAAAGAAGCGCTGCATCCAGAGTAGCCTGCATGCTCTCATTTACCATCTCAACAGCTCCAAGAACAGCTACTTTAGGTATTTCAATTCCCAGCATATTAAGGCAAGCAACAGAATTTTCTACTATAGCTATTTTATCCTTCAAATCGGGTGCAATATTCATTGCCACATCGGTAACTGCAATCAGTTTGTGATATGTTTCAACTTCGAAAAGTGCAATGTGAGACAGAAGATTACCTGTACGAAGTCCCCATTCCTTGTTAAGTACACTTTTGAGCAATACTGAGGTACCCACTTTCCCTTTCATCAGAACATCAGCCTCATTATTCCTGACCATTTTAACTGCCAGTTCAGAAGCTTTGACGTAATCCGGTTCATTAACAACCCTTATATCGCCTAAGACATATTTACTGTCCTCCGCTATTTGGAGTATCTCTTTCTCATCCCCTATGAGGATTGGTTTGACAATACCGTTTTTTGATGCTCTGAGCACTGCTCCCAACGACTGGCTGTCGTTTGCTGCTGCAACTACCAGTCTCCTCACCGGTTTTCCTGCAAGCAGTTTACTTAAATCACTTAGTTTCTTTAGGGTCATGGTTCAATCGGGTTATTTAAACAATCTAGGATTTCTTGCTTACTATGTTTTTTGTATCGGTTGCAATTACCAGTTCCTCGTCCGTTGTAACGGTCATAACTGTCACTTTGGATGATTCACGGGAGATGATCAGATCTTTTCCTTTTACTTTATCATTCTTTCCGGCATCAAATTCAAGTCCAAGGAATTCCAGGTCTGAGCATATCATTTTTCTTACATTGAAATCGTTTTCCCCAACTCCTCCTGTAAATACAAGCAGGTCGATGCCATTCAGTGCGGCAGCATAGGCTCCTATAAATTTCTTAACTTTATATGAATACATTTTAAGAGCAAGTATTGCCTTGTCATTACCTTTATTTGCAGCAATTTCAAGGTCGCGCATATCAGATGATATATTTGACACACCCATCACCCCTGATTTTTTGTTAATCATATTACTGACACCCTGCACGTTAAGATGCTCTTTGTCTGCAATATAAATAAGCACTCCCGGGTCAATTTCGCCTGTTCTCGTACCCATAATAAGTCCGTCAACGGGTGTAAAGCCCATGGATGTATCAACTGATTCGCCATTATTTATGGCAGCTACAGAGGCGCCGTTACCCAGGTGACAGGTTACAATCCTGAGGTCTTTATAGTCTCTGTCAATAAGTCTGGCAGCTTTTTGAGCAACAAACTTATGGCTGGTGCCGTGAAAACCATACTTTCTTATCCTGTACCTGTCATAATACTCATAGGGTATTGCATACATATAAGCATAATCAGGCATAGTCTGGTGAAAGGATGTATCAAAAACAGCCACCTGTGGTACTCCAGGAACAAGTTTTTCAACTGAAAGAATACCTTTCAGATTGGCAGGATTATGCAGGGGAGCAAGTTCACAGCATTCTTCTATATCTTTTTTTACATTACTGTCTATAAGCACGCTCCTGGTAAAATTCTCTCCACCATGGGCAACCCTGTGTCCTACTGCGTATATATCCTGAACATCTGCAATAACGCCATGTTCTTTGTGAGTCAGAGCCTCTATTACCAGGTTGATACCAATAGTGTGGTCCGGGATATCGGTTACTGTTTTAAAATTTTCTTTACCGGCTGGTTTATGAGTAAGTATACTATCACTTATACCTATTCTTTCAACAAGGCCTTTTGCTATAACATCTGCACCATTTGATACATCAAATACTTTATACTTTATTGATGAGCTTCCGCAGTTCAGGACAAGAATTACCATAAGTTCTTTCAGTTTATATATTTTAATTTATTTAAGGCAATATAATAAATATGTATTAAAGAAAAAGGACCTGAAAACTGTTCAGATCCTTTTTCTATATTGTTATTATGAAGACTGATTCGCTGTTATCGCCACAAGGCTGACAATATCCTCAACAGAGCAGCCTCTTGAAAGGTCATTAATGGGTGCAGCCATACCCTGCAATACAGGGCCAACAGCTTCAGCTTTACCCAGTCTCTGTACCAGTTTATAAGCAATATTACCTACATCCAGTGAAGGAAAAACCAGCACATTTGCCCTGCCGGCTATTTTACTGTCGGGGGCCTTCTTTTTACCAATAGCCTCCACAAGAGCTGCATCAGCCTGCAATTCCCCGTCAATCTGGAGTTCAGGTGCCATTTCACGTGCCATTTTTGTAGCTGACACCACCTTATCTACCATTTCATGTTTTGCACTGCCTTTTGTACTAAAACTCAGCATGGCAACCCTGGGTTCTATTCCCAGAATTGTTTTGGTGGTATTAGCTGTTGCAACAGCAATCTCAGCCAGCTCTTTATCAGTAGGATCAGGATGGACAGCCCCATCTGCAAAAACCATAACACCGTTTTCGCCAAATGAAGCATCAGGGTGTATCATAATAAAAGCACCTGAAACAACAGATATTCCCGGCTTTGTTTTCACTATCTGAAATGCCGGTCTCAGCACATCACCGGTGGCATTTTCCGCACCGGCCACCTCACCATCGGCATCTCCGTTCTTTATCATCATAACAGAAAGATAAAGGGGATTTTCTACCAGTTTCAGTGCTTCATCCCTGGTAAGTCCTTTATGCTTTCTCAGCTCAACCATCATATCAGCATACTTTTCCTTCTTTTCATGAGAAACAGGATTCACTATTTCTGCCTTTACTATATTCCTGAGATCAAGCTTATCCGCCTGCAATAAAATGTCCCTTGGATCTCCAATCAAAATAATGTTTGCCAGTCCTTCGCTAATGACCCGGTCTGCTGCCCTGAGAGTACGTTCCTCTGTTGATTCAGGTAAAACTATACGCCTGTTTAACTGCTTTGCCTTTTCTTTGATGCTATTTATTAATTCCATTGTATATCAGTTAATTATATCTATAAAAATAATTCAACAAAAATAAACAAATTTGCTTAAAACATCAACCTCGTCCAACATGATTATTGTCAGTGTTATTTGAATAATGAAATGATGACATAAGCATGCTAATATTATTTAAGCTTTGATAATATTATATACTTTTACAGGGTAAAACTTTAACAGCAATATGGATAATTCTGAAAAACTGGATAGGCTGGCTGCCTTGCTCCGGGGCGATTTACAATATGACGAAACCAGCCGGATAATGTACAGCACGGATGCATCCATGTACATGGAAAAACCCATGGCTGTGGCATGGCCCGCAGATGAAGATGATCTCAGGATCCTGCTGGATTATGCCAGCTCTAACAAAACCGGCCTGATAATGAGGGGGGCCGGCACATCACTGGCCGGCCAGGTGGTTGGATCCGGCATAGTGGTTGATATTAGCCGGTATATGAACAATGTACTGGAAATCAACGAAGAGGAGCATTGGGTGAAAGTTCAGCCAGGTGTAATTCTTGAAGAACTAAATAACCATCTTCATTCTGCTGGTTTGTTTTTCGGCCCTGAGACCTCCACGGCTAACCGCTGCACAATTGGGGGCATGCTGGGTAACAATGCATGCGGACTACACTCGCTTCGCTATAGAAGCACAAGGGATCATACAATCGAGGTAAAAGCAATATTGAGTGATGGCAGCAAAGCGACATTTTCTGAAATAACAAAAGATGAATTTAATAATAAGTGTAAGCAGGAAAACCTTGAAGGTAATATATACAGGAAATTCCGGGATGTTTTGTCTGACCCTGACATTGCCAGCGAAATAGTCAGTGAATATCCGGATCCGGAGGTACCCCGCAGGAACACCGGCTATGCACTTGATCTCTTATTAAAAACAAGTTCCTTTGATAAAAACAGCGATGATGATCTGAATCTGGCCAGGCTTATTGCAGGCTCGGAAGGGACTCTTGCAATAGTTACCGAGGTTAAGTTGAATCTGGTACCCCTCCCTCCTGCTGAAAAAGCTTTATGTTGTGTTCACCTTAAAAACCGCGATGACGCCTACCCGGCCAACCTCATTGCTCTGAAATATGACCCGGATGCAGTAGAGATGATGGATGATAAAATCCTGGAGCTCACCGGGGATAATATAGAACAAAGGAAAAACAGGTTTTTCCTGGAAGGCAAACCGGGAGCTATCCTGATAGTTGAATTTGCTCGTAACACAAAGGATGATATTAATGACTTGTGTGATCGTATGGAAAAGGATATGAAGAGCAATGGCTACGGCTATGCCTTCCCCAGGATCTGGGGTAATGATATTACCAGGGTATGGAACCTGCGAAAGGCAGGTGTTGGGGTGCTTGCAAACATGAAAGGTGATGCCAAACCGGTTAGTCTGCTCGAAGACACTGCCGTAAATGTAAAGCTTCTTCCCGAATACATGCGGGAATTTGACAGGATGCTTGAAAAATACGGTAAGGAGTGTGTTTATCATGCGCATATAGGTACAGGGGAGTTACATCTCAGACCTGTATTGAACCTTAAGAATAAAGGGGATGTAAAATTGTTTCATACTCTTGGCCGGGAAACCGCCTTACTGGTAAAAAAATACAGGGGGTCTTTAAGCGGCGAACATGGTGATGGAAGACTAAGGGGTGAATTTATACCACTTATGCTCGGAGAAAAGATCTATGAACTCCTTAGAGAAATAAAATATACCTGGGACCCGGATGCTGTGCTTAACCCCAATAAGATTGTTGATACTCCTCCAATGAACTCATCACTGAGATTCAGACCCGGACAGGATGTACCTGACATACAGACTCATTTCAGATATGAGGATACCGGTGGTTATGTCCGCGCTGCTGAAAAGTGCAACGGCTCCGGCGACTGCAGGAAGACAGAATTGATTGGCGGTACAATGTGCCCCAGTTATATGGCAACGAGGGACGAAAAAAATACCACGCGAGCAAGGGCCAACGTATTGAGAGAACATTTGAACAAAAACGGGAATAATGGGTGGGCACACCCGGAAATCTACGATATTCTTGACCTGTGCCTCTCATGCAAGGGATGTAAGAGTGAGTGTCCTTCAAATGTGGATATGGCGAAGCTGAAAGCCGAATTCATGCAAAAGTGGTACGACAGTCACGGGGTGCCCCTGAGAACAAGCTTGATAGCTTATATCAGTTCTTTCAACAAAACAGGGTCATTTTTCCCGGCTGCGTATAATTTTTTTCTTAAAAACAGTTTCTTTTCCGGTCTTTTTAAACGTATTGCAGGTTTTGCAAAGAACAGGTCAATACCCCTCCTGTACCCTACTACTTTGAGAAAATGGGCCGCCAAAAAACTACCCGGACTCAACCCGGACAAACCAATAAAGACTGTAAATTTATTTATTGACGAATTCACTAATTATAATGATACTCCTGCAGGCATACAGGCCATTAAACTGCTTACCGGCCTGGGGTATGGTGTTAACATTCCCGGTCACAATCTCAGCGGAAGGACATTCCTCTCGAAGGGACTTCTCAGGAAGGCAAAAAAAATAGCTACTGATAATGTGATACGCCTGTCCGGTATAATCAGTGACGAAAGCCCGCTTATCGGAATTGAACCATCCGCCATTTTAGGTTTCAGGGATGAATTCCCCGAGCTTGTAAGTGAGGAGTGGAGGAAAGATGCTGCCAGGCTGGCAAAGAATTCTTTCCTTTTTGATGAATTTATTGTCAATGAATTCAGGCTGGGAAATATCAGGCAAACCTCTTTTCACGGAGACAGCAAGAAAATACTTCTTCACGGCCATTGTCAGCAGAAGGCTATCGCAAGCACAGAAAGCACAATAGCGATGCTCTCCATCCCGCCCAACTACTCTGTAAAAGAAATTCCCTCGGGATGCTGTGGCATGGCCGGATCATTTGGCTATGAAAAAGAGCATTATGATCTTTCCATGAAAGTTGGTGAACTGGTTCTGTTCCCTGCCGTAAGGGGAGCGCGGAGTGATACCATTATTGCTGCCCCGGGTACCAGTTGCAGGCACCAGATCAAGGATGGTACAGGACGGACTGCCCTGCACCCGGTACAAATAATGTATTTGGCGCTGTCAGTCTGACAACAAAGTAAAATTATCGGCATCCAGCCAGACAGGAAATTTCCTTCTGAATTCATTCAGTTCATCTAATGATATTTCAGCTGACACCACTTCTTCCCTGTTTATTTCAGCAGCACATACAGTCTCTCCACGGGCATTAATAATTACTGAATCGCCGCAATAATCAATGTTATTCCCATCAGACCCTATCCTGTTAACACCTACAACAAAGCATTGGTTTTCAATAGCCCTGGCTTTCAGAAGGGTATTCCATACCTTCCTCCTTGATGCAGGCCAGTTTGCAACATAAACGATAATGTCGATGGTATTATTCATATTACGGCTCCACACCGGGAATCTCAGGTCATAGCAAATCTGCAGCGAGAAATTAAATTCCCTGAACCTGTCAACAACCCTTTTATTTCCTTTGGTAAAAAACATGTTCTCCTTCTCCATCCTGAAGAGATGACCTTTGTCATAGCTTGAGAATGTTCCATCAGGCTTAATAAACACCATCCTGTTGTAGTATTTACCATCTGTTTTGGCAATAAAGCTGCCCATCATACCGAAATCCCCTTCACCTGCAGTTCTTTCCATCCACTCCATAGTGCGACCTGTCATTTCCTCAGCCAGGTCACCGGAGTTCATAGAAAAGCCGGTGTTGAACATCTCGGGCAGTACAACAAGATCTGTTTTCTGTTTAAACCCATGCAGCATCTCAGTGTACCGCGAGTAGTTTAACTCTTTATTTTCCCAGGCAATATCTGCCTGCACAATACTTATTTTCATGGTTTATGGCAAAAAAAAAGCAGGCTGAAAAACAGCCTGCACACAGTCAATCAACAATATATCTATTCTAATTCCAATTCTTTTTCCAGGTAATAATCATTCAGAATACCTGTCAGAATAGGTCTGTAATACAACCAGAAAAAGCGACGAGTATCATTGGGGTCAGCTTCGTTATACAACAGTCTCTTGAGAATATTCAGTGATCCGAAACTTGCTGTCCATGGCGGTATGTTGCTTGTTGCAAAATCGCCGGAGAAGTAAGCAGTTCTAAGGTCACCCTGGTTAGCTATAACAGCAGGGAATTCATTTGTAAGGAAGTGCTTGTCAAGCAACAATTCACCTTCTTCTGTTGTATTCAGTTCAAAATTGGATATCACCCTGTTATCTCTTGCTTCAATAATATTAAACTTCTTATCAAAGGCCACACGTGGCACAACACCATATTTTTCCACTGTTTCTTCATTACTCACTATAAAAGGCAGGGCATTTTCAAGGTGAGTACCTTCTTCAAGGACAAGGATCTCATTTTCACCTTTAAGCAATACTATTCCTGCTTTTGTAAACGACCAGTCCTCTCGGGTTTTCTTCTTATAAAGGTCAACCACCCATGGTGGCAGGTTTTCATTGGCCGGGTCCAGTGATGCATAGTACTGTCCGGTCCAGCCTGTTGTTTTAAAACCAAGCAGACCTTCAAGTTTAAACCTGTCGTAGGCTGTGGACGGGTAATCTATGGTGTTATATTCAAGAATAATCAGCTTATTCTTCTTCTTCATTTCAACGAGAAGAAGGTAATCGTTATTATTAAGTCCACCAAAGAGTTTTCGTGATCTCCGGCTTTTGTTTATCCCCTGGTACCAGTCATTAAAAAAGACTCCGTAGGTATCCGCGTAATAAACAGCATCATTATTTTCAGATAATGCCGGCAATTCAACCAGCCTGAAGTCATTAATCCTGAATTGTTTTGACCTGAGGGGTTTTATGGGATAAAAGCCGTAATAATCTTTTCTCAGGTAATATTTGCGTTTGTTTTCTTTAACAAATCTGTCATTTGCAAGTACCCAGGTAAGTGCACGGTGTTTCACCCTGTCCATTGAATGGACTGTCTTATCCAGTATAACTATGTTCATTGGTTTTTTTTCCTCAAAGAACCACCCGAAAAATCCGGCAGCGGGGAGTATAAGGATTACAACCAAAACGATGATAAAGATTATCAGAGGTTTTTTCATATTAGAGCTATTTGAAACTATTCAAATATTATCTGGTTTTACGGTTTCAATTGATAAAAGTATTAATTTATTTCATTTAATGAAAAAAAAAACCTGTGTATTTGCCAAAATTTCACAAAAAGCTATATCAATAGCCACAGGCTGTGTCATCTCCTCTTTTATCGGCACCAGACTCCATATTTCCATCATCTGTAATACGGATAGCATCCACCCTTCCGATTGGTGATCTCACCCTGTACTTATGTCCCATATTATCAAGTTGTTTCAAAAGAGAAGAATCAGCTGCTTCTTTTTCAAAATAAATAAGGTCAGGCATCCACTGATGATGAAACCTGGATGCATCCACAGCTTCTTTCATATTCATACCATAATCGACCACATTAATAATTGTTTGAAAAACAGAAGTAATAATTGTTGATCCCCCCGGTGATCCCAGTACCATGCAGAGCTTATTATCCTTATCGACAATGGTTGGGGTCATGGAGCTAAGCATTCTTTTACCGGGTTTTATTGAATTAGCTTCCCCGCCTATCAGTCCATAGATATTTGGATATCCCGGTTTTGATGAGAAGTCATCCATTTCATTATTAAGAATGAAGCCTGCTCCTTCCACAACAACGCCATTTCCATATCCACTGTTAAGTGTTGTTGTCAGTGCTACAGCATTATGATGCCTGTCGACAACAGACAGGTGTGTTGTTTCCTCGCTTTCGGTAACAGGAACCTTACCATGTTCAATTTCTGATGAAAGCGATGCCTGAGCAGTATTGTAATTTTGCATCCTGCTGAGCAGGTACTCTTTTTTAATCATTTCTTCAACGGGTACGGATACATAATCGGGATCGCCCAGATAAAATGACCTGTCTGCATACACCCTGCGCTCAGCCTCGGTAATAAGGTGTACATGACGGGTAGAGTGAAAATCACCCGGATCAGTTAAAAAATTTTCCATGATACCCAGCAGTTGCAGTAAGGCTACGCCTCCGCTTGAAGGAGGGGGCATTGAAATAATACCATAACCTTTGTATGATCCTTTAAGCGCTTGCCGCCATACTGCATTATAATTTTCAAGGTCATTATGATCTATTAGGCCGTTACCCTTTTTCATTTCAGCCACTATCAGGTCAGCTGTCAGACCCTTGTAAAACCCGTCCTTGCCATTATCCCTAATCCGCTCAAGGGTTCCGGCAAGATCTTCCTGTATAAGAGTATCCCCCTTCTTCCAGGAACTATCTTTAATAAATGGTATATCATGGTAATTCACAGCCTTAAACTTCGTGGCTGATCTGTTTAGTGACCTGGCCTGTTTTTCTGTTATGGGGAAACCATATCTTGCCATATCAACAGCCGGCTGAATAATGCTATCCAGTGACATTGACCCATGCTTATCAAGCATTTCCAGTATACCTGCAACTGATCCGGGCACACCGCTTGCTGCCCTTGTTGAAGTACTCATTCCGCTTATTACCCTTCCCTCTGAATCAAGGTACATATTACTGCTTGCCGCCATGGGTGCTTTTTCCCTGCAATCGAGTGCCCTGTAAGTGCCACCAGATTCCCTGAGCACCATAAGTGATCCACCGCCTATATTTCCTGCAGTGGGATAGCATACCGCCAGGGCAAATGAAGTGGCAGCAGCAGCATCAAAGGCGTTTCCTCCCTGTTTCAGTATTTCGGCTCCTGCCAGGGATGCCAGCGGATGGGCAGATACAACCATCCCTTGAGATCCTGTAATGTGTTTACCTGTTTTTATTTCAGGTGCCGAATAGCGGCAGGAAGGTACCAGTAATAGTAATAATGCCGATACCTTAATAATATAATTTCTTTTCATAAAGTTATGTTAACCTATTTCAGACAGCACTTTTATCAGTTTGCCGGATAGTATATTTATACTTTTGCCATCAAGTTCAATTATTTTATCATTCTTAAACTCGTTAAGAGTCCTGATAAGACTTTCCTTTGTTGTTCCTATTAATTCAGCCATTTCCTGCCTGGTCAGCGAAACCGTGAAGGAAGAACTCTTATATACTTCTTCTGAAAAATATCTTATGAGGTCAGCTACCCTGCCGGGCAACTGTTTCATGGAAAAGGTGACCAGCTTATCAGAAATATCAAGTATCTCTTTACCCATTAATGAAATCATGGCATTGCTGAAAGCTCCATTCTCCTTCAGTATTTCTTTTAATTTTTCTTTCCTTATCATCAGTGCTTCGGTACCTTCAATCGCCGCAGCTGAGTTTTGATATACATTTGAGGAATAGCTGCTTGCAAGTGCAGCAAAAGAACCCGGTCCTGCCAGTCTTATACAAACTACACGATCGCCTCTGCCACCGCTATATACCTTGATCAAGCCCTTAATAATATATACCACATGATCAGAAGGCATATTCTGCTTGAACAGGATATCCTGCCTTTCAAACTTCATTGCCGTAACACCGGAAGATAATCTCATTTTCTCCTCTGGTGTCAGGTAATTGAAGATACCACTGTCGGGAATTAAATTCTGAGTATTGCCATATTCCTGATCAAGGCCGAAATTCTTCATTAATACTTTTGAAAGAGTGTTTATCTACATGAATCAAACAAATGTATTATTTTTTTTCCACATTTTGATGATCTAAATCACCATAATTAGGTGATATTTTTTCATCTTTGTAATGAGTACCGTTTTTTATAATTTAGGATATTTACATCAGAGTCAATTTATACAATTCATGGGTAAAAAAGAGATATTGATTATTGATGATTCGAACACCAACCTGGTGCTCCTGGAATCACTTTTGAGAAAAAACGGTTATATTGTTCATTCGGCACTGAATGCTAAAGAAGGCATAAAAACTATGCAGCATAGCGTGCCGGATCTGATCTACCTTGACCTTGTTATGCCTGAGGTTGACGGTTTGAAATTCATACAAATGATAAGAGAGCGGGACGAGTGGAAAGACGTACCGGTTGTTATAATTTCAGCCGTTTCTGATAAAAAGGTAATCAGGCAGAGCATTGAAATGGGCGTAATAGACTACATCACTAAACCTATTGATATAGAGAAAATTATATCACTCACCAATGGGATTTTTGAAAATTAGAACAGGCATTCTGTCATATAATAAATCCCTCACTTACTTAACGAAAAATTAACATTAAGTTAATTCACAAATAATGTTATCTGAATAAATTTGCCCCAATCATTACAGGAAATTATGGAGTACTTTTTCATTTTTGTCGTAGTTATATTATTTATCCTTGCTATTTCTGATCTTGTCGTTGGTGTAAGTAATGATGCTGTTAATTTCCTGAATTCAGCATTTGGATCTAAAGTAGCCCCCTTCAGAGTTATAATGATAATAGCAATATTAGGGGTACTATTCGGGGCAACTTTTTCAAATGGAATGATGGAAGTAGCAAGAAAAGGTATTTTTAATCCCGGGCAATTCAGCTTTGAAGAAATCATGATGATATTCCTTGCTGTTATGTTAACGGATATAATTTTGCTGGATCTTTTTAATACCTTCGGTTTACCTACATCAACTACGGTTTCTATAGTATTTGAATTACTGGGATCTGCCGTAGCTATCGCCACGGTTAAGCTTTTCAAATATCCCGATCTGGCACACAATATTGGTACATATATAAATTCAAGTAAAGCACTGGCAATTATTTTTGGTATATTATTATCCGTTGTTATAGCATTTGCAGTGGGTGCTTTAATAATGTATCTCACAAGGATAATTTTTTCATTTAATTATAATAAATATTTAAAATATTTCGGAGCCTTATGGGGTGGTCTGGCAATTACGGCAATAACATATTTTATAATTATCAAAGGAGCAAAAGGATCTTCTTTTATGCAGGAAGACACTGTTACATGGATACAGAACAATACCGGTAAAATATTAATAATCAGCTTCATATTCTGGGCTTTAGTCTTGCAAGTCCTGCAGTGGCTTATCAATTTAAACATTCCAAGGATGATTGTTCTGGTCGGAACTTTCTCTCTTGCCATGGCTTTTGCCGGAAATGATCTGGTTAACTTTATTGGTGTACCACTTGCAGGCTTTGAATCATTTAAAGAATGGGCTGCTTCAGATGTTGATCCCGGGATGATGCAGATGTCGGCGCTTGCTCAGCAGGTTAAAACCCCCACCTACCTGCTTCTGATTGCGGGACTTATTATGTCACTATCACTATGGTTCAGCAAAAAAGCAAGATCTGTAACTCAGACTACCTTAAATCTAAGTAAGCAGGATGAAGGTACTGAGCAATTCAAATCATCTGTTTTAGCACGGGGAGTAGTAAGGGGAATGTCAGGAATATCAAAATTCATTAAGCGCTACCGCAGTGACAAAATGAGAAAATGGATCGAAAGCAGGTTTAATACATCTGATTCTGAATTTCTTAAAAACAATAAGGATGTTTCTTTCGATCAACTCAGGGCATCAATTAACCTTGTTGTTGCGAGTGCCCTGATTGCTTTTGGAACTTCTCAAAAATTGCCCCTGTCAACCACATATGTCACCTTCATGGTTACAATGGGTACATCACTAGCAGACAGGGCATGGGGACGGGAAAGTGCCGTATACCGTATTACCGGTGTAATGATTGTAATTACAGGATGGTTTTTTACAGCATTAGCCGCATTCACAGGCTCATTCCTGATAGCTCTGTTCATAAGCTGGGCAGGCCTTACCGGTATATTAATAATCCTTGGTCTTATACTTATTATATTGTTCAACAGTTACAGAACTCACAAAAACAGGGTGCAAAAAACAAAAGATGCTGAGGATGAAGTCAAAGCAACTGAGGACGAGGAAACTATTACCCAAATAACAAAAGAGATGTTAGTTAAGCAATTACTGCTTGTTTCCTCCCTTTACAACAAAACAATAATTGCATTCATGAAGGAAGATCTGCGCACCTTGAGGAATGTAAGGAAGGATGTCAAACAATTCAATATTTCATCAAAGATTAAAAAGGACAATGTCCATAAGTTTCTCAGGCATCTTGATGATTCCAAGGTAGAGGCAGGTCCGTATTACGTACAAATTCACGACTACCTCAGAGAGAGCGCCCACTCACTTTCATATGTTTTCACTCCTGTCTACCGGCACGTAGACAACAACCACAAACCATTATCATCCGATCAGCAGGATGATCTAAAAACCCTGAGCAGTGAACTTACCGAATATTTGAATTATATAGTTGCCATCCTTAAAAATGACAACTTCGATAACATGGATGATCTGTTCAGGAATCAGTCCAAACTTGTTGATTCAATGGAATCTGTTCGTAAGAAACAGGTAAAAAGAATAAAAAAGGGAGCTGCAGGCACTAAGGCAACAATTCTATATCTTGATCTTATATCTGAAACAAAAAATCTTGTTTTCCAAAGCGGTAATTTCCTCAAGGCTTACCGTGATTTCTGCCGGGTAATGGCCAGGTAAGATAATTATAGGTTTTGCAGAGCTTAAATATTAGCCGGTATCTTTTCATCGCGTCAATAATTTAGCTTTCATTTACTATTTTTGCTAAAAAATAATAGTATGTTATCAAACAAACCCCTGGCAGAAAGGATGAGGCCTTCCCTTCTCACTGACTACCTTGGACAGGATCATATTACAGGAACGGATTCAACCTTCAGGAAGAATCTCGAGACAGGCACTATTCCCTCATTTATACTATGGGGGCCACCAGGAGTGGGGAAAACTACACTTGCAGGAATAATTGCATCCACTCACGAACGTCCGTTTTACAGTCTCAGCGCTGTACACTCAGGTGTAAAAGATGTAAGAGAAACAATTGAAAAGGCAGGAAAGCAACAATTTTTCAACACCCCTCCTCCCATCCTCTTTATTGATGAGATACACCGCTTTTCCAAATCACAACAGGATTCATTACTCGGGGCAATAGAGAAGGGAGTAATTACCCTTATTGGAGCCACAACTGAAAATCCTTCGTTCGAGATCATCTCCCCTCTATTATCCCGTTGCCAGGTATACATT
Organism: Bacteroidales bacterium; assembly: GCA_021738535.1. Lineage (GTDB taxonomy): Bacteria > Bacteroidota > Bacteroidia > Bacteroidales > VadinHA17 > UBA9300. The sequence continues at coordinate 81,230 of JAIPBU010000005.1, read as the reverse complement.
CTCAAACCCCTTGAGGACGATCACCTGCGCAGGCTTGCAGATAAAGCCATAAAGAATGACCCTTACCTGAATGAAATGAATATAGTCATTGATGAGTACGATGCACTTATCAGAACATCAGGAGGAGATGCACGGAAATTATACAATGCTCTTGAATTAACAGTAAGTGCTGAAATCCGGGGAAAGAAAGAGAGTAAACAAAGAATACGCATTACCAATGAAAAAGTAATGCAGCATATACAGAATAATCTTGTCAGGTATGACAAGGGAGGAGAACAACATTATGATATTATTTCCGCCTTTATAAAGTCAGTCAGGGCAAGCGATCCCAATGCTGCCGTTTACTGGTTGGCAAGGATGGCAGAGGGAGCGGAAGACGTAAAGTTTATTGCAAGAAGGCTTATAATACTTGCAGCTGAGGATATCGGCCTGGCCAACCCCAATGCCCTGTTAATTGCTCAGTCATGTTTTGATGCAGTGCACCTGACCGGGTGGCCTGAAGCCAGGATAATACTTTCAGAAACAGCAATTTACCTTGCCTGTTCACCCAAGAGCAATTCAGCTTATACAGCAATTGACAGTGCAATTGCCGAGGTACGTAAAACAGGTGACCTGCCGGTACCGCTTCACCTGAGAAATGCCCCTACCCGCCTGATGAAGAATATGGGATATGGCAAAGACTACAAGTATTCACATTCCTATGATAATAATTTTGAAAGTGATAATTATATGCCTGAAAAATTAAAAGGCAATATATTTTACAGGCCCGGCAGCAATAGCAGGGAAGCAGATATCAGGAACAGGTTAAAATCCATGTGGAAGGATTACTACGATTATAACAATTAATATTATTCTGTCTATTATATTAACTTTACAAAAAATGCAGATGTTACCAGATATCCCCGGAATAAAATATAGTGACAAAAGCGGCTTATTCATTATTGCCGGCCCATGCGTGGTGGAAAGCGAAAAGATACTTACTGAAACAGCTTCCAGGTTAAAGGATATCTCAGACAAATACGAGATACCCATGGTATTCAAAGCCTCCTACAGGAAAGCAAATCGAAGCAGGCTTGATTCATTCAGCGGTATAGGTGATCAAAAAGCCCTTGAATTACTGGCTTCAACAGGAAGACAATTTGAAATGCCTGTCATAACTGATATACACAATCCTGATGAAGCTGAAACAGCTGCAAAATACGCAGATATTTTACAAATACCGGCCTTCCTCTGCCGACAGACTGACCTGCTGGTATCTGCTGCCAGGACAGGCAAATGGATCAATGTTAAAAAAGGGCAGTTCCTTTCCGGAGAATCCATGAAATATGCAGCCGAAAAACTGCTGAATGAAGGCAACAACAAAATAATACTCACCGACAGGGGTAATATGTTCGGGTATACTGACCTGGTGGTTGATATGAGGAATATCCCCATAATGAAAAAACTGGGATACCCTGTTGTAATGGACATCACACATTCCCAGCAAAAGCCCAATCAGCCCGGCGGGATCTCGGGCGGTGACCCCGGTATGATAGAAACCATTGGCAGGGCTGCTGTGGCTGCAGGAGCCGACGGAATATTCATTGAAACCCATCCCAGGCCTTCTGAAGCTCTTTCAGATGCTGAAAATATGCTGCACCTTGATAATTTCGAAAAACTTGCAAAGAGACTTAAAACAATCAGTTTAACAATCAATAATTTTAAAGATGAATAAATTAAGAATTTTTACGGGCCTTATCCTGGCCATTATAATTAGCTCATCAGTAAATGCCCAGGACCTGGAAAACATAATTGATAAGCATCTCGATGCCATTAATGCGGAAAAGAGATCTGAACTCAGTACACTGACACTTAAAGGTTCACTTACGCAACAGGGTATGCAGATGGAACTGGAAATGTACGAAAAAGCACCTGACAAAATGAAAGTAATCAGTCGTTTCAGCGAAATGGAAATTGTCCAGGTCGTTAACGGTGACAATGGTTACATGATCAATCCCATGATGGGCAGCAGTGACCCCATCCCACTGAATGAAAATCAGATATCCTCAACAAGGAACAACAGCATGCTCAAAACGGGCATTCTCAATGATTACAGGAAAGGCAAACTTGAGCTTATGGGAGAAGAGATGATGGAAGGAAAACCTGCCTATAAAATAAGGGCCAGTGATGAAAATGGAGAGAGGTTCATTTTTATTGATAAGGACAGCTACTATATTACCGGCATGCAGATGAGCATGGTACAGATGAATAACGATATAACTCTTGAGATGAGGATGAGTAATTTTAACACAACTGACGGTATAACAATACCAAGGACTATTAAAACATTTACCAACGGCCAGCTGGCGGGCACGGTGACCTACGACAACATTGAATTTAACAAGCCTGTTGATGATAGTATTTTTGAAATAAAATAAAGCAGCAAACCTGTAAGCCGGATTCTGTATCCCGGCCTGCTGTCTCATCGAGACAATCGGCCAGGTCTTCTGTCATTTATCTCAACTATTCATTACTGAATAGCTTTTACGACCTACCCCCCGGCATTGGACGAGCAATCCTCAGCGCCGGTATACATGGTCTTTCAACCCATGAGGTGTACGGCATCCTGTGTCGCCACAAGACCCGGTGAGCTCTTACCTCACCTTTTCACCCTTATCCCGGTTATCCTTCGACGCTTCGCCTGCGCTCAGCGCAGGCAAGCTCAGGACAAGCCCCGGGACGGTTATTTTCTGCTACACTGCTATACCTTCACAGGTATCTTCCCGTTAGGAAGCATGGTGCTCTTTGTTGTCCGGACTTTCCTCCTCCCACATTGCTGTGGGTGGCGACAGAACGGTTTGCTGCTTTGCAAAAATAATCAATAAAAGAACTAAAATACGCTTACTGTCTTAATATTAACAAATTCCATTATCCCATACTCAGATAATTCCCTGCCATACCCGGAATCTTTTACTCCCCCGAAAGGAAGGCCCGGATCAGATTTTGCAAAACTATTAAAAACAATTGTTCCGGCATCAATATCCCCTGACAGTTTTTCCATTAATTTATTGTCTGCTGTAAACACCGAACATGCCAGTCCAAACCGTGAATCATTAACCCTGCATATCAGCTCCTCATAATCCTTAAAACTAAAAACAGGCAGCACAGGTCCAAATACTTCCTCCCTGGCAAGCGGACTGTCCCATGGGGTATTTACCACTATTGTCGGTTCAAAAAAACAGGCTCCTTCTTTTCCTCTTTTACCCCCGGTGACTACTTCACCACCCATCTCCAGGGTCTTTTTCAATTGTGCTTCTATTTCATCAACGGCTTTTTCATTAACCATTGGGCCTATAAAGACATCTTTATCAGCCGGATTACCCGCTTTTAATGCTTTTACCCTCCCGGTGACCAGGCCTAAAAATGCGGGATAGACCTGCTCATGAACAAAAAGCCTTTTTGCAGCTATGCAACTCTGGCCGGTATTCTGAAATCTGCCCATAACAAGATTTTCAGCGGCTTTTTCCAGGTCTGCGTCATTAAATACTATAAATGCGTCATTACCCCCCAGCTCCAGTACCTGTTTTGTAATATTCCTTCCTGCTGCTGCTGCAATTTTTTCTCCCGCCACATTACTGCCGGTAAGACTGACAGATCTTACATAATCTGATTCAATAAGCTTTTCTACCTGGCTGTGATCGATGAACAAATTACGGAAAACATTAACAGGGAAGCCTGCCTTTGTTACCACATTCTCTATATTGACAGCACATTCCGGCACATTGGAAGCATGTTTAAGAAGGACACAGTTACCTGACACAAGTGCGGGTGCCATACATCTTATTACCTGCCAGTAAGGAAAATTCCAGGGCATAACGGCAAAAACAATACCCTGGGGATCAAACCTGATATGAGATGAACCTGAAGAGGATGAGTGCTTCCTGGGAGCAAGAAATTCATCTGCCCTCTCAGCATAATAACGGCAGGCAAGTGCACTTTTTTCTACCTCTGCCAGCGCCTGGCTAACGGGTTTACCCATTTCGGCAGTAATCGTGGCCGCATGAAATTCTTTCTCTATCTCCAGAAGATCAGCAAGCTTATTAAGCAGGTCCTGCCTTTTATACAGGGGGGTTTTGCGCCAGCTCAAAAATGCTCTTGAAGATTCAAAAACGATCTCATCGAGCTCACTATTACTAATATTGCCGTATGTTTTTCTTTCCCTGCCCGTATAAGGATTAATGCTTTTGTAACTCATCTCAATTATTTATTTGTTATTCTCTATCTTTACCACCATTAACAAATTTAGTTATTTTTGCAGATCTTAAACCTCTTTAATATATTATTTTCCAAGCATAAATCAATATGCCTTAACACCTTGAAAACAAACCCCAGGAATATCAGAACAGAAGACTATACCTACGTATTACCGGAGGAAAAAATTGCCCGTTATCCTCTTAAGCAAAGAGATTCATCGAAACTTCTTGTTTACCGTTCCGGGTCCATAAAAGAAGATATTTTCTTTAATATCTCCAGATATCTTAATGGGGATGACATCTTAGTGTATAACCGCACGAGAGTTGTCAGGGCACGATTAATTTTTAAAAAAGAAACCGGAGCAAGGATAGAGATTTTCTGTCTTGAACCGGAAAATCCTCCGGCATACGAAAATAATTTTTCATCAAAAGAGGGAGTCAGCTGGAAATGCATGGTGGGAAACCGTAAAAAGTGGAAAAAGGGCCCCCTGCGAATGGAAATACCCGCAGGAGATAAACAAGTCATTTTAAGTGCAAATCAGACAGCTGCAAATGGAAACGAGTCCATACTCCGTTTCGAATGGGACAATAAAAAATACAGCTTCAGTGATATCCTTGCTATGGCCGGGCATGTCCCGGTACCACCCTACCTGAACAGGGAAGATGAAAAGATTGACAATACGAGGTACCAGACCATTTATTCAGAAGAGGACGGATCAGTGGCTGCTCCTACGGCAGGTCTTCATTTCACAGAGAGGGTAATATCAGACCTTGAAAAGAAGGGAATAAAAACTGAGAGTATCACACTGCACGTGGGAGCCGGGACTTTTGCTCCGGTAAAATCTGCAACAATTGGTGATCACAGCATGCATATTGAGCATATAAGGATAAGAAAGGAAATGATCCGTAATATACTTGACCGGCGGGTTATTGCCGTGGGAACTACTTCATTACGAACGCTCGAAAGTCTTTACTGGATAGGACACAAGATCAGCACAGGCAAAATAACAGATCCTGATAATATTTTTATTGAGCAATGGTATCCTTATGATAATCAAACCAGCAAACCATTCAGTTATTACCTGGAGCTTATAACTGATTTCATGAACAGCAGGGATATTGACACCATTTATGCACGCACGGGCATTATTATTGTGCCGGGTTACAAAATAAGAACATCTGCCGGGCTGATAACCAATTACCATATGCCCGGGAGTACCCTTTTACTTCTTGTTGCTGCTTTTACAGGTAATAAATGGAAAGACATATATAAATACTCTCTTGAGAATGATTTTCGCTTTTTAAGCTATGGCGACAGTTCACTGCTGCTACCTTAATGATCAGGAGTTATATTCTTTCATTTTATTTTCAAGCAGCGCAGCAAAATTTTCTATGTCATCTCCGGTGGTATCCCAGCTGGTCATCAGCCTGTATTCAGACAGTTCCTCATTCCAGGGATAAAAAAAGTATTGGGATCTCACTTCATCAGCCACAGTGCCCGGTATGGTAACAAACACACCATTTGAATAAACCTCCTGTGTTCTGTTTATCCCTTCAATACCATCAATTCTCTCCGCCAGAGCAGCAGCCATATTATTTGCATGTACAGCATTTTTAAGCCACAGGTCATTCCTGAAGTAAGCAATAAACTGGGCAGCCACATATCTCATTTTGGAAGCAAGCTGCATTCCCTGCTTTCGTATGTATTTAAAGTCCTTTGACAGTCCATTTCTGAGAAAACAAACAGCTTCACCATACATCATTCCATTTTTTGTTCCGCCAAAAGACAAAACATCAACCCCGGCATCCGTTGTGAAATCACGGAAAGGCAGGTTAAGTGCGGCAGCTGCATTTGCTATCCTGGCCCCATCCATATGGAGAAGCATACCGTGTCCATGTACAAATTCTGCCAGCTCCGACACTTCTTCAGGAGTGTAAACTGTGCCCATCTCTGTTGACTGGGTTATTGAAACAACTTTTGGCTGCGAATGATGCTCAAAATCAAAGCCATGCAGATGCCTGGTCAGCATATCCTTATTGATCTTACCCTCAGGCGTATCAACCGTAAGCAGTTTGCATCCTGTAAATTTTTCCGGGGCCCCGCATTCATCCTGTTCAATGTGCGCAGTAAAAGCTGTTATTATTGAATTCCATGAACGAGTCAGGGCCTTAAGTCCCAGCACATTGGCCGCAGTGCCCGTAAAAACAAAAAACACCTCTGTTTCACTGCCAAAAATAATCCTGAAAAGTTCTTCAGCCTCCCTGGTATATGTATCATCGCCATAACCTATTACATGTCCCTTATTAACGGCCTCCATCTCCTTCATTATATCCGGGTGGATACCTGAATTGTTGTCGCTGGCAAACCCTCTGCTCTCATTTTTTTTCATATACCAAAGATATTTTCCTGTCGTGCAAAGATTTTAACGGCACGGTATATTTAAACTTATTTTAAACAAAACATTTGTACAAATATGGATAATATATACTATTTTTAAAACTTAATTTTCCAGCTAACAAAACTTTTTCAACATGAACGCTAATTTTGCTTTAATTGACTATGTGATTTTCGGGATATATGCAGTAGGGCTTATTGCACTTGGCTTATATGTATCGCGGGATAAAAAAGGCACGGGAAGGAATGCAGAGGATTATTTTCTTGCCAGCAAAGCATTACCATGGTGGGCAATAGGAGCTTCACTGATTGCTGCAAACATATCAGCAGAGCAGATGATCGGGATGTCAGGCTCAGGATTTGCCATTGGTCTTGCTATAGCTACCTATGAATGGATGGCAGCAGCCACACTGATAATTGTAGGTAAGTTTTTCCTGCCGGTTTTTATTAATAAAGGACTTTATACAATCCCGGAATTTGTTGAAAAGAGATACAATACAACACTTAAGACCATATTAGCAATTTTCTGGATTGCACTCTTCATATTTGTAAACCTGACATCTGTTCTTTTCCTGGGGGCCAAAGCCATAGATACAATTATAGGGAACGGTGACGGTTCAATACTTATATGGGCTATTATCGCACTTGCATTTGTTGCAGCAGCCTATTCTTTATACGGAGGTCTTTCTGCTGTGGCATGGACAGACATAATACAGGTAGCGCTGCTGGTTGCCGGAGGTGTTATTACCACTCTCATTGCTTTGAATAAAGTAACTCCCGACGGTGGCATCCTCAATGGCTTAAGCCATGTATATGATAAGGCAGGTGATAAATTTCATATGATACTGAAACGTGATAACCCTGAATTTTTTAACCTGCCGGGCATAGGCGTTCTTATAGGCGGAATGTGGGTAGCCAATCTATACTACTGGGGTTTTAACCAGTATATAATTCAGCGTACACTTGCTGCCAAGTCACTGAAAGAGGCCCAGAGGGGAATTGTCTTTGCCGCCTTCCTTAAAATTTTGATCCCCTTATTTGTGGTTATACCCGGAATAATTGTTTATGTAATGTACAGTCAGCCCGAAGGCACAACTATCATACCGGGCATAACAGAGGCATTTGAAAAAGCAGACGGTACAACGAATTACGATAAGGCATTTCCATGGCTCATTGGTACATTTATTCCTGCCGGGCTGAAAGGCCTTGTCGTGGCAGCACTGGCAGCAGCAATAGTATCATCACTTGCATCCATGCTCAATTCAACAGCCACGATATTCACGATGGATATCTACAAACCATACTTTAACAAGAAAGCATCTGATAAAGTTACCGTACGAACAGGCAGGATAGCTGCTTTGTCGGCTCTGATAATTGCAATTCTCATTGCTCCGCAGCTGCAGAATATAGAACAGGCATTTCAGTATATACAGGAATACACTGGTATGGTAAGTCCCGGGATACTAGCAGTATTCCTTATGGGACTATTCTGGAAAAAAGCCACTTCAAGGGGAGCAATAACAGGTGCCATAGCGTCAATTCCCGTTGCAGGCTTACTTAAGCTTAATATAATGGACCTTCCCTGGATGGACCAGATGCTTTATACCTGTCTTATTACCATGGTTATTATAGCCGGTGTAAGTCTTACAAGCAATAAAGAAGTAGACGATCCAAAAGGTATAAGGCTTGTTTCTTCCATGTTCAAAACAGGAAGGGCTTTTAATATTTCAACTTATGTAATTTTATTATTGCTCGCTCTGCTTTACACTGTTTTCTGGTAGGTCGTTAACAGTGAAATAACTTAGTCAAATTGCTATATTTGTGATTAATGAGCATGCACAGATATTTTATCCGCCTTTCATACAGGGGTACTGCTTACCATGGATGGCAGGTACAACCCGGCTGTACAACCATACAGAAAACACTGGAACAGGCTCTAAGCACTATCCTCAGGAACAAAACCAATGTAACAGGCTGTGGAAGAACTGATACCGGCGTGCATGCCAGTTTCTTTATTGCTCATTTTGACAGTCCCGCAGAACTTACAGAACCAGGAGATAAATTATTATTCAGGATCAATAATTATCTGCCGGCGGATATAGAAATTCAGCAGATTATCCCTGTGGAAGAAAATGCTCATGCACGCTTTGATGCCATTGCACGAACCTATGAATATCATATTATCAGGCATAAGGATCCGTTTAATGGCGACCTTGCATGGAAAAGATATGGACAATTATCAGTTAAAACCATGAACAGGGCTTGTGACATACTCATGGATTATAAGGATTTTACCAGCTTCAGCAAATTGCATACTGATGTAAAAACAAATAATTGCCATATTACTCATGCACGCTGGTTTGAAAACCAGGAAGGTTATATATTTATTATTCGTGCTGACCGCTTCCTGAGAAATATGGTAAGGGCAATTGTGGGTACCATGGCAGACACAGGGAGCAATAAGATCAGCTGCGATGATTTCAGACGAATCATAGAAGCAAAAGACCGCAGTCATGCCGGCATGTCAGCTCCTGCACACGGGCTGTATCTCAGCCTTGTTGAATACCCTTATACACTGGATTAACACTGTTTATTTTCCCAGATTTCCCATGCAGCTTCAGCCTGGGCATACAACATTTCAAGTCCGTTCATAACGATACACCCTCTCTCCTCTCCCAATTGCATAAACATGGTCTTTTCAGGGTTATAAACGAGATCAAGCAATATCGAATCACGGTCAAGAATATTATATGGAATATCAGGTGTGTTCTTTATCTCAGGGTACATTCCCAGAGGTGTGGTATTTATAATCAGCTTATATTTCCGGATAAGATCCTTATCCAGGTCACTATATGTTAAATCTGCTTTATTTACTGAGCGGGACACTGTTAAATACTCAATCCCTTTTATCCCGAGAGCTGTTCTCACAGCAGCCGATGCACCACCCGTTCCCAGTACCAGGGCTTTATAATGAGATATATCTCCCAGCAATGACAGGGAGTGAAGAAAACCATCAATATCTGTATTATAACCCTCCAGGGAAAATCCTCTTGCAGATCTGGCAATACTGATAACATTTACGGCACCTGCTTTTTCTGCCAGTGAATCTGCCCTGTCAAGATAGGCAAAAACTGATTGCTTATAAGGAAAAGTAATATTTAGGCCACAAAGGTCAGGGTATTTATTGATCAAGCCGGGAAGCTGATCAATATTCTCCATCGGGAAGTTATTATATACGGCATCAGTATTGTAGCGCCGGAACCTGGCAGTAAAATAATCTTTCGAGAATGAGTGTCCAAGGGGATATCCTATTAATCCGTATCTTCTCATGATTTTTTGCTTATCCTGTCCATGATAATAACCAGTAAGAATGCAGTTACCATCAATACCAGGGCTGCCGGTAACTGATCAGGATTACCGCTTATCTGTGAATATGTTTGTGGCAGAATATTATGCTGTATAAGCGGTATACTTTCACCATGTGAGTCTATGGCAGAAGTTATTGTTTCCTTCCATGGCCAGATCTTATTCAGGCTGCCAATAATAAAACCTGCAAGAACAGTAATGGTCAGATCATGATATCGTTTAAACAACCAGCCCAGCAGGTTAGCAAAGCTCAGCAGTCCGGCAATAACGCCTAGTCCGAATATGGCAAGCACAGTAACATTTAACTCACTTACAGCCCCCAGGATGTATGTATACTTACCCAGCAGGAGAAGGATAAAAGCACCTGATATACCCGGAAGTACCATGGCACATATTGCTATTGCGCCTGACAGGAAGATATACCAGTAAGCATCTGTGGATTGTGCCGGGGCAAAACGGGTAATAAAGAACATTGTTACAGTACCGGCTGCAAGGGCAAGCAGACGGGAGATATTCCATCTCTCCACCTTCTTCAGCACAACAATTGCGGAAGCGATAATAAGACCGAAAAAAAACGACCAGATAAGTACAGGTTCATTATTCATCAGCCATTTAAGCAGTTTAGCCAGGGAAAAGACACTGACTAATATACCCGCAAAAACAGCAAGCAGGAAATTGCCATTTATTTTTTTCCAGAACAGAACAAACCTAAAGGTAATAAACAGCCTGAGAGCCTTTAAATCAATTGCCCTGACAGATACTATCAACTCTTCATATATATTGGTGATAAAGGCTATAGTCCCTCCTGAGACCCCGGGCACAACATCTGCTGCGCCCATTCCCATACCTTTAAGGAAGATAGTGATGTAATCAGGAAATTTTCTCATCTCTGCTATTGATCCTGTAAAAACTGGAAGAAGGTATCTCCTCTAAGTCCGTTCCTGAGTGCTTCAAGGGCTATTATCTCAGCCGGGGCAATGTTCCCAAGGTTCACGTTTGCTCCGAACTGACGGATAAACCAGGCCTGCTGCGACTTCTGTGGGGCTTCCCACAGAATCCTGTCAAAACCGACCTCTTCAGACAACCTGTCAATAAGCTGTTTGTTAATTGAGCCGTCACTGTTATATATACCTGTTGTTCCACTTTCCCGTGCTTCTGCTATTACTTTTTGAGAGCCCGCCTCCAGTTCAGACACCATCATTTTCACCCACTCTCCAGGAGAATATACTACATCCTTCTTTTTCGAACCTACTTCTGAAAGCACATAATAATCGCCCGATAATTTCCTGATGTATTCGAGTTTATCATCCTGGTCCATTTCAAAAGAACCGTCTGACACTTCAATGGTGGAAACCCCAAGCTGGTTCACCAGGGAGCAATACTCATCAAACATACCCCTGATAACGAAAGCCTCAAAGAGGGTTCCTCCCAGGTAAACCCTTAGCCCGGCCGACTCATATGTTTTTACCTTTGCAGCAGCGTCAGGTGTAAAAAGAGAAGTCCCGAAACCAAGTTTCAGATAATCAATATATTCACTGGCAACACTCACCAGGTCCTCAGCTTCCCTGAGACTTAAGCCCTTATCCATTACCATTGTAAGACCATTTGCCCTTGGCCTGGAACTACGGTCGGGCATACCGGGTAATTTTATCATCATTTGATTTTTTTGTTATACTTTTTTATGGTATTCAATGTTTTCCTGTCAATCAATTTAACAGGGAAAAGCGAGCTGAAGAAAAGGAAATTTTCGGGTGATTCGTTAAGAGCCTTACGCAGATGTTGTTTAAACAACCTGTCATTGCCCTCTTTAAGATATACAGAAGCCAGTAAATAACGTATGCCATGGACATCCCCAATTATCTTCACAGCTTTTTCCAGCAGGCAGGGAGCATGGGTAGAATAGTCATCCCTTAATATCAGCTCTCCTATTCTAAGCCAGGCAGAGTCATAATAGGGATCAATATTCAGAGCCTTTATGAGCGATCTGAGAGAATCCTTTACCCTGTCACAACTACTGTATGCTTCTGACAGATAATACCAGTATTCGGCTTCATCATCCTTTAGTTCAACAGCTTTCAGGAGATACCTGATACTTTCAGCGGGATCCCTGTCCAGCAACAACAGCCCGATACCGTACCATGGTTGTGAAAAACCGGGATCAAGCTCGATAGCCTCGCGGTACATATCCATTGCCTTTTTATCTTCACCCAGGCTCTCATAACACTCAGCTGCATATGTCATTGCCTCGGAGCTCTCGTCTTCAAATTCAAGGTAACTGAGATAATAATCAAGTGCCTCTGAATAATTACCCTCTTTGCTCAGAATATTGGCAACATTAAAAATTGCAAAGAAATTCTCAGGATTGATGGCAAGAGAATACTCATAAGCATTCAGGGCTTTTTTATCCATTCCTTTCTTGCTGTAAAGAACTCCCAGGTTATACCAGGCATTATCAGAGAATGGCTCCTCATCCAGGTATTGCAGGTAATACATTATAGCCTGGTTATAATCACCCAGTTTCTCGTATGCAAAAGCCAGGTCGTATATATAACCCACAAAGTTCGGTTCGATCTCCAGCAGGCGTTTAAGATAACCTGTAAGCAGGGAATAATGATTAAGATTATTTAAAATCCCGGCAATTGCAAGAAGTATAGTTATTTCTTCAGTTGGATCAACAGCAATAGCTTTGTCAAAACACCTGGCTGCCCCTTTAACATCACCCATCATACCAAGAGCAGAGCCCTTAATAAGGTGAACCTCGTAATTGCTGGGCTCAATATTTTCAACCACTTTAATAGCCTTAAGAGCATCCACTGCTCTACCCCTGTCAATAGCGACCCTGGCTCTTCTGAGCTTTATTGAAGATGCTTGCGGGTGTTGTTCCGCTGCCGATTCAGATGCATCGTATGCGTAATTAACATCATTCAGCTCCAGGTAGTAATCAATAATTGTCTCAAACTCCGCTACATCAAAGTAGAAGTTTTGATTATCATTACGCATTCGTTCATACCGTCTGACTATCTCCAGTATCTCATCTTCAATATAGCCGAAACTTTCGTCTTCCATCCGCTAAAATTATTTTATGCAAAATTATAATATTTTATTACACATGATAAAACAGCAGCAATGATTTATAAACATGCAGGTTATTTTTTTAAACCACTGTTTTTCAAGTTGGAACATTTCCATGTTAAAAAATAAATAAAAAAATATTAAATCAAACGCAACCTTTCACAGCACTGCTGCATCATAAGTGTGTAAATTAAGGAAAAGTGAACGATTACCCTCATACCCTTAATTACCCTAAATTAACCTAAATTCTACCTTCAAAGAGCCGGGTTCCAGCCCGGTTTTTTTTAGACCATTTTTTCATTATTTTTGATATAAGTATTTAACAATCATTAACAGAATGAAGATGTCAGCAACCCATTACACAATTATTCTTTTCATTCTTCTGCTTATAGGTGGCAGTAACTGTTCCAAAAAGGAACAGACAATTAATTATGAAAACGGTATTTTTCCTGACGAAACCATTAACCTGGAAAGCATCAATTCACAATATGATGATTATAACATAGCCCTTCCACAGGTTGCCGGGGAGCTGCCATTAATGTTTTCCAGCAACAGGAATTCCCAGGGCTCGGATTTTGACATTGTTTCAGGTCTGATATATTTTGTTTTCAGCCAGATAGATGGTGAATTCACACTCCAGAGCAGCATGATCAGTGAGCCTTTTTACCAGGAAATAGAACAAAAAGTCAATACCGGCCGCAATGAACTGGGACCATACAGGTTCTTTAACGGTTCAAACGGCCTGGAATACTTTATTTACTCTGAAGAAGATGAAGCGGGTATGCTTAATTTTAAGTATTTGAGCTATTCTCCCTCATCTGCATCTAAATCAGCCCCCATAGACGAACCAGTTGCAGTTAGCTCCTTAAACAGTAATTCCAATGACGCATATTTTTGTGTTAACAAGGATCTTACTGCAGCCTTTTTTACAACCGACCGTCAGGGCAATTATGATATTGTTTCAGCGCCCATAAATGATGCGTCATTATTTGATCTCTGGCTTGAGGGCGATGCCCTGGGCATAAATGTTACAGACAGTATAAACAGTGATTATGACGATAAATGCCCTTTTATCAGAAACAATCTGATGATCTTTGCATCAAACCGGCCCGGCGGTCTTGGCGGATATGACCTTTATTACTCCGTTTACAGGGACGATAAATGGAGCAGCCCCCTCAACATGGGTCCTGGAATAAACACTGAGTATAATGAATACAGGCCCGTGGTTGCCAGTTACCCGGATTTCACTAACGATTTCATCTTGTTTTCCTCAGACAGGCCTTCAGGCCAGGGAGGTTATGATCTTTATTTCCGGGGCATTGACCTTGGATTACTAACTGAATAATCAGTTTCTCTGCCTGAAACTCTGCAAGGTGTTCTGAAGCAGTGAAACAATTGTCATTGGTCCCACTCCTCCAGGAACCGGTGTTATAAAGGAGCACTTAGGAGCAACATTATCAAAATCAACATCACCCTTAAGCTTCCATCCTGATTTTGTCTTATCCGATTTTACCCTTGTGGTGCCAACATCAATAATAACGGCTCCGTCTGAAACCATACTTTCTTTAACGAATTCCGGTATTCCTATTGCAGCTATTATAATATCAGCTCTTCGTACTGTTTCTTCGAGGTTTTTTGTTCTGCTGTGAACCAAAGTAACAGTGGCATCCACTCCTTTTTTTGACAGTAATATACTCACCGGTCTTCCCACTATATTACTACGGCCAATAACAACACAATTCTTTCCCGATGTTTCAATTTCGTATCTCTTTATCAGTTCCATTATTCCCGAAGGTGTGGCCGGTATAAATGAAGGCAGGCCAATGGTCATTTTACCAAGGTTCACCGGGTGAAATCCATCTACATCCTTTGCCGGGTCAACAGCTTCAATCACCTTATCTTCAGAAATATGGTCAGGCAAAGGCAGCTGAACAATAAAACCATCGATTGAATCATCATTATTCAGTTCATCAACTTTACTCAGCAGTTCTTCTTCACTTACTGAATCTTCCATCCTCACCAGGGTTGATTTAAAGCCAACCTGCTCACATGCTTTCACTTTATGTGACACATAGGTTTCACTGGCACCATCATGTCCAACAAGCACTGCTGCAAGATGGGGCTCTTTTCCTGTTTTTTCTTTAAGATTCTTTACCTCTTCTGCAATTTCAAGTTTAATATCAGAAGAAATCTTTTTACCGTCAATTTTTGTATACATATTATTTATTATTTTGTTCTGAGCATATTAGACAATTTTGCAGCTCCTCCCTGACCGGAAACAGCCTTCATCATTTTCTTTGTATCATTAAACTGTTTCAGCAGCTGGTTAACTTCCTGGACGCTTGTACCCGATCCCATTGCAATTCTTTTCCTGCGGCTACCGTTAATAAGCGGAGGATTTGTTCTTTCCTCCGGTGTCATACTATGAATTATTGCCTCTATACCTTTAAAAGCATCATCATCAATATCAAGGTTTTTCAAGGCCTTGCCTGCCCCGGGAATCATTGCCATTAGGTCTTTTACATTCCCCATTTTCTTAATCTGTTTTATCTGGGAGATAAAATCGTCGAAATCAAACTGGTTCCTGGCTATTTTTTTCTTCATAGCCGCGGCTTCTCTCTCATCATATTGCTCCTGGGCTTTTTCCACCAGCGAAACAATATCTCCCATGCCAAGTATTCTGTCGGCCATCCTGTCAGGATGAAAAACATCAATCGCATCCAGCTTTTCTCCCGAACCGATAAACTTGATAGGTTTATTGACCACACCCCTGATTGACAGTGCTGCACCGCCACGGGTATCACCATCCAGTTTAGTAAGAACCACACCGTCAAAATCAAGTCTTGCATTAAATTCTTTTGCCGTGTTTACAGCGTCCTGGCCCGTCATGGAATCAACAACAAAAAGTGTTTCATGTGGTGATGCGGCATCTCTTACTGCTGCTATTTCATTCATCATCTCCTGATCAATTGCCAGACGGCCTGCGGTATCTATTATCACAAGGTCGTTGCCACTGTTCCTGGCTTCCCTTAGTGCTTTCTTTACTATTTTAACAGGGTCTTTATTACCCTCTTCAGTAAAAACAGGTACCCCAATCTGATCTCCCAGCACCTTAAGCTGCTCAATTGCAGCAGGCCTGTAAACGTCACCGGCCACCAGCATAGGGTTCTTTCCCTTCTTGCTCTTAAGCATATTGGCAAGCTTACCACTGAAGGTAGTTTTTCCCGATCCCTGCAAACCGGCTATCAAAATAACGCAGGGATTCCCTTTAAGTGCTATATCCTCTGTTTCACCACCCATCAGCATCGCCAGTTCATCATGCACAATCTTAACCATCATCTGTGATGGTTTAACGGCATTGAGCACATTCTGACCCATAGCTTTCTCCTTGACTGTATCAGTAAATGATTTGGCTATCTTGTAATTGACATCGGCGTCAAGAAGTGCCCTCCTTACATCTTTCAGGGTTTCTGCAACATTGATCTCTGTTATTGTTCCCTGTCCCTTGATCATCTTAAATGATCTCTCAAGCCTGTCAGTTAGATTTTCAAACATTTCTTAGCTTCTTTTATTTACAATATCAAATATATTAAATCCTACATTCTTTCAGGCATATCAATACCCAGTAACCACATGGCTTTACCAATTACTTTACCGGTATACTCAGTGAGAGCAAGCCTGAACATCCTTACCATATTGTTTTCTTCACCAAGTATACTGAAATCATGGTAAAACTGGTTAAATTCTTTTGACAGCTCATATACATAGTTAGCAATTATGGCCGGATTAAGTTCATCTGCTGCACTGATAATGAGTGTATCGAATGCCCTTAAGATATTTACCAGTGATCTTTCCTTGGCATTCAATTCAATGCCATCTGTATCATCTGCCGGGACAAGGCCCATATCGGCAGCTTTTCGCATTACGGATTTGATCCTGGCATAGCTGTATTGAATAAACGGGCCTGTATTCCCGTTAAAATCAATTGATTCAGCAGGATTAAACATCATATTCTTCCTGGGGTCAACCTTAAGGATAAAATACTTAAGTGCGCCCAAACCTATTTTACGGTAAACTGATTTCTTCTCTTCCCCGGTATAATCATTGAGCTTACCCAGTTCCCCGGACATATCTGCAGCAGTAGAGAGCATTGTATTTATGAGTTCATCCGCATCAACTACCTTGCCTTCCCTTGATTTCATTTTTCCCTCCGGCAGGTTAACCATGCCGTAAGAAAAATGGTGAATACCCTCTGACCATTCATAACCCAGCTTACCCAGTATGATTTTTAATACCTGGAAATGATAATCCTGCTCATTACCCACAACATAATACTGGTGATCAAAAGTATAATCCTTATATCTCAGTACAGCTGTACCAAGATCCTGTGTCATATATACAGCTGTTCCGTCTGCACGCAGTAAAAGCTTCTCGTCAAGTCCGTCAGAAGAAAGATCTACCCATACGGATCCATCATCTTTTTTATAAAATACTCCGTCATCGAGGCCTTTTCTGACGATTTCACGCCCAGGTTTATAAGTTTCCGATTCAAAATATATTTTATCAAAATCCACACCAAGGGCATTATATGTAGTATCAAAGCCCTCATAAACCCATTCGTTCATTCTTTTCCACAGGTCTACAGTTTCCTTGTCGCCTGTTTCCCATTTACGCAGTAATTCACGTGCCTGTGACATAAGAGAAGACCTTTCAGCAGCCTCCTCCTGGCTTAAACCCTGTGATTTAAGTTCATTGATCTCCTTCCTGTACTCCTTTTCAAATCTTACATAGTAATCACCTACAAAATGATCACCTTTAACACCCGTTTCTGCGGGTGTACTGCCCTTTCCATAGAGCTTCCATGCAAGCATGGTCTTGCATATGTGTATGCCCCTGTCATTTACAATATTTGTCTTGTACACCTTGTGTCCGCAGGTTGAGAGTATCCTTGCAAGAGAATAACCCAGAAGGTTATTGCGGATATGACCAAGATGAAGAGGTTTATTGGTATTAGGCGAAGAATATTCCACCAGTGTGGTGTAATCATTGCTGTGATCAGCAGATGTAAACCCCGGATCATGCTTAATAAGCTTATTGAAGGTATCCAGTATTGCAGCATTACTGATCTCCAGGTTAAGGAACCCCTTTATTACATTATAATTACCAATCTGTGCATTATTCTCCCGGATATATTCACCAAGCTCCTCTGCTGTTTGCTCGGGCAATTTTCCCGAATATCTTAGCAATGGAAAAACCACAACTGTAAGGTCGCCCCTGAAATCCTTCCGGGTTTCCTGTACCTGTATTTTTGAAGGATCTGCCTCTTTACCATAAAGAGTTTTTACAGCCTCCAGAACATTTTCAGTTAAAGTTTTTTCCATCATCTTCTATTATTCATTTTCAGCCTGCAAAGATAATATAATTTGCTATAAGGTCTTTATCTTTTCATTTGTCTGGTATGCCTGGCAGTTTTATATAAACAGCAGATGTTATTTGACATACGGCATGTACTTTTTGACGAACAGTAAATGCAGTATGAAAAAAAATAAATACTTTTGATACCAGATGATAACCTGTTTTTTCGGATCTAATTAAAATGAGTATTTCGAAACTATTTATTGAAGAAACAAAGAACACACCGGAAATCAGTATGGATCCCGGTAAAGGAGTTTTGGTGCTTAAAGGCAAGTCAATTCCTGAAAATGCCACACAGTTATATGATCCTGTCGTGAAATGGCTGAAGGAATATATTAATAAACCTGCTGATGAAACCAATCTTCACTACAATCTTGTATACTTCAATACAGCATCATCTATCTGGATGGCAAGAATTATCAAGATATTATCCAGGATTAATGATCCCGAAAAAATATTGATAATAAATCTCTATTTTCATCTCGAAGAATATGATGAGATGGAGGCTGAAGATATGCATGATGCCATAGCTCCTGCACTTGATGTTCTTCATGAAGCAACCGTAAGCCTCGGAGTAAATATTTTCGGAACAGATGATACAGGCAAAATAATCAAGAAACGTCTCATTCTTATTTGATAAATACCTCCCCGGTGTTTATTTTCTGCTCCTCTTTTCTTAATTTTATTAGGCTCAAACAAATTTGTAATCATGAAAACCATTCCCGGATTTCTAATAATATTGTTTATGACCATGACTATATCAGGACAGGAAGCACTTACAAACAGGAAGCCTGCAGTGGCAGGATCATTTTATCCCGCAGGAGAAAAAGAGTTAAAGAGAACATTGCAGGAACTATTTGACGAGCTTGCAGACCCGGGAAAGCCGGTTCTGAAAAATAATGAAAATGTGCGGGCTCTTGTTTCGCCACATGCAGGATATGTATTCAGCGGAACGGTTACTGCATCAGCTATAGCATGCATTCCGCCTGATGCACAGTATGACAATATATTCCTTATAGGCTCAAGTCACAGGGTATCATTCCCGGGGGCCTCTGTCTATACTGAAGGTGATTATGAAACACCCCTGGGTGTGGCCAGGGTAAACAGGGAAGCAGCCAATCAGCTTGTAAGAGACTCCAAAACATTTAGTTACTACAAAGAGGCTCATACCACTGAGCATAGCCTGGAAGTACAGATACCTTTCCTTCAATACCATTTAAAAAATGAGATCAGGATAATTCCCATTATAATAGGAACACACAATACAAAGGTATGCCGGGAAATTGCGGAGGAATTAAAGCCATATTTTAATTCAAAGAACCTTTTTATCATAAGCAGTGATTTTAGTCATTATCCGCCTTTTGATGAGGCGGTTAAGCTCGACAAAAAAACTGCCGATGCCTTTTTATCGGGAGATCCGGGCACTTTCCTGGCAACCATACGGGAAAACAGCCGCTCCGGCATCAGGGGCCTTGCAACAAGTATGTGCGGATGGACCTCAGGTCTTGTGCTGCTTCATCTCTGCCAGGAAGAAAATGATCTTGAGTTTAAACATATTATGTACAGAAATTCAGGTCATTCAAAGTTTGGTGACAATTCGGGTGTGGTTGGATATAATTCAATTGTTGTTACCGGCATGGAACAGGAAAAAGAAAAAAGTGATTTCAGCATTAGTCACAGGGGACAAGAAACACTGTTACGAATTGCCAGGCAGTCAATTGGTTCGATGCTGGGCAAGACAGAGAAACCGGTCCTGAAAGATTCTGAAATGCCGGCTGATATCAGAGCCCGGCTGGGGGCTTTTGTGACACTTAACCTAAAGGGAAAGCTCAGAGGTTGTATCGGGAGGTTTACACCTGGTGATCCACTGTATAAAACTGTGAGCGAAATGGCCAGGGCAGCAGCCTTCAGCGACACACGCTTTGATCCTCTCAGTGGTGATGAATTCAATGATGTCAAAATAGAGGTATCTGTATTGAGCCCTCTCAGGAAAATTGATAATATTGATAATATTGTTCTTGGCAAACATGGTGTGTATATTAAGAAAGGTTACCGCTCAGGTACCTTTCTTCCGCAAGTTGCCAATAACAGGAACTGGGAAATTCAGGATTTCCTGGGACATATATCAAGGGATAAGGCAGGCCTTGGATGGACCGGCTGGAAAGATGCCGATATCTACATTTACGAAGCCTTTATTTTTGAAGAGGAGTAATCTTTATGTACCATGTAGTTACAATAGGTATTGTTTCCCTTATACTGTATTTACTGACACTGGCAGGCAGCAGGTATGGCATTATAAGCCGCAGGAAGCACAGGATATTCTGGAATATTATACTGTTAATAACCTTTATTGTTACTGCAGGCGCAGGAATATTCCTCGCACTTCAATCAAATTATAAATGGAATATTGAAGGAGTTGAGAAACTATTAAACTGGCATGTTGAATTCGGTACAGGAATGTCTTTCACTGCGCTGATACATCTTAGCTGGCACCTGCAATACTACTATAACATTTTCAAAAAAGATCAGGGAAGGGATGAAGAAGCCCTAAAGGTCAAATCAAATAATCAATTACCCTGCAATCCCGGATTATTAATGATCATGCTGGGATTTCTGAGCGGGACAATACAGGTAATATTCCTGCGTGAGATACTGAATCTTTCAGGTGGGTATGAAATAATCGCAGGAACCGTTTTTGCAGTATGGATAATTATATCAGCTGCCGGAGCCCGACTGGCTGGCAATAATTCAAACTTCAATTTAAATGCACTGGCCTGGGGCCTTCCACTCTCTGCTGTTTTATCATTTACAATATTAATATTACTGTCCCGCTTATTAACAGGTGAAGGAGTTATCCCGGGTTATTACATTACATTGCTTATTACCACCATATCATTACTGCCTTTTTGTACTATCTCTGCTTTTCTTTTCGTGAAACTATCATATTTTTCCGCCACCAGCAGGAAAATAACTGCAGGAAGCTCTTTCGCAACAGAAACTGCAGGAAGCATGATATCAGGCATACTGATAACCCTGCTGGCAGGGTCTGTTATTGATAATTACCAGTTAGTTATAGCCTCAGTATTGTTGTATATCATAATCCTGGGGGCTTTTAGCGGCCGTCAACGGTTTGGTATTTATAGTGTTGCTGCCTCGCTCATGCTGGTAGCGGCATTGATTACTGATCCGGATACCGGCATAAGAAATATAATCCTTGACAGTGTTAAGATAGCTAAGAGCAAGGATTCACAATATGGTAATATTGCAGTAAGCAATTATGGCGGTGAAGAGAGTATTTTTTATAACCACCGCCTGATTTCTTATGAGCAAAATATTAAGCAAAGAGAAGAGAACATCCATTATGCTATGCTACAGCATGAAAACCCGGTTGATATATTACTGATATCAGGTGGTCTGAATAATCATTTACCCGAGCTCCGGAAGTATAAGACAATTAAAAGCATAACATACCTTGAAAGGGATCCCGAACTGCTTGCCATGACAAGTGATATTAAAGACACAGTTACAGAAGCTGATATTAATGTTATAAGTGATGATGCTT
The DNA here is from genome assembly GCA_021738535.1 of Bacteroidales bacterium. Taxonomy (GTDB): domain Bacteria; phylum Bacteroidota; class Bacteroidia; order Bacteroidales; family VadinHA17; genus UBA9300. Next base: position 59,188 of record JAIPBU010000005.1, on the reverse strand, counting down.
ACAGTTTTGTTAAAAAAACCGGCGGCAGCTATGATGTTATTATTTCTCTGCTATCTGAACCTGAAAACATAGTATCGAGTCGCTTCTACAGTACAGAATTCTTTTCAAATATTAAAAGAATACTAACTGAAAAGGGCATATTCATGCTCAGGGCCGGAGGAGCATCATCATATTTAAGTAAAGAACAAACCGGTGTACTGTCTTCAGTATATAATACCCTGAAAAATGACTTCACAGAGATTCTTCCCATTAAGGGAGAATCAGTTTATCTCATTTGCTCATCGGGTGATTTGTCCGTCGATATACCTGGAATAGCAGACAAAAGAGGCATTGAAAACTCCTATGTAAACAGGTATTATCTTAGTAAAGACATTATAAAATATAATTCCCTGCAGGTTAATGAACTAACAGACAGTACAATCAGCAAAAACAGTCTCAACAGGCCTGTTGTTGTTTTTTACAGCCAGAAACACCAGATGCTGAAAGCAGGCAATGGCAGGTTGATTTTCCCTGTTATAGCGGGATTAATATTACTGCTACCCTTTTTTGCAGGCCGCAGAAAATCCCGCACGATGTTTACAAGTTCTCTCAACCTGGCAGGCACAGAAATAATGGCACTTATTCTCATTCAGTCCACTGCGGGCAATATATACCAGCTGGCAGGTTTATTAATTGCAATTACAATGGCAGGACTGGCAAGCGGAAGCTATTTCGATATATTCAGGAACAAAAGAGCATTGCAATACACAGCTCCTGTACTGGGCCTGACTGCAATATTCTATGCTTTTATTTCTTCACCGCTACTGAATATGGAAAATGTTTTACTTTCCACCTCTCTTTCACTTTTCATTGTCTTCATACCCGCAGTAGTAGCCGGTTCTTACTACAGGAGCGCTACACTGGAGAGCAAGGACAGCCTCAGTATATCATCAGTGTATTTTGCAGACCTTTGCGGTGCAGCACTGGGTTTTTTGATTATAGCTTCAGTTCTTGTACCTCTTTTCGGAATAAAAACAACATTTTTAATTCTTGCATTTATTAATTTTGCCTCATATATTACAGGTCAGCTCAGCAGAATTGCCGGAAAGGTATTTAAGTAAGGAGAATAATATATGAAGAAACGCGAATTTGTTAGAAGATGCTTAATTACTGCCGGTGGCATTTCATTATGCCCTGCATCGCTGACAGGATTATCTCAGCCCCAGGTCAGATCGAAAAACTACCGGCCTGCTCTTTTCCAGGAAGAAACAGCCAAAGGTATAATGTGCAATATCTGCCCTAATGAATGTGTTCTTAAAGAGGGGGAATTAAGCGACTGCAGGAATCGCATTGTAAAAAACGGCAGGCTTTACACAATGGCCTATGGTAATCCCTGTGCAGCAAACCTTGATCCTGTAGAAAAAAAGCCACTCTATCACTTCATGCCTTCAACACTTACCTTTTCAATTGCAACAGCCGGATGTAACCTGGCATGTATGAATTGCCAGAACTGGACTATATCCCAGAAATCTCCGGGTGATACACGTAATTATGACCTGATGCCTGATGCAGTCGTAGAAAATACGGAGAAATATAATTGCAAGTCGATATCATATACCTACTCCGAACCCGTAACTTTTTACGAGTATGTATTCGACTCTGCCACGCTTGCCCATGAAAGAGGGTTAAAAAATATCCTGGTTTCAAACGGGTACATAAATAAAGATCCATTGCTAAAACTAAGTAAGGTTATTGATGCTGCAAATATTGACCTGAAATCATTCAGCGACAAAACCTACCTTAAACTGACAGGAGGAAAACTGGAGCCTGTGCTCAACACCATTAAAACACTGAAAAACAACGGTGTCTGGCTTGAGATAACCAATCTTATGGTACCGGAATGGACAGATAATACTGATGAAATAAAGGACATGTGCAAGTGGTTGGTCAGCAATGGATTCTCTGATACACCTCTTCATTTCAGCAGGTTTCAACCCATGTATAAACTGGAACAGCTTCCTCCTACCCCCGTGGATGTCATAAACAGGGCCTGGGACATTGCAAGGCAGGAAGGTCTTAAACATGTATATATAGGTAATGTCCCGGGGACACATGCATCGGATACCATATGCGATAAATGTGGCAGGAAACTTTTAGAAAGAAGAGGGTACAGGATATTATCAAACAATATTGTTAACGGACGATGCAAGTTTTGCGATTCACCTGTAAGTGGCGTCTGGGCATAATTTACCAATAATTATTTTTCGAATGAAAGAAAGAGCTGCAAAAGAAAGAATAGAAAAACTAAAAGAAGAAATAAATGAACACAATCATCGCTATTATGTACTTAACGATCCGGTAATATCTGACTTCCGGTATGATATCCTCTTAAAGGAACTTACACAACTGGAAGATAAATACCCTGATCTGAGCACACCGGATTCACCCACAAGGAGGGTAGGCAGCGATATTACAAAGGAATTTAAACAGGTAAAGCACAGGTACCCCATGCTATCGCTTGCGAATACCTACAGTGAAGAAGAAATAAAGGATTTCCACCACAGGGTGAGCAGGCTGGTGGGCAGGGAACCTGAATATGTATGCGAATTAAAGTACGACGGTGCATCCATTAGCCTGAGTTACAGGGATGGAGTTCTTGAATCAGCAGTTACCCGGGGCGACGGCGAGGTAGGTGATGAAGTTACTAACAATATCAGGACCATCAGGAGCATACCCCTTAAGCTCAGGCAGGGGGATTATCCCGGAGAATTTATTATAAGAGGTGAAATTATCCTGCCCCTCGACGGCTTCAGGAAGTTAAATGAAGAGCTGGAAAAAAACGGAGAACAGCCATTTGCCAACCCCAGGAATACGGCTGCCGGAACCATAAAAATGCAGGACCCTTCAATAGTAGCAGGCCGACCTCTGGACTGCCTTCTTTATTACCTGCTCGGTGAAGATCTTCCTTTTGACACTCATTATGAAAATCTTAAGCTTACACGTAAATGGGGTTTTAAGGTTCCTGCTGAAATTAAACTGTGCCAGGGAATAGAAGAAGTAATTGCTTACATAAATTACTGGGAGGCAGAAAGAAAAAACTTACCGTATGAGATTGATGGTGTAGTAATAAAAGTTAACTCAATTGATGAACAGAAAAAGCTGGGATTCACTTCTAAATCACCCCGCTGGGCAATAGCATATAAATTCAAGGCAGAGCAGGCTGTAACAAAACTGCTCAAGGTCACTTTCCAGGTAGGGCGCACCGGTACTGTTACTCCTGTGGCAAACCTTGAGCCGGTATTACTCGCCGGCACAACAGTCAAACGTGCATCACTGCATAATGAAGCACAGATAGAACTGCTGAACCTTCACATAAATGATACAGTATATATTGAAAAAGGAGGCGAGATCATACCCAAGATTGTAGGTGTTGAATTAAAAGACCGAAGCAAGAATGCCAGTCCAGTAGAATTCATAAGCCACTGCCCTGAATGCCATTCAGCGCTTCGTAAACTCCCCGGTGAGGCAAATCATTATTGCCCTAATATTTACAAGTGCTCTCCACAGATTAAAGGAAGGATTGAGCATTTTATAAGCCGTAAAGCAATGGATATAGATGGCCTTGGAGGAGAAACCACGGATCTCCTGTTCCGGGAAGGACTAATAAATAATGTTTCAGACCTGTATAAACTTAAAAAAGAATCGATTATCAAACTTGAAAGAATGGGCGATAAGTCGGCTGAAAACATTATTTCAGGTATTGAAAATTCCAAATCAGCTGCATTCAACAGGGTAATTTATGCATTGGGCATCAGGTATGTTGGAGAGACAGTTGCCCGCACCCTGGCCTCACGGTTTAAATCAATTGATGAGCTATCTACGGCTTCTTTTGACAGGCTTGTTTCTATTCCTGAAATAGGTGAAAAAATAGCCGGCAGCATAATTAACTATTTTAAGTCGCCTAACAACAGGCAGGTAATAGAAAGCCTCAGAGAGGCAGGCATTAACATGAAAGCAGGAAGTGATACGGATACCGTTTCAAATGTACTGGAAGGAAAAAGCATAGTAATATCAGGTGTGTTTGAAAAATACAATCGTGAAGAATATAAAGAAATTATTCAGAGATATGGCGGAAAGAATGTATCTTCGGTAAGCTCAAACACCAGTTTTTTACTGGCTGGTGAAAGTGCCGGTCCCTCAAAGCTTCAGAAAGCTGAAAAACTGGGTATTGAGGTGGTCGGGGAAAAAGAATTTCTTGATATGTTAAATAAAGAGTAGTATACAAATAAATTTTCCCTCAAAAATACATTAGGTTTGTAAAATGGAAATGTTTAAAGGTATCAGGGTCGCATTAGGAAGGTCAGTACTAAAAAAGAGACTTAAAAAAACCAGGCGTAATAAAAAATTCAACAACCTTCGCAATTCACATAAAATAGGTATTGCCTGGGATGGAAGTAACACATCTGATTTTGATGGTATCACAGAATTTTACCAGGAGATGCTAAAAAAAAATATCCAGGTTGATATTATATGTTATTACCCTGAAAAAGTCCTGCCGGACAAATATACAGCAATCCGCTATCTTACCTGTGTAAAAAGAAGTGATCTAAACTATTTTTATATACCTCAATCCTATGACATAAATGAATTTATTAACACCCCTTATGAGATTCTGATTGATATAAACCCCAATAACTACTTCCCCGTTGAGTATATCAGCGTACTTTCCAGGGCAGAGTTTAAAGTTGGCTGCAACAGGTCTTCTTACAGTGATAAGATGGATATGACAATCAAAATATCTGAGGGTGATGATCCTGAATACTACCTGAAACAGGCAAAGCATTACCTTGAAATGATTAATACAGGTGCATGAAAACAATAAATAATTTCTCAGTATGAAAAAATTCGAAGGAATGGGAGTTGCAATGGTAACTCCGTTTAAAGCAGATGGAAGCGTTGATTTTAAATCGCTTGAAAAAATAACTAATCATATAATTGAGGGTGGGTGCAACTACCTGGTTGTTATGGGCACAACAAGTGAGGCTGTAACATTAAATACACAGGAAAAAAATGCTGTGACTTCCTACATAAAAGAAATAAACAATGGCAGGATACCTGTAGTGCTTGGAATAGGCGGCAACAGTACCCAGCAGGTAATAGATAATATCAGGGAAGCTGATTTTGAAGGGATTGACGGTATTCTTTCAGTTGCACCATATTATAATAAGCCCGGGCAAAAAGGTATAATGCTTCATTTTAAGGAAATTGCAATGGCATGTCCCGTACCTATAATCCTGTATAATGTCCCGGGACGTACAAGCTGCAATATCAGCTCTGATACATGCCTTGAGCTAGCATGGTCTTTTAACAATATTGTAGGTGTAAAGGAAGCATCAGGTGATCTGGAACAGGTAATGGAAATAATAGCCGGCAAACCGGAAGGTTTTGATGTAATTTCCGGTGATGATTTGTTGACACTTCCCCTTATTGCACTGGGAGGTGCAGGGGTTATATCAGTTATGGGAAATGCCTTCCCTGCTGAATGGTCAGAGATGGTAAGCCTTGCATTGAAATCAAAGAATAAAAAAGCCAGGGAAATTCACTACAAATACAAGGAACTGATAAAGCTTTTATTTATTGATGGCAACCCGGCCGGAGTGAAATCGGCACTAAACAGCCTTGGCATGTGCAATAACAGCCTCAGGTTACCCTTAACTGGTGTATCCAGATCAACAAGCAACAGTATTAACACTATAATAGAAAAGCTTAGGCTTAAGGATACTGTTGTTTAAGTTCCCTTTTGAGGCTGTTGGGGATCTTGAGGTGAGGTCGCTCCCACTTTACCGTGGCAGTGCTTGTATTTCTTGCCGCTGCCGCAGGGACAGGGATCATTTCTGCCTACTTTCTTTTCCACCCTGACCGGTTCAGCTTTCTGAGGCTTATCCTGTGCTCCACCACCGGAAGTATCACTATACGAAGAGTAATCGCTTTTAGAAGTCCTGTACCTGCTCATATCAGTCCTTCTCCGTCTTTCAGCTTCCCTTACCTGGTCGGGATCAGGACTTGGTATATGTCCTTTCATCAGGGTAGAAACAACGCTTTTATTAACGCTTTCAATCATAGATTTAAAAAGGTCAAAGGACTCAAACTTATATATCAGAAGCGGGTCTTTTTGCTCATAGGTTGCATTTTGAACAGATTGCTTCAGTTCATCCATTTCCCTCAGGTGATCTTTCCACAATTCATCAATTGTAGCAAGCACAACAGTTTTTTCATATGATCGCGCCAGTTCTTTGCCATCTGATTCCACAGTAGACTTAAGGTGAGTTACTACCTGGTATACCTTTGTACCGTCAGATATTGGAACCACAACATTTTCATAAACATGCGACTGTTTTTCATAAACGTCTTTTATAACGGGATATGCTTCTGTTGCTATTTTTTCAACCTTCCTGCTGTAATTGTCGATAACCTTTCGGTTAAGCATATCAATCAGCTCCGTGGCATTGATCTTCAGGAACTCCTTCTCATCAACAGGTGATTCCATGGAAAAGGACCGCAGCAGGTCATTGCTGAAGTTTTCATAATCAGCTTCAGGGAGGTAGGTATTGACTATGCTTTCAGAAACATCATACATCATGTTTGCTATGTCAACACTCAGTCTGGAACCCTGGAGGGCATGCCTGCGCCTTTTATAGATTACCTCACGCTGACTGTTCATAACATCGTCATATTCGAGCAGGCGTTTGCGGATACCAAAATTATTTTCCTCGACTTTTTTCTGTGCCCTTTCTATTGATTTGGAGATCATCTGGTGCTGGATCATCTCACCTTCTTTCAGTCCCAGCCTGTCCATTATACCTGCAATCCTTTCTGATCCGAATAGTCTCATCAGGTCATCCTCAAGAGAAACGTAGAACTGGGAAGAGCCCGGATCACCCTGGCGGCCTGCCCTTCCCCTTAATTGCCTGTCGACGCGTCTGGACTCATGTCTTTCAGTACCTATTATTGCCAGCCCGCCTGCTTTCCTCACACCGGGTGTCAGTTTGATATCAGTACCCCGGCCTGCCATGTTTGTAGCTATTGTCACACCACCTTCTTTACCGGCCTCAGCAACAATATCAGCTTCCCTGGCATGGAGTTTAGCATTAAGGACATTATGCTTTATTCCTTTCATATTAAGCATCCTGCTGAGTAACTCGGAAATCTCAACCGAGGTTGTACCCACAAGTACAGGTCGCTTTTTACTGTTTAGGTTAAGGATGTCATCAATTACTGCATTAAATTTCTCCTTCCTGGTCTTGTAGACCATATCATCCATATCATCCCTTATAATAGGCTCATTGGTAGGTATTACGACCACGTCAAGCTTATAGATATCCCAGAATTCTCCTGCTTCTGTCTCTGCAGTACCGGTCATACCGGCGAGTTTGCGATACATCCTGAAATAATTCTGCAGGGTTACGGTTGCAAAAGTCTGCGTGGCTCCCTCTACCTTAACCCGTTCTTTAGCCTCAATAGCCTGGTGCAGTCCGTCCGAGTAACGCCTGCCTTCCATTATCCTGCCTGTCTGCTCGTCAACGATCTTAACCTTATTGTCTATTACAACATATTCAATATCTTTCTCAAAAAGTGTATAAGCCTTCAGAAGCTGGTTCATGGTATGAACCCGTTCTGATTTTACAGAAAAGTCCTGAAGAAGTTCATCTTTTGCTTTTAACTTTTCATCATCTTTTAATTCCGACTTCTCTATTTCAGCTATTTCATTACCAACATCCGGCAATACAAAGAAGCCTGCATCTTCGGTTGACGTTGATATAAGGTCAATACCTTTTTCTGTAAGCTCAATCGAGTTATTCTTTTCGTCAATAATAAAATAAAGGGCATCTGTGACCTTGGGCATTTCCTTGCTGTTATTCTGCATATAGAAATTCTCCGTCTTCAGCAGCAGAGTTTTCATGCCTTCCTCACTCAGGTACTTAATCAGTGCACTGTTCTTGGGAAGGCCCTTAAATGCTCTCAGCAGAAATAGCCCTCCTTCATCAGTATTTCCTTCCTTTATTAATCGTTTTGCATCAGCCAATACCTGTGTAACCAGCTGCTTCTGTGCATGTACCAGTTTTTCAACTCTTGGTTTGAGCTCATCAAATTGTTGAGTGTCGCTTTTAGCTGTAGGACCTGAAATAATAAGCGGGGTACGTGCATCATCAATCAATACCGAGTCTACCTCGTCAACTATTGAATAATTATGCTTACGCTGAACAAGGTCTTCCTTGTTAATGGCCATGTTATCCCTCAGGTAATCAAACCCGAATTCATTATTGGTACCAAATGTAATATCTGCCAGGTATGCCTTCCGCCTCGCGGCTGAGTTTGGTTCATGTTTATCTATACAATCAACGGTGAGCCCGTGAAACTCATAAATTGGCCCCATCCACTCAGCATCCCTTCTCGCAAGATAATCATTGACCGTCACCAGGTGTACTCCCCTGCCGGTAAGTGCATTCAGAAACACAGGCAGTGTAGCTACCAGTGTTTTACCTTCTCCTGTAGCCATTTCGGCAATTTTACCCCTGTGTAATGCCACACCACCGATCAGCTGTACGTCATAATGAACCATATCCCAGGTAATCTCGGTTCCACCGGCTATCCAGCTGTTCTTCCAGTAAGCCTTATCCTTCTTAATAGCTATACTGTCTCTTTCAGCTGCCAGGTCTCTGTCAAAATCGGTGGCGGTGACTTCAAGTTCTTCATTCTCTTTAAAACGCCTGGCAGTTTCTTTAACTATGGCAAATGTTTCATCAAGAATACTGTCAAGGAAAACCTTTAGCTTTTCATCTATTTGCTCTTCCACCTGGTCCACCCTGTCAAAAAGCTCTTCTTTGGCTATTACATCCTCTTCTGCAGCTGCCTTTTGCTTTAATTCCTCTATCTGATTCTCTTCCTCACTTATTTCTGCATGAATCCTTTCCTTAAGTTCAAGGGTCCTTTGCCGGAGACTATCATTATCCAGTTCCTGCAATTTATCAAACTCGCCTTTTATCTTTGCAACATAAGGTGATATTTCCTTTATATCCCTTTCATATTTGTTGCCAAGGAAAACACCCAGTATCTTATTTAGCACATTCATATTGTCTGATATTCTTTTCTCTGTTTATACCATAAACCAATACTGTTCATGGTCAATGCAAGGAACAAAATTAACTTGTTTTTCCGGATAATAAAAAAGAATGAAGAGATGGAGGGGTGAAAAAGAAATTTTATAAAAAAATATCGAATGACTTTATCTTCACCATTCGATATTTTGATCGTTTATGTTTTCAACCAGTCACCTGTTCAGTGGCTACTCCGCGCTACCACAGTTCAGTAACAACAAAAAGGCGGTTCAGATATTTATTCGCCTCCTTCTGCTCTCATGGACATAATGTCCCTGTCGAACATATATAGATTATGATCGCCAACAAGCTTCAGCTTGTCAATGATTTCCTGAGCAGAACTTTCTTCCTGAACCTGCTCTGAAACAAACCATTGCAACCAATTATGTGTAGCAAAATCATTTTCTTTAACAGTTTGTTCTACTATTTCGTTTATACTATTACTGACATATTTTTCATGTTCAAGCACCTGGTCAAACATTACCTTGAGACCATCAAAATCGACCGGTGGTTTATCGAAGGAGGGAATGACAGCTTTACCATCCCTTTCATTGACATACCTGATGATCTTGAGCATATGTTCTTTTTCTTCTTCTGCCTGGGCAAAAAGCCAGTCTGCAACACCATTGTAGCCTTCGGTCTCGGCCCATGATGCCATAGAAAGATACAATATAGAACTATAGCCCTCTCTTTCAATCTGTCTGTTCAGTAAATCTTCAATAGATTTTTTAAGCATTTTTCTTAATTGTTTTTTGGTTAATATTACGTTATAACTGTTATAACAACACATTAGAACAATGGTTCAGTGTAGTCAATTCAAAATAGAATAGTATCACACATCTACAAGGTTTTCTATTTCCTCAATAAAATCATAGAGGTTAAAAGGTTTCGGAAAGACTGCATCCGCCCCCAATGTCATGGCCACATCCAGGTAATTGGAAGGACCTACCTTTCCTCCACCCGATATTGCAACGAGTTTAATCTCGGGTTTAATCTTTCGTAACTCCATAATAAGCCCTATCCCGTCCTGTTCCGGCATCAGCAGATCTGTTATAACAAGGTCGGTTACACCTGATTTAAACTTGTTAAGTGCTTCCCTGCCATTGGAAGCCTCAGTAATTTTGTGTCTTCTCTTTTCCAATGATTCTTTAAGCATTGCGCGTAAATCTTCGTTATCTTCAACAAGTAAAATACCAGCCATTTTAAATAATTTTAATTATATCCCTCAGATTAAGGGGTTCCCTGATTATATTGAATCCAGACTTTTTAAAATAAATTAACCTGTCATTATCCCCGTTTCCTTCCACTGGCAGTATAAGTACAACATTTAAATCCCGGTCTCTGGTGCCCGGTTCAGTGAGGTGCCTGGAAATTTCTTCATTCACAAAATCAATCGAAATAAACAGAATATCATATTCACCCGGTTTGCTTTTCAATATACTTTCAATATCAGTCTGCGAAGACAATAAAGAAACTGAATAGCCCATTTTTTCAAGAGCCTGTGATAATGTTCTCGAGAGATGCATATTAGAGTGAACAAAAAGGATGTTCTTGTTTTTTTGAGGACCGGCAGAGGAAGTGTCGTTGTTTTTATGCTGTAAGGGTATTCTTACCGTAAACACGGATCCTTTCCCCGGTGCACTGGCGACATCAATTTCTCCTCCTATACCGGTAATAATTCCATGAGCAACCGCCAGCCCCATGCCTGTTCCCTTATCAACATCTTTGGTGGTAAAAAAAGGCTCAAATATCCTGTCAATAATTGAAATGTCAATGCCGCTTCCTGTATCCCCGATAACTACATCTGCAAATTCCCTGTTATCGATTACAGATTTTTTACAGCACACACTGAGAGTGCCTCCCTGGTCTTTCATTGCATGCAGTGCGTTTGTCATAATATTTAAAAACACCCTGAATAACTGCGTGGGATCAGCATTTACGGACCGGTTTACAGGTTTTATATCAGCTTCAAGATTAATATTCTCCGGTATTGATGAACTTAAAAAATCTACCGCTTCAGACAAAACATCTTCTATTTCAAGGTCTACTAATTGCTGGTCAAATCGTTTGCTGAAGACCAACATCTGGTTAATGATATTTTCAGCCTTATCAACAGCAGACTTAAGTCTCATGATATATTTATAAACTGAAGAGTTTATCTCAACTTCGCTAAGGGCCATATCCGAATAACCTGAAATAGTTGTCAGGATGGTATTAAAATCATGTGCCACACCACCAGCCAGGGTACCCAGTGTTTCCAGTCGGTGCGACTGGTAAAGCCGCCTTTCCATAATAACCTCACGGGTAGTGTCTTCCAGTATTCCATCAACAATAACCTCACCGTCATCACTCTTGCGGATATAACAACTGATCCTGGTAAATAATTCCTGGTCCTTGCCTGTTTTCATCTGCAGCTGTCCAAAAGTTCCTGCTTCACCATGTTTAGCACTATTGATAAATGATATAAAACGCTGGTCCACGGAAAACAAATCACTCAATCTGTTACTTTTACCACTCTCAAGCTCAGTAATATTATAAAACGCGTGGTTTGCATCAATAACCACACTATCACGATCACAGGAAAAAATACCAAAAGGCAGAAATTTTTCCATGAAGAGATATTTCTCTTCCTTACCGGCATCCTCCAACCTGTCATCAATTTCACTGCTGACATCCCTTGTTTCGACTACCGCAAAATTCACTTTTTTCCTGTCGCTTCTGAAAGGGCGGTATGTCACTTCATAAAACCTTCCTCCCTCGCCTGAAATATCAAAATATGCCCTGTATTGCACTTCCTCACCGTTAAGACTCCTTCTTATATTATCCTTTATCTTGTCCCTGTAGGTTTCGTCTCCCCATAGTCTGGAAGGAGATTTTCCAACCATTTCGCTTTTATCAGTCTTTAAATTGCGGCAGAAAGCCTCATTTACATGCTCATATTCAAGCCTGTCATTGATAATACTGATCATTGATTCAGAATTATCAAGCAGGAAATTCAATATTTCATCAGAGATAGTTTTCACCTGGTCTATTCATATTCCAGTCCGAGCTGGTTTTTCATGTCATTTAAAGAAGGATTCTTTTTGGCCATGTATTTGAATTTTTCATCATCTGTGTAAGGAGTGGATGATTCTTTATTATTCTCAACAACCTCGGTTCTGAAACTTATTTTATTGTTTTTCAGATTATTCTTTAAATGTTTTAGTACAGCAGACTTGTATTTCTGGTCAAAATAATCCTTTTGAGCCTGGTTATTGAGGTTGAGAACAATACCTGTATTATCTTCAATAACCGGTTTCATTGCCTTAATGATGCTGGACATTCTAGGGCTGGAATCTTTCAAGGTATCACCAAAACTATTCCATGCTGTTGTCAGGTCATCTTCATCAAAATCCATATTAACCTCAGCCTCATTTACTGCATCCCGGGTGTTCCCGGGATTAAGCTCTTTCTTTTCATCCTCTTTTTTCCCGTTTTCCTTAAGTTTATCCTTAATTGAGAATGATTTTAGGGAAGATCCTGTATTGTCTGTTTTCGGTTTCTCCTTCTTTTCTGCTGAAACACCTGTTTTTATACGTTCCTGTGGTTTTTCTTTTTCAGCAAGTTTTGAATTATGCGGTTTTTCCTCCCCGCCTGTTTCACTGGATTTCCCGGTATCCATATTAAGCTTTGCAAGCCTGATAAGGGCAATCTCGACATGAAGTTTCTGGTTAAGGCTTGTTTTATAATTAATATCAGCATAGCATAATACCTCGAGCCCGTTATAAAGGAATTTCAATGGACAGCGAAGGGTCTGTTCCCTGTATTTCTCTCTTATCGCTGATCCTGCCTCAACAAGCTTGATGGTTTCTTCGTCTTTACATACAAGAAGATTACGAAAATGGCTGCTCAGTCCTGAGATAAAATTATGCCCGTCAAAACCTTTCTGCAGGATATCATTAAAAAGCAGCAGTATACTGGACACATCGCCCTTAAGAAATGCATCAGTTGCCTGCAGATAATATTCATGATCCAGTACATTAAGGTTTTCTATAACATCAGCATAGGTAATTTTTTTTCCTGTATAACTAACAATCTGGTCGAGTATTGACAGAGCATCCCTCATTGCTCCGTCAGATTTTTGTGCTATCACCTGTAAGGCTTCCTGTTCAGCTTCTATATTTTCCTCTTCTGAAACATATTCCAGTCTCCTTACTATATCATCAATTGTAATTCTCTGAAAATCGAAAATCTGACAACGGCTGAGAATAGTGGGAATAATTTTCTGTTTTTCAGTGGTGGCAAGGATGAACACCGCATGAGGGGGCGGTTCTTCCAGGGTTTTCAGGAAGGCATTAAAAGCAGAAGTACTCAACATGTGTACCTCATCAATTATATATACCGAATACCGGCCTACCTGGGGAGGAATTTTCACCTGGTCAGTAAGGGTTCTTATATCATCCACCTTATTATTGGAAGCTGCATCCAGTTCATGAATATTATATGAACGGGAGCTGTCAAAAGCCTTGCACGACTCACAAACCCCGCAGGCTTCTGTATCATCGGTCAGATCCTGGCAATTAATTGTTTTCGCAAGTATTCTGGCACAGGTTGTTTTCCCTACTCCCCTGGGGCCACAGAAAAGGTAAGCCTGGGCAAGATGGTTAGTGCTTATTGCATTCTTCAGTGTTGATGTTATAGACTCCTGACCAACCACCGTATCAAACCTGTCAGGTCTGTATTTTCTTGCAGATACAATAAAATTCTCCATTCTGGTTACTTTAATAATCCCTTTCTTGTCATTCACAAATATAACAATTATTGATATGCCTCCTCAGTATTTATTATTAAATATACCAGCACATTAGTTGGGAATATTGAGAAAAAAACATATTTTTGCAGCCCGATTTTTGTAATAAATTAAATTATTAAACTATGTTGAATCATTATGAAACCGTTTTCATTGCAACTCCCGTTTTGTCTGAGGCCCAGATGAAGGAAGCGGTACAAAAGTTCAAGAACGTAATCACCGAGAATACGGGTGAGATTGTTCACGAAGAGAACTGGGGTTTAAAGAAACTGGCCTACCCCATCCAGAAGAAATCAACCGGGTTCTATTATCTTATAGAATTCAAAGCCCCAGGCGAACTGGTTGAAAAGCTTGAGATCCAGTACAGAAGGGATGAACGTATAATCAGGTTCCTGACCTTTAAAATGGACAAATATGCAGTAAAGTATGCCGAGAAAAAAAGAAGGCAGAAGCAATCAGAAAAAGTTACGGAGGAATAAATTATGGCACAGAATGAATCAGAAATCAGATATCTAACGCCACCGACGGTAGAAATCAAGAAGAAGAAGTATTGTCGTTTTAAGAAGAACAGGATCAAGTATGTTGATTACAAAGATCCCGAGTTTTTGAAGAAATTTCTCAATGAGCAGGGGAAAATACTTCCCAGGCGTATTACAGGTACATCACTTAAGTACCAGAGAAAAGTTGCAAAGTCGATAAAGAGAGCTCGTCACCTTGCGCTTCTTCCATACGTTACTGATCTGCTAAAATAAATTGAGGAGGAATAAAAATGGAAATTATATTAAAACAAGACATTGACGGTTTAGGTTACAAAGGAGATATTATAACTGTTAAAGACGGTTATGCCCGTAATTACCTGATACCAAAAGAGCAGGCCATAATTGCCACGGAATCTGCAAAAAAGATACACGAGGAAAATAAGCGCCAGAGAGCTCATAAAGAAGAGAAGATAAAAAATGAGGCTGAAGAGATTGCCTCCAAACTTGCTGATGTTAATATTAAAATCGGTGCCAAGACAAGTTCTTCAGGCAAGATATTCGGCTCTGTTAACACAATCCAGATAGCTGAAGCACTCAGGAAAGAAGGTTTCGATATTGACAGAAAACATATTAGCATTGAAGGAGACCAGGTAAAAGAAGTAGGCAAATACAAGGCTACGGTTAAGCTTCACAAAGAAGTAAAAGCTGAAATTGATTTCGAGATAATAGCTGAGTAAATATATCTAAGTTAACCAGGAGGGCTGTCTCATCGAGAGGCAGCCTTTTTTGTTAATAATTATCGTGATAGTCTTTGCGCCGCTCATATTTCAGGTCCTGCAGCACGCTGGCTTTCACACGTATGGTAAAATCCCAGCTTTTCAGGTAACCTGTTGGTATCCAGTTAAAGCTCATCTCCCAGCAATGAAGGTCGCGCCTGATCCCTATCCTGGTCATTGTAATATCCTTGCTCCTGAAGTCATAACCGGATGAGTAAGTAATCGCAAAGTTCTTTGTGAGTGTCAGGTTACCGCTCATTGTAACATTCTGATTAATAACCGATTCATCTCTTGTTTTGGTGTAATAAAAGTTATAAGCCACACGCATTGTCCATGGTACATTGAAGTTCACGTAGCCGTACTCATCGTATCTGCCTCCATTATCACTATCAGAACCACTACCCTGCGGGCTACCGGAATCAGGCATGCCACCCGGTCCTGCCTCACTCTGCCCCCCTGTAACCACCGGACTTGTTCCTGAAGAACCTGATTTGTCCTTCTGCTTATTTTCTCCGAAGAATGACTTAATCAGATCATTAAGTTCAAAATTCATACTGAGATTAAAATTAGTCATCCTTAAGGGTTTCCTGTTTACTGCCCATTCACTTGTATTGATTCGCCTGAAAAGTGAGTCCGTTGCATACACATCAAAATTTCCTCTTGCTGACAGGCTCAGCTCTTCAAAAAGCCTGGTCCGAAGTACCATGGATACCGGGCTCCAGTTTAAAGAATCTGCAAACAGGTTATATGAAGAATTCATACTCAGGTTGTCAATTATCTTCACTTTCTTTTCTGCTCCCGTAGTATCATTCTTAGGCTTTACCTTAGCCTCGATAATATTTGCAAGCGAGAAATTCAGGTTTCCACTTTTCCTGGAAAGAGCGGGCGGACGGTATATACCATTCTCATAAATCGAGTATTCACTCATTGTACCGGAGGCATCACTCTGTACTTCCCTGTACATATCTGACGAAAGGCCTTCAAGGGCGGGAACAAAGGAAAAAGAAACTGATGGCTTTATTACATGTCTTACAGCTATAAGCCTTGACTCTGGATTGGTAAACTGGAACATACCAAAGATCTGCGGACTGTAACTTGCACTTATAGAAGGATTGATTGCGTGACCATAAAACAAGCCCTGCTCCGTTTCAGTTATCACCTTACTTGTTGTATCTCCTGTTGCGGGGTCAATATAATCCGGATCCCAGGTCTTGTTTGTTCGTTCAGTAAACATAACACCGGAGTACCGGAGTGTAGGTGATATGGAAAAGTTATTGAAGGGTCTGATAGGTATGCTCACGGGAATCTCGTGCTGAAAACCATTACGCATGTCCTCGAACATCTCAGCTGAGAACATTTTCTCGTCCGTGGTATTAATCCTATTATCAAGGCTGGCGCTGTACTGGAGTTGCAGTTCCTGCCACCATTTCGTAGTTCCGCCGGTATCTAAATTCTTCAGCGGATATATCCGGGACATACTTAAATTCATCTTGGGTAAATTAAGGCTTACAGTACCCGATGACGAGTTCTGACTATGGTTCAGGCTGGCAGAGAAGTTAAATGGAGAGCCGGCCCATCTTTTGGAATAACTCACACTGGACTGCTTGGTTGTATTTACATGGTCATTGACATTATAACTGTTTTCCCGGTCAAAACCGGCAGAACTCAGGTTTACGCTGGCTGAAAATCTTGTTCCCGGCTTGGCTTTGCTGTCCTGCGAATGAGACCATCTGACTGAATAATTACTGCTCTTCGAATAGTTCTCGAGTCCCTTGTATCCATTTACATTGTTAGCATAATTAAAACTGAAATTGCCATTATATTTATATCTTTTACGATAATTAGTACCTGCCGTAAGCCGCCATGTACCATTTGTATAAATATCTCCGGTAAACTTGAGATCGAAATAATCATTAATCGCAAAATAGTAACCCAGATCTTTTAAAAAATAACCCCTGTTATTCTCTTCACCATACTTTGGTATTAATATGCCTGAGGCATATTCTTTCTGAACCGGGAAATAACCGAAAGGCAGTATCAGTGGAAGAGGAATGTCCTCCAGGACAAGGTATGCCGGACCTGAAACTATCTTTTCATTGGGTATTACCTTTGCCCGTGGCAGACTGACATAGAAGTGAGGCTGGTCGGCATCACAGGTTGTATATTTACTTCCCCTGACATGCAGAGCACCGTCTTTATGCCTTTTTGTTATATCGCTGTGTAAAAACCCTTCTTCCTCCTTGGTAACAATATTCCTGATAATAGCTCTTTTGGTTTTAAAATTATATGTCAGCTCATCTGCTTCAAACTCTTCATCCCCATCTTTAAACCGGGGTCTTTCAACAAGTTTTCCCGTGGAATCACGCCTGCCACGGGCGTATACCTCACTTGTCTTCAGGTCAAGTATCATATAATAAGACTCCAGGCTGATATCCCCGTATTCAGCAGATGACTTATTTACCAGGTAAACCTTTTGCTCTTTCATATCAATATACTGGCTGTCAACAGCACTGTAGACTATTGGCATATCAACAGCATCCACTGAAACCCGTAGCTTCATGCTCAATGTGGTATCAGGTGACAGTGTATCGGTGCCCAGGGTGTCCTGCCGAAATGTGTCTGTATAATCTGGCGGCAAGGTAATCGTGTCCCCGGCTGCAATTATTGAATCCGGAACTACCCTGACCTCCTGTGCCTGTAAAAATGTTGAAAAAAAAGTGGCAATGAGGATAATATGTATATTTTTTGCTGAAATAGTATATTAGTTTAGTACTATTTTTGTATTGTTGTTAAAAACGGGGTAAAACTAACTAAAATCATCTTTATAGCATGAGGTGTAAAAATAAAAATTACAAACATTGTACCATATTCAGGATGGCATCTTTTGCAGCATTAGTAAGCAGTTTATTAATCAGTATGCCCCTTTATTCATTTCCTGACGATCCCCCTCCAAGAGAATGGATAGTTGTATTAGATGCAGGTCACGGAGGGAAGGACCCCGGTGCACGGGGAAGCAGGAGCAGGGAAAAGGATATTACACTGGCAATAGCTCTTCAAACCGGTAAATATATAAATGAACTTCTCGATGGTGTAAAAGTTATTTATACGAGGGATAAAGATGAATTTGTAGAATTGTACAAAAGAGCTGAGATAGCCAATAAGGCAGAAGCTGACCTTTTCATTTCCATTCATTGTAACGGATTCCGCGATAAACGAATTATAGGCTCAGAAACTTTTGTGATGGGCCTTCACAAGGACAAGGGAAACCTTGAGGTGGCTATGAAAGAAAACTCTGTCATAACCCTTGAAGAAGACTATACAACACGCTACCAGGGATATGATCCCAATTCTTCAGAGTCATTCATTATTTTTTCACTGATGCAGAACATCTACCTTGAACAAAGTCTCTATTTTGCGAATTTCATCCAGGACCAGTTCAGGGATAGAGTGGGAAGAATTGACCGCGGGGTCAAACAGGCCGGACTAATAGTACTGTGGCAAACAACAATGCCAAGTGTACTGGTTGAAGCTGGATTCCTGACTAACTCAAGGGAAGAACGCTTCCTTATGTCAGAAAAGGGACAGGATTATATTGCATCGGCAATATTCAGGGCTTTCCGTGATTATAAGAAATCTATTGATCAAAAAAGTGATTTCAGTACAAGCATGGAAGATAATGCTGATGATGATGATAATATCTGGTATATGGTTCAGCTGGCAACGTCTTCTTCAAAAATTGAGAACCTCCCTGCTAAATTCAGTGATTGTGGTGATATCACCGAACTGGTATCCGGTAAATATTATAAATATGCCACGGGAAAATTCAAAACATATGACGATGCAGCAGACAGAAGGACGGAATTGAATGATAAATTTCCCGATGCATTTGTTATTGCCGTAAAAAATAATAAAATAATGCCTCTCCAGGAAGCTATAGAACAAACAGGCAAATAATATCAAATTATGAAAAATATCTCCAGGGAATTCATTGCTGGCTCTATCGGTATAATCACTATTGTTGTCTTTATATGGCTTTTCAGCTTTTTGAAGGGAAATAACCTATTTAACAGCAATAACAGGTACTACGCAATTTATAATGATATAGGAGGTCTTGCAGAATCAAGCCCGGTTCAAATAAGCGGCTACAAAGCAGGCATAGTACGGGATATAGATTATATTAATGATGGGACAGGCAGACTGCTTGTATCCATTGGCATTAACAAAAACTACGAGCTGCCACTGGGAACAGTAGCCGAAATAAAACCTGAAACAGTACTGGCAGGTATGAAAATATCCCTTAAGATGGGACAAAGTGATAAATACCACCGGGATGGCGATACGCTGGTCTCATTCCTGGATAAGGGACTAATTAACAATCTGAGTAATGATCTTTCTCCTCTGATTGCCAGGGCTGACAGGGTAATATCAGACATCGACACCCTGCTTGACGGCATGAAGCCTTTACTGAACAGTGAGTTCAGCTCAGATCTGAAGGAAAGCGCGTCAAACCTGAACAATACAAGCAAAAACCTCGATAATCTGCTTGAAAAATCAGGTAAAGAAATTGAAGACCTTATAACAAATATTGAAGTATTCACTGCAGTCCTGAATAATAACAGCTCAAATATGGACAGTACCATTAAGAATGTATCAAAGATTTCAAAAGAACTGGCAGGAAATGACCTCGGTTCTTCTGTCAAAAACTTAAATGATGCACTTGACGGAACAAAAGATATACTTAATAAGATAAATGATGCTGAAGGAAGTGCCGGTTTACTCCTGAATGATGACTCATTGTATAATAATTTAACACGCAGTCTTGAACAATTAAACATCCTTCTGGAGGATATGAAAACAAATCCGGGACGCTATGTTAATTTCTCCTTGTTCAGAAGGAAAAAAAATGAATAAATTTTCTCCCATAAAATGGGCGCTTAAGAACCAGGAAATATTTATCAACATCGTATATCCCTGATCATCAATGCATTAGTTGCATTTAATATTTTTTTCAACATTAATTAATTGAATGCTAATACCATAGAATTTATTTGTAAAAGTCAAGCGAAAAAAATTTTTTTTTTCACTTTTTTTTTTGCAAATATTGCTACTGATTTTAACCTGTATTAACTGTACAAAAATTATTAACCACTAATCTACATGAATAAATCACATCATGAGGTATGGAATAGTTGTCTCCGGATAATCAAAGATATTATCCCGTCCATTAGCTATAAAACATGGTTTGAGCCAATAGTTCCATTGAAGCTGAAGAATAGTGTTCTTACCATCCAGGTGCCCAGTCCGTTTTTCTATGAGTACCTGGAAGAACAGTACATAGATGTACTGAGAAAAACCTTAAGAAGGGAGCTCGGGACGGATGCAAAGCTAGAATATAATGTTGTGATGGAGAACACCCAGTTAAGCAACGGAAAGCCTTATACTGTCAGGTATCCTTCCAGCAATAAGACAGAACTGAAAAATAAACCTGTCTCAGTTCCGTATGAAGCAGCACAAACCTCCATAAAGAATCCATTTGTTATTCCCGGGATTAAAAAAGTACATTTTGATCCCAGGCTCAATCCTGATTATTCATTTCAGAATTTTATTGAAGGCGACTGTAACAGGCTTGCCA
Source organism: Bacteroidales bacterium (assembly GCA_021738535.1). GTDB lineage: Bacteria > Bacteroidota > Bacteroidia > Bacteroidales > VadinHA17 > UBA9300. Next base: position 38,378 of record JAIPBU010000005.1, on the reverse strand, counting down.
GGTCAGCCGGTGTAGCAGTTGGCAGTAATCCCGGAGGCACAGCCTTCAATCCACTGATGATTTATGGTGATTCGGGTCTTGGAAAAACTCATCTCGCACAGGCTATAGGGATACAGGTAAAGGAAGATTTTCCTGACAAGGTTGTACTTTATGTAAATGCAAATAAGTTCCAGACACAGTTTGTTGAGTCAATAAGAAACAATAACAGGAATGATTTTCTTCATTTTTACCAGATGATAGATGTACTTATTCTTGATGATGTTCATGAATTTGCAGGTAAAGAGAAGACCCAGGATACTTTCTTTCATATTTTCAACCATCTCCACCAGAGTGGTAAACAATTAATACTAACCTGCGACAGACCGCCGGTAGAGTTACAGGGTATGGAGCAGAGGCTTCTTTCCAGGTTTAAATGGGGTTTACTGGCCGATCTGCAGAAGCCTGATTATGAAACAAGGCTTGCCATACTGAAACGCAAGGCATATAATGATGGCATTGAACTTGACGAGGAAATATTTGAATACCTTGCTGCTAATATTACAAATAATATACGTGAGCTTGAGGCTGTTCTTATTTCTCTGTATGCCCAATCAACGCTCAACCGTAAAGAGATAACTCTTGAGCTGGCAAGGCAAATGATTGACAAACTTGTTAAGCATTCTACCAGGGAGATCACTATTGATTATATACAGAAGATAGTCTGTGATTATTACAGGATACCCATTGACCTCATGCAGAGTAAGACAAGGAAGAGAGAGATTGTACAGGCCCGCCAGGTATCCATGTTTTTCAGCAAGAGCCTGACAAAATCCTCACTGGCAAGTATCGGGTCACAGATAGGAGGTAAAGACCATGCAACTGTACTCCATGCCTGCAAAACAGTAAATAATCTTATTGATACAGACAAACATTTCAGAAACCAGATATCAGACATAGAAAAAAAGATCAAAGTCTAAAATGGATATACAAAAACTAAAGGAGGATTTTTTTAATATATACAACAGAAGGGTCGAAGACCCTTTTGTTTTTTTCAGCCCCGGCAGAGTTAACCTCATTGGTGAGCATACAGACTACAACAATGGCTATGTACTTCCCTGTGCCCTTAATTACGGCACTTACCTGGTAATAAGAAAAAGAAGTGATGACAGGATATTGCTGCACACCCTGAATTTTGAGTTCAGCGGATCATATAAGCTGGATAAATTTGAAAAGAATAAGAATGGTGAATGGGTTAATTATCCGCTCGGGGTCATCAGCGAATTCATTGACAGGAAAGCGGAACTTACAGGCATGGATATGCTTTTCTACGGTAATATACCCAATGGTGCCGGGCTCTCATCATCTGCATCAATAGAGATGGTAACTGCTTTTGCCCTTAACAATCTTTTTTCAGCGGGTCTATCAATCCTGGAACTGGTAAAGCTCAGCCAGCATGCCGAAAACAGTTTCGTTGGCATGAACTGTGGCATAATGGATCAGTTTGCGGTAGGAATGGGACAGGAAGACAGCGCGGTCTTCCTGAATTGTGAAACTCTTAATTATGAATCTGTGCCCCTTGAATTGAAGGGCTACCGGTTAATAATCAGCAATACCAATAAACGGAGAGGGTTAACAGATTCCAAGTATAATGAAAGGAGACAAGAGTGTGAAGAAGCACTTAAGTACCTGAGAAAAGAGCTTGATATAGCAAATCTCAGCCAGCTGGGTATAAAAGATATTGACCTGCTTGAAAAACTAATACCTGATGAAACTATACTCAGGAGAGCCCGGCATGTTGTCACTGAAAACAACAGGGTTCTTAAAGCCGTCAGGGTCCTGCATATGGGTGATATTGAAGAGTTCGGAAAACTGATGAACGAATCGCATGACTCCCTGAAAAATGACTATGAGGTAACAGGAAGGGAACTGGATGCTCTTGTCTATGAAGCCAGGGAGATTGATGGGCTTATCGGCAGCAGGATGACCGGGGCCGGCTTTGGTGGATGTACTGTAAGCATTGTTAAGGAAGATAAGACAGCAGAATTTACAAAACAGCTTGAAAATGCCTATTCAAAGGCTACAGGTCTGAAAGCAGACTTTTACCTGCCGCTTATTATGGACGGGGTCAGGCAGTTATAGCCATCACAGGTCTTTAACACACCGAAAGCCAACCGTAGAACTGCGGTCAAAACCGGGCGACACAAGCAGAAGCATCTGGGTCTTATCCAGTGGCTGTGGTCCACCCTGGATATACCACCAGCTGGATTCCGGCTTGTAATAACTCCCTCCCCTGATTATAACAAAGTAATATGAACCGTTATCATATACATCACCGGTAAGCTGCCACACATTACCAACCATATCCATTGCGCCCCATGGGCTTTGACCTTTACGGAAAGCATCAACGGGTGTAGACCTGTCGAAGGAGTTGTTACATTTGGTACCGTGAAATTCATTACCCCAGGGCCAACTACGCCCGTCAGTACCCTGAGCTGCAAGCTGCCATTCCAACTCTGTGGGTAATCTTTTACCGGCCCATGCTGCATAGGCACGCGCATCTTCAAGGCTAATATTTACAACAGGATATTTTTCTTTACCCTGCTGGTAAATACCATTATCCCAGTGCTTAAGATAATTAACCGTGTCACGGGGTGAATAACCGGACTCAAGGATAAACCTGTAATAATCCTCATTGGTAACGGGATACCTGTCAATAAGAAAAGAATCTACTTCAACCAGCCTTCCATCCCTTGATGGATATGGTATAAAATCATCATTTGAAGATGGCTGATATGAAATCTTTGCAGCAGGAACCAGTACCATATCTCCGGGTATCCGGCCTGTATGGGCAGGTGTTTTTTCAAGCTCACTTATCAGCCAGGGCCGGCCGCCACGAAACTCCACAATCCTTTCATCTGCCAGAAGCTTATCCCGGAAAAGCTGTATTACAATCTTTCCCTCGTAATCAGGAAACACTCCTGTAATATCTATTGCAACACTATCATTAATTTCTGTTTCGTAAGGACTTTTTCTATATGCCGGGTTACAATTCCATACTTTTAAATCCCCGGGCTCATCAGAATAAATATACAAGGTGTCATTACTGATCCTGCTTCCCAGTATAATGGGGAAAGCTGCAATACAGTCTACACTGGCCTCTTTCCTTGTCCCCTTGTATCTCCCAGGATATGACCCGGTATTGACAGAAACCTGCTTACGGCCATTATTATTTATTACACTAAGCTCATTATGGTGCCAGAGACTTACATAGTGCTGATCTTTGTCAGTAGCAACTGTTATAGCAGGACCGTTAAAGCCCTTATGATCCATGTTTAATACAGTGTAAATAGTCTTATCCCCTGCCGTCCATTTATTAATATGCAGCTTCTTCTTACTATCCGGTGTGAGTGGTACCCAGTCCCTGTCAAGGAAAGCATCATTGTTCTGCCTCAGCAGCATGGTTGTACGGGACAGGTACTTATAATCATTTTCAATATTATGATACCGTCCCGGCCTGAAAAGATTCAGTTCTGTTCCATAACCATTAAAGAAAGCAATTGCTATTTCACGATGCAGTATTGCCTCACCAACATCACAAACCCTGAATATTGCAAATTCAGGTTTAATGATCTTATTGAGGTTTAATTCCGGCGACTTAAAAATTGCATTATGGACCCTGCCGGATACAATACCGGGCATATCTTCTACAACAGCCATTCCTTCAGAGTACATTACAACTCCATCCCTTACACTGTCTGCTGCCTCCTGTATCTTATCACTTGAGCTTCCCCTTGTGTCAAGAACCACACCATCTGCTTCTGTTTCTCTTATCAGGCGTGACATTCCTGCATAAGGATCCTCCTGCCTTGTACTTTTATCCCAGGGATTATAGGCGATAAAGAATTTAGTTCCTTCCTGTCGTGCTACTTCAGCAAAATTGCGAAGCTGTTCAGTTCCCCCCGGGAGATCATCATACAGGTCCCATTGATTCCTCTTATCCAATCCCAGCCTTGGCCATGTGGGCCATATGCCGTAAACATCAAGATGACCGAAAGTGCTTCGCCATTCCTTGAGCTGGTTGCCAAATGTATAAGTAGCCTTGAAACGGTCATAGAAGGACTGATCCCAGGCAAACTGCATAACGACGAGATAACACTTCCTTATCCATTCAAGATCCTCACGCTCAAAGAGTGAATTATCGAATTCATAAAGGTCATTTATATACCTGTCCCTGAACATAAGTTTTAATCCGTCCTGCCAGGTGCCGGTAAAAACTTCAGAAAAAAGATTAAAAGAAACTTCCGAGCCTGGAGGCAGCAGCGTTCTGTAGCGATGAACTTCCGCACCCTTACTTTCGCCCCTTCGTGCCATAGAAACAACAGACTTATCGCTGCCAAGTCTTTTAATTGATAAACCCATCTCCCAGGCATTATCAGGCAATATTACCCTGATGGAATCATACCCCGGTCTGTGCAGAAATGCCCTTGCCAGGTTCCATGGGCCTTTGCCTGTAATATAGACACTCTCTTTATCCTCGCCAAGTGGTAAGACATTCCTTATCTCAATAGTATCAAAGCCATTGTTCTGAAAGCTGAGCTCCCCTCTCCAACCGGGATGTCCTCCTCCAAATGATGCAAATGTAACACGCAATGAGTTTTCGAAATTCATCAGGAACCTGGTCCCGGCCAGGCTTGCATTCACATCGCTGGACAGATGGTATTTCCCGTTAAGCAAAAAACTGAAAACAGGCAACGAAAGATCACCTCCTATAACAGTGCTGTCATCAAGGATAACTTTTTCATATCTTAAGCCATTGGAAGTGGACAGGCCAAAGTTTTCTATACTTTGTGCCCTGACCATAAGCACAGACATGAGTAAAAGTAAAGATGTTGCTAAATACCGTGTTTTCATTTGAGAAAATAATTTATAATTTAGTTCTTTGAAACTGATTAAGTTTTAAAAAACTACTGATCTACACAACTTTTTCTGTCTCTGCCCGTAAATATATGTGTTGTTCTTTAAAAATTAATTAAATATTTGTACTTTTAGTTAACTTAATGTTCCTTATGAGTAACAGAACTAAATATTCAAAGTATTTTAAATACTTACTTATTATATCACTGGCACTTCTGATGTCATCCTGTTTTGCATCAAGAAAAAACCCCTGGGCAAGAAAACAAAAAAAATCACATATTAATGCCACCCAGCTTGGAAGAAATAAATATTTCTTCTCAAATCAATACCAGAAAAAGCTCAAGAGAAGTTACAGGAAAAAACGTTATTAAGCCGGGATTATCTAAATTTCCACTTTTAAGCCATCATAAGCAAGCATTACATTGGCAGGCAGTTCACGGGATACTTCATCGTGCAAACCCATCTGGTGACTAATATGAGTAATATATGCCTTCTTTGGTGATATTTCATCTATCAGTTCGAGTGCTTCCCTCAGATTAAAATGCGAGAGATGCTTTTCCTTCCTGAGGGCATTTATTACAAGATGCTTAACCCCGATAAGTTTATCCTGGTTTTCAGAGGAGATATAGTTGGCATCAGTAATATATGCAAAATCATCAACCCTGAAACCATATACAGGAAGACGGTAGTGATGAACCTTAACTGGTATAATCTTCATATTACCTGTATAAAATGGCTCATCGGGAATTGTGATAAGATTCATCTGTGGTACGCCCGGGTATTTATGCCCGGCAAAAACATAGGGATATTCTCTTTTAATGGCTCTCTGTACCCTGTCGTCTGAGTATATATCAATGGGCTTCCTGCTTTTATAATTGAAAGCCCTCACATCATCCATTCCCCCAATATGGTCTTTATGTTCATGTGTCAATAATATACTGTCGAGATTTCTTACATTCTCACGTAACATTTGCTGCCTGAAATCGGGTCCTGCATCAATGACAATATTCTGTTCTTGATTTTGCAGCAAAAGAGATGTACGCAGTCTTTTATCCTTGCTGTCGCCGGAGCGGCAGGTCTTACAGTCACATGCTATAACAGGAACTCCCTGGGAGGTACCTGTACCTAGAAAAGTTATGATCACCTTCGTTATTCTTTTTGCAGATTCAAAATAAGCTAAAATAATTTACAAGTGAAATGGCAGACCTGTTTAATAATTAATATTTTAGTATTTTCGGATAAAATATGCAGTATGGCAGGAAAATTATACCTAATACCGGTAACCCTGGGCTCAGACGATTACCACTATGTTCTCCCCGACCGGGTACTTGAAATTACACGCTCACTCAGATCATTTATTGTTGAAGACCTACGCAGTGCCAGGCGCTTTCTAAGGATGACAGACAAAAGCTTCCCGATTGACGAGTCAGTTTTCCTGGTATTGAACAAGCATACTGAAAGCCGCGAATTAGGTGCTATGATCACTCAGATTGAGTTAAATGATACGGGCCTTATGAGTGAAGCCGGGATGCCCGGGATTGCTGACCCGGGTGCGCCCCTGATTGCCGCGGCACACAATAAAGACCTTACAGTAGTGCCTCTCAGCGGACCATCATCTGTTTTTCTTGCATTATCAGCATCAGGATTCAGTGGTCAGAACTTTGCATTCAACGGATATCTGCCAATAGATAAAGGAAACAGATCACGTCAGTTAAAGAGGCTTGAGTCACTTGCAAACCAGGGGCAGGTACAGATTTTTATGGAAACACCCTACCGTAACATCAGTCTTGTCAATGACCTTCTTAATCAACTGGGACGTAAAACAAAGCTCTGCATTGCTGCAGGAATAACCACGGGAGTTGAGTATATAAAAACCATGAGTGTAGATTCCTGGATAAAAGAGGGCACTCCGGAAATACATAAGAAGCCTGCTATTTTTATTATAGGCAAATAACCACTTAGAGCAGGGCGTATGTATTATTAAACATGCCTGTACCCGGGGTCATTAATAATTGTTTTTGATATATTGCCATATAATTTCTGAAATTAAACCAATAAGATTATGTTGAGAAAAAAGACTATTACTTCGCTGGCATTCATTGTAATTTTTATAAGTGCCATTTCACAGGAAGTAGATATGGACCTTTTCCACGGCCTTGAACCCAGGAATATTGGTCCCGCTGGCATGAGCGGACGCGTAACAGCCATAGCCATTGATAATGATAACCCGGAAGTATTTTACGTAGGTACAGCATCCGGAGGACTGTGGAAAACCAACAGTGGCGGGGTTCAGTTTGAACCCGTTTTCGACAAACAGGATGTTGCATCCATAGGTGCCCTTGCCATAGACCCTTTGCGGCCTGACCTTATTTGGGCAGGCACTGGTGAAGGCAATCCCAGGAACAGCATAACAGGAGGCTACGGAATATATAAAAGCCTGGACGGAGGTAAAACATGGAAGCTTAAGGGATTACAGGAGACAAGGCATATTCACAGGATAGCAATAAACCCCGATAATAGTGACATAGTATATGCAGGAGCAATTGGTAGTCCCTGGAAACCAAATAAGGAAAGAGGCCTTTATCGTAGCACTGACGGTGGTGAGACATGGGAACAGATCTTATTCACAAATGAAACATCAGGAGTGGCAGATATGGTGATGGATCCTGATAATCCCGATAAAATACTGGTTGCAATGTGGGATCACCAGAGATGGCCCTGGTTTTTTAACTCGGGAGGGGAAGGTTCCGGATTATATATGACACTGGATGGTGGTGATTCTTTCAGAAAAATCAGTGAAGGATTGCCTGATAAGCTTGGCAGGATTGGAATTGCGATTGCAAAAAACAGACCTGAATATATATATGCTTTTGTTGAGTCTGAAGAAAATGCAATTTACAGGTCAACAGATGGTGGATTTACATGGGAGAAAAGAGGAACTGAAAACATAGGAAACAGGCCTTTTTATTATGCCGAGATATATGTTGATCCTTCAAATGAGAATCGTGTTTACACCCTCTATTCGCGTGTCAGGGTGAGTGAAGATGGTGGACTGACCTTCCCTGAGCAAATAGCAGGCAGCGTTCACAGCGACCACCATGCATGGTGGATTAACCCCGGCAATCCCTCTCACATGATTGATGGTAATGACGGTGGACTGGCAATTACATGGGATATGGGTAAGAACTGGAGACATATAACAAACCTGCCATTAGGCCAGTTTTATCATATCTCCGTTGATGATGAGAAACCCTACAATGTATATGGCGGCATGCAGGACAACGGTTCATGGAGAGGTCCGGCATACACCTACACACGTGGTGGTATAATAAACGAATTCTGGGATTTTATTATAGGCGGAGATGGTTTCGATGCTATTCCGGTACCCGGTGATGCCAGGTATTGCTATGCCCAGTCACAGGGAGGAGCCTTGAGAAGGATAGACATGCTCACAGGTAAAACAAATTCAATAAGGCCTGCACCGGGTGAAGGAGAAAGACTGAGATTCAACTGGAATGCAGCCCTTGCCCAGGATCCTTTTGATAATAATACTATATATTTTGGCAGCCAGTTTGTCCACAAGAGTACTAACCGGGGTGATGCCTGGGAAAAGATATCACCTGACCTGACAAGCAATGATCCTGAAAAGCAGGAGCAGAGAAAAAGTGGCGGACTGACCATTGATGCCACCGGTGCTGAGAACCATTGCACATTGCTTGCAATTGAACCCAGTCCGATTAAAAAAGATCTTATATGGGCAGGAACAGATGATGGTAAACTACATATTACAACCAACGGTGGTGAAAGCTGGGAAGAAGTGGGATCCAACATTAAAGACATGCCAGAGGCAGCATGGATACCACAGGTAACAGCATCTGAACATAATGAAGGACAAGCCTTTGTCGTGGTCAATAATTACAGGCAGGGAGATTACAGTGCCTACCTGTTCAAAACCGATGATTACGGGAAATCCTGGGACAGGATTATTAACAACACAGACGTATCCGGGTATGTGCTATCTTTTATACAGGATCCGGTTGAACCAGGACTGATGTTTGCCGGTACTGAGTACGGATTGTATGTAAGCTTTGATGCTGCGGAAACCTGGAACAAATGGCAGGCAGGTTACCCAACTGTGTCCACATATGATTTGGCTCTGCAGGAGAGAGAGAAAGATCTTGTCATTGGTACGTTCGGCCGGTCAATATGGGTTCTTGATGATATTGAAGCGTTGCGCAAACTGGCCGGAACAAACAAAGATATTCTTGAAAGTGAAATAGAATTATTCGATCCGCCGCCAGTAACCCTGGCCGAAACAAAAAACCTGCCCGGTTATTATTTCAGGGCAGATGCAATGTTTGAAGGTGAAAACAAACCCGGTGGTGCCACTATCACATTTTATGCAAACAATGATGGTGATGATAAAAAAATGAAGATATATGTAACTGATGAATTGGGTGATACTCTGAAAACCATTGAGTCAGACTATAAAAAGGGTTTTAACCGTATAAATTGGGATTGCACAATGGATCCTCCGGAAATGCCCGGCGTTATTAAGAATGATGATGGCGGGAGACGTAGTAATTACAGGTTCCGCAGGGGAGCAAATGTATTACCCGGATCATATATTCTCACTGCTGAACTTAATGAAAAGGTGTCATCAGCCACCATAGATATTTCCTATGACCACAGGAGGCCGGAGCCGGATATTGAAGCAATTAAAAGTAACCGGAAAAGAGCCCTTGAACTGCAGGACGATATTATTGCCTATAACAAAAAATATAAAAGCTTCATTGATATCAGGAAGAACCTTACGAAGGCCAAAGAATTAAGCCCTGAAGGAAGCGACTTCGCAGATAAACACAAAGCCGTATATGACACTGTTAACAAGGCATATAACGAGATAATGAGATCTCTAACAAACCGGAGTGAAGGTCTTTCAAGAGATATGTATGGTATCAGTGTTCTATATTCAGCCGCGGATGAATTGACAGAAGCAGAAGAAAAAAGGGTAAGCAAGGCAACTGATGCTATGAATAAAGCCTCTGAGATGATAGATAAATTTATCAGTGAAGAATGGGAAGAATACCTTGATTTCTTCAGGGTTAATAATATTACACTGGATAAAATTTTCAGATAGTTATATAATTAAAATAGAGACGCACTGCCAGGTGTCTCTATTTTAATATCTGTAGTCCTGATTAAAAAGGAATATCAAACCTATTGATGATCAGGTCCGGGGATTACCTTATCGAGGGTGATAAAGTAAACCAGCGGGGTATATCCTGATATGCCATATGTTCCTGCTGTCCCGTAAGCCAGCCAGCTGGGCAATATTATCATTGCCTCCTCCCCTTCTTTCATATATTTTATGCCTTCATCCCATCCTTCGATAACTTCACCTATACCTACAACAAATACAAAGGGATCGCCACCAATGTTACTTGTAAAAACCCGTCCGTCCAGGAATTCACCGGTATAATGTACCTCAACAGTGTCTTTATCAACCGGCATTGTTCCCGTGCCCTCAATCAGTTCCAGGTAGTACAAGCCGCTTTCTTTTTTTTCTGCAACAATATCATTTGCTTCAAGGTAATTCTGTATTCTCTCATCTTCATCCTGGTTTACAGGATCCTTCATGCATGAAATCAGTCCGACAAACAGCAATGATATTAGAAGAATATTTTTCATTTTTTTAAGTTTTCATTAGCAATAGTGAGATGTAACAAATATCATGCAATTCCTTATTTAACACCTGTTATTTTTAATTTATAAACCAGTGTTGAACGGGCAGGAATTTTTTTCTTATCCCCAAGCAAGCCATAACCAAGGTATTCCGGCACAATAATTATTCCTTCCGCTCCTTCTCCCATCAGTTTTACGCCCTCTTCCAGACCTGCCGGCTTATCTGATTTCCCTACTTCAAAGCTCATTGTACCTTCTGCAGATGAGTCATAGATAAGCGTTCCGTCAAGCAGGCTGCAGGTATATTCAAGTTCAACAATGTCTCCCTGCTTTATTTCCTCCTTACTCACTGTAATATTATCAGACACCCACAATCCTGTACCCGTCTCTCTCATCTCCAGGTTTTTGCGCTTTATGTAGCTGCTAATACGCTCGCTCTCTTTAATAACGAGCTGACGATTAATTTCAGCCAGTTTTTCAGAGCTTAACTTACCATTATTATCATCTTCAGGTCTTTTATTATTACAGCCACCTGTTAAAAAGACCATTATAACTGATAAAACTATTAGCCTCCTTTTCATGTATAATAAGCTATTTTTTCAGATCAATATAATTTTGGATAACATTCCTGAAATGACTGCAGCATTCCCTGAGAGTTCCGTAGTAACGTCCACCGGCAGCATTATGATGTCCTCCGCCGTTAAAATGAGCAACTGCCATTTCATTTACGCTAAAGTCACCTTTTGATCTTAATGAAACTTTTATATGGTCGTCTTTCTCAATAAACAATGCAGAAACAATAACATTATTAACTGAGAGAGGTATATTAACGAATCCTTCGGTATCGCCCTGACAGTAATCAAATCTTTCCAGGTCATTTTGATCCAGGTAAATATAAGCCGATGAATATTCCTCCATATATTCCATTCTTTCATATATTGCAAAACCCTTAAATTTAAGCCTTTTAAGAGGGAAGTTATCATATATAAGTGAAATTATACGATCCTTATCAATTCCACTGTCCAGTATTTTTGCAACTTCTCTCAGGGTATCTCCATTGTAACTGCCAAAACGGAAATTTCCTGTATCGGTTATCATTCCCACATATATTGCTTCAAGAAATGATTTATTCCTGTATGGATTATTTTCCATCTCATTTACAAGGGCAAAAACAAGTTCAGCTGTAGAGCTAAATTGAGGTTCTGATATCAGGAGGTCTGCTTTAATATCAGGTCCGGGGTGATGATCAATAAGTATCCGGGGAGCTGAAGATTCTTCGATATAATCCTTTACAATACCGGTTCGGTCAGTCTGATTAAGATCAAGAATAACAATCAGCTCTGCCCTTCTGAAGGCATCAGCCAGTCTTTCTTTTTCTTTTTCAGCTATTATTACAGAATCCACATCATTCATCCACATCAGAAACGATTCCATGCTATTCGGGCTCACCATCGATACATGCTTTCCTTTATCTGCCAGGTACCTGTATAATGCGAGCATTGACCCTATAGCGTCACCGTCCGGATTATGATGTGTAACAAGTACTATATTCCCGGACTTTTTGAAAAAATCCGACAATTGTTTACTATATTTACCTGTACTATTTCTCATTTAATTTTAATGATTTGTCAAATATAAAAATTATTAGTCTGACTTAAACACCGGCATATGATTAAAGATTTCACTTTTGCTCTTATTAAGCCCAATGCAGTAAAGCACAAGAAAACAGGTCCAATCCTGGCAATGATCAATGAAGCAGGCTTTCGTATAGCAGCCATGAAGATGATAAGGCTCACAGAAGACCAGGCACGCTCATTTTACGCCGTACACAGGGAAAGACCCTTTTTTGATGAACTGATATCATTTATGGCATCAGGTCCTGTAGTTGCATTAATACTGGGACATGAGGATGCAGTTGAACAATTCAGGGAACTCATTGGCTCTACAGACCCTCTTGAAGCTGAGGAGGGAACTATCAGGAAAATATTTGCCACATCCGTTCAGATGAATGCAATTCACGGATCTGACAGTAAGGAAAATGCCGTCAAGGAAGCAGCCTTTTTCTTCTCGGAATTTGAAAGGTGCAATGAGTAAATATTACTTTATCTGAGTATAATTTCTTTTACAAGGACCTCTCCTGCTTCCGAGTTAAGGCGTTCCTTTAACTCATCCCGGGCCATCATAAGCTCGTTCCTGACAAGGGCAGAATTGAGATGGATATATAGTTTGCCGGCCCTGAGGTAAACATTTGTTGTTCTCTTAGCTATTGCTTTACCGGCAATGTCTTCCCATGATCTGACAAGGCTGACTTCTTTCAGTCGCCTGTCTATATTCATTTCACTCCTGTACTCCCTGATAGCCTCAGAAAGAGATACTGTTTTTTTTCGTCTCATCAATCAGGTTTTTTACCATTGTGCATAATTTCGGTAACTCCTTCGTCAATAAGGAAGAGGCTGTAATCAATATTAATCCGGGAAAGCACTGCCTGCATTCGCTCCCTGTGAGTATCCGTTACAAATATCTGTCCGAAGCGTTTTTCTGAAACCAGTTTAATTATCTGGGCAACCCTCATCTCGTCAAACTTATCAAATACATCATCCATAAGCAAAACAGGTAAGATCCCGCCCATGTCTCTGATATAATCAAACTTGGCCAGCTTCAGGGCCACAAGGTAAGACTTCTGCTGACCCTGTGAACCAATATCTTTGATATTAAAATTATTCATCTTGAGTTTAAGATCATCACGATGAATACCTGATGTAGTATATCGCATCACCCTGTCTTTATCAATATTTTTATCGAACAGCTCTTTCATGCTGCTTTTTGACAGCTGTGACCTGTATTCCAGGCTGACCTTCTCTCTCTGGTCTGAAATATGATCATAGTATTCCTGGAAAAGAGGAACTATATGCTCAACAAAAGCGGCCCTGCTTTCATATATTTTCATGGCAGGATCAAGCATCCTATCCTCCCATAGCTCAAGCATCTGGCGATCAAATTTACCTTCAGCAGCATAATCTTTGAGCAGCCTGTTCCTCTGCTTCAATGCTTTATTATAAGCAATTATATTATTCAGATAAGCCCTGTTAAACTGGCTGATCACATTATTCATAAACTTCCTGCGCTCTTCACTTCCATCAGAAATAATACTGCTGTCAGCCGGTGAAACCATAACAACGGGGTAGCGACCGATATGATCAGATATGCGTGTGTATTCCTTGCCATTACGCTTGAATACCTTTCTTTTTCCTTTTTGCAGGCCACACATTATTTCCTCATCTTCAGCACTATTACCAAATGAACCTTTTATTATAAAAAACTCCTCGCCGTGTTTTACATTAACACTGTCAATACTGACAAAATAACTTTTGGTAAGCGACAAATAATGAATTGCATCAAGAATATTGGTTTTACCAACACCATTATCTCCCACAAAGCAATTTATCCTTGGTGAAAAATTTATATCTATCTCACTGTAATTCTTAAAATTAGACAGATTAAGCCTGCTCAGATACATGATTTATACACTTATTTATTTACAAATTTACAAATTATCAATGGTACTGCCTCTATATTTTTTCAACAGCTTGCTAAACAGATATTTTTAAAAGCTAAATAAAAATTTTTTCTTCTCATCTATTTTATAAACAAACGAAAAAAACTACTTTTGCGAAACTTATAACATAGGTATTTAGTCATAAACATATAAATAATGGCAAAAAGTAAGAAGGAAGATCCCAGAGCAATGGAAGGTTTTGAAGAGAGCCTGACCAAAACAGAACAGTTTCTTGAGAATAACTGGAAAACAATAACCTACGGACTGGCAGTAATAGCAGTTATTGTAGCAGCAGTCTGGCTGTATAACAAGAGACTGGACAATAAAACAGAGGAAGCCCTGTCACAGATGTATGTTGCAGAAAATTATTTTGCAGAAGACTCTCTTCAGCTTGCACTGTACGGCGACGGCAATTACCTGGGGTTTATCGATATAGCAGATGAATACAGTGCAACAAAACCCGGAAACCTGGCATACTATTATGCAGGTGTTTGTTTACTCAGGGCGGGTGAATTTGAAGATGCCATTGTATACCTCAACAAATACAAGAAGAAAGACAAATCTATCAGTCCGGTTGCCATAGGGTGCATAGGTGATGCATATGTTGAACTGGGTAATACGGAAATAGGTATTGAATACTACCTGAAAGCAGCGGATTATTCTGAGAATAAGTTTTATAATCCTCTGTACCTCATGAAAGCAGCGCAGATCTATGAGATGGAAGGCAGTTATGATAAAGCCCTTGAGCTTTACGAAGAAATTAAAGAGAAGTACCCGGAAAGCTCTGAAGGCAGGAATATTGACAAATATATAGCCAGGGCTAAAATAAGGAAGTAATGGCAACAACTGACCTGTCATCTTATGATCCCGATTCCGTGCCTTCTGCAGGTGGAATGAAATTCGGCATTGTTGTATCAGACTGGAATAATGAAATTACCTGGAATCTGCTTGAGGGTGCTTTAAACATCCTTGAGAAATATGGAGCAAGTTCTGAAGATATCTTTATTGAGCATGTTCCAGGCAGTTTTGAATTACCTCTGGGAGCAAAGTTGTTGTATGAGAAGAAAAAAGTAGACAGCGTTATCTGCCTGGGTTGCGTTATCCAGGGTGAAACGCCTCATTTTACCTATGTATGCCAGGGTGTCACAGCAGGCATAAGCGATCTGAACCTTAAATACGGCATACCATTTATTTTTGGTTTGCTTACAACAGATACACTGCAGCAGGCTAAAGACCGTGCAGGAGGTAAGCATGGTAACAAGGGTGACGAAGCAGCATTAACTGCCATTAAGATGGCTGATATGGCCGGGAGACTGAAATAGATCATCTTAAAATTTTTCTCACAAAGGCAACAGTGAAATAGGACATAAGAAATAGCCCTACAAATCCTTCCACTCCTGAAATAAATCGTATTGAACCATAGGGATAATGATCACCATAACCTATGGTAAGGAATGTTACGACACTGTGATAAAACGCTTTGGACACAATTGAGAGATGATCATTCACGGAAGCTATAATATCAGCAGCTGAAAAATACATCATCAGCAGGTATATAATACTGAAGAAGACATAAGAAACAGCCATCGTTAGTAACACCCTGATTGGATTGGTTGCATACTGGCCCGCAGCGTCAAAAACCAGCCACCTGAAACCATATGATATGTATGCCGGCAGAGTTGAAATACCTTTTTTGTGTAATATTACATCCTGCAGATCAGATTTTGACTCAAGTCTTTTAAACATAACATATGCCCGGTCTTCATCCTCGTATTTACCGGTAACATTAAAGTTTTCTTTCAGAATCCTGAACTGCTCAGATTTTTGTCTGAGCGAGGTATTTGACTGGTTCATGATAACTTCTTTACACATATTATTCTTCCAGTCCATATATAGCTTCCCGAGCAAACGCATACCTGACATGTCAAGACTACCTACACTGTAACCGGTATTAAAAGGCTCCATATCAACTATATCACGCACTATAGAATCTGACATATCAAGAATGTCAGCTCCTTTTATTCTCATGTCTGCATAATGGTCGAGGTGACAGGATTTGAGTGACAGTATTCTGAAAAATGAGCCATTAAAGCTCAGTTCGCCACTGCCGAAATCTGTTTTCTCAAAACTGGCTTCTGCATCTTTCATTTCCATCAGGCTGAAGTCCTTTGTCCCGGCACCCATGGTTATTCGTTTGAAAAAGAACTTATTTCCTTTAAAAACAGCCCCTTCCATGGCAAAATCACCATTACCAAATACAGACCTGTTAAAATTCACCCTGCCCTTCCCAAAGTCAACAGCCCTGAAATCCACCCTGCTGTCTCCAAACTCAGCTCTCTCAAAAGTAACATCACCACTACCAAATGAAGCGTAATGAAAATCTATTTTACCAGAGTTGATGCGACAGATCTTGAAACAGAAATTGCCTTCACCGAAACAACTGTTAATGAATAAAACATTACCGGAATGAAACTCGGTATTGGCAAAATTAATGTTGCCGGAGGAAAAGACCATATCCTGGAAATCCTTTAAGCCGTCGCCTATAACTGCATTTTTTAGCTCAAAGTTGCCTTCCCCGAATTCAGCTCCGGTCATTTCTATATGTCCCCCGGCAATATATGTACCCGATAAATTAAAATTTCCTTTTTGAGAACGTAAATTATTAAAAAGGACTTTACCTTTTGCAAAATGTGTGCCCTCGAAAGAAACATGTGTATCACCAAAATCAGCAAAGGAAAAGTCATTTGCAATGTGGGCCGAAAAGAGAGCATTCTTTGCGGAGAAATTATTCAGTCTCACAAAACTTTTTTTATCCTTCTTTCTCTGGCTCCTGTAAAGTGAAAGTGAGAAATCTTCTACATAGCACTTATCAAGAATTATCTCATCTCCCCTGTCAATTGCCTCAAATATCTCAGAAGATTGTAAATGGCCATATAGTTCAGTCCCCTTTTCATTGCTAAGCTCATCCAGGAAAGTAATTATTGCAGTACGAGGATAATAAATACCATCATCTGAAACATACTTAACATTCTTTATCTCTGCCCTGTAAGAGGAATAGTTCATTTCCATAGCCCTAATATACAAATATTTAATTTTAACTCATCCTGTTGCACAGCGTGTTATATGGACAATACCTGCATTTTTGTTTATCCACAGTCATGGTAATATCTCTTCCCCGGTCAAAAATATCCGCTAATACTCCACGGAGTGAATTTACAAAATCCGTACGCAAATCTGAATACGTTTCAATTTTGCCCTTGCTCTGACCTGCATTTATAACAAAAACATCACTAAAATCATTCCTGAATATATTTCTTACCGGGTAAAGAGATGGTCTTATATTATCAATCCGCATATTCTGCATAAACAACTCACAATACAACAGGGTCTGGAAAGCAGCACTATTCCTGCTATTTGACCGGTAGTCAAACAGTGATTCCAGGCTTTTTACCTTAGTACTGTCTGTACCTGACTTGTAGTCCAGTATACGGTAAGTCTCCTCGGTGATATCGACCCGGTCAATAGTGCCCCCAAGCGACAGGCTATGCAATTTTCCATCAATCTTGCAATCAACTGACCCCTGCACATGCCTCTCAAGGTACTTAAGAGTTAGCGGTGCATAGGCATTGTCTGCCAGGATTATCTGTTTTACCATCCTGCCAATTATATTTGTTACAACCAGGTTTTTCCCACGGATATTTCCTGGTGCATTTTTCATGAATATCTTCCTGAAATTGTCTTCTACAAGTTTATCTATGCGCCTGGTGTCTTTATATATATCTTCTAAACCACTATAATCCAATGTTTTTCCCGTGTAAGGCTCATAAACATCATTCATTACATGATGAAGAATATTTCCGAAGGCAAGTGAATCAACTTCTTCCAGGACTTCCTCTTCTTCACTAATTCCTGCTATATACCTGTAGTAAAACCTCATATTACAATTAATCCAGGTATTTATAGCACTGGGAGACAGTATTTTCTTATCAGGGCCTTCCAGGTAGCGTGATTCCAGGACATTGTTTATTTTGTCGCTCCTTTCTATCACCTGGCTTACTTTAGCTGAAGGAAGTATATTAAACCGGGTATTAACAAAGGAAGTATTATAATTGTCATCATATTTTAGTTGCAGAAGGAACCTGCTCATTTCACCGCTCCTGGTACCTTCTGTGCTGTTATTATAAATAAAGTCAACATTTGAAGACCTTTGCAATAACCTGTAAAAATAGTAGGCATATATTGAATCAGAGTATTTGATCGTTGGCAAACCAAATGCCTGCCTCAGGTTATGCGGTATATAAGAGTTACCACTAGGCGACCGTGGTATCTTACCTTCATTGGCTGAAAGAAAAATTATATTCTCAAAATCCAGGGTACGCGTCTCCAGGATGCCCATTACCTGCAATCCCTTCAACGGCTCACCGCTAAAAGGCACAACAATGCTTCTCATCAGACGATCTGCCAGCCTTGTATACAGATCAATCCCCATACCCATATCAGAAGATTCAATAATATTAGCAAGTTGGTTAAGAGGAAGTACCAGGTTGTAAATAAATTCCTGCTGAAGACTAAGCCCGGACCTTCCGGATTTCTCGTGCTCATTATCAAGCAGGAGAATAATTTTTGAAAGTATGGAAGAAAGATATGAAGTAGTATTATACTCTTCACTGAAGATCTCTTTGAAAAGATCATTTTGCAAAAGTTCATCCCTCTTTACTCTTACCAGGTTTTTCTGCTTTATATTATTAATTACCGAACGAACATCAACGGGATAATTGAATGCTATATACTGGTGTTGCAGCAGATTAATGACATCATTATAATAGTATTCCTTATTTATGCCTGCTGTTCGGCTGTTCTTCTGCAAACGCAGCAACTGGTGCACCAGGCTGTATGCAGGTGTCTGGAACAGGGGATAACCCATTGTAACATTTATGTTCTTAACATCGCCGGGCAGACTGTTCAATACAGGGCTCAGCAGGTTTTCATCTGCAAGCACAACGGCTATGCTGTTGGGATCATCACTTAGCTTATAATTATTGATCAATGAGGGGATGAGTTTTGCCTGGGCCACATCCGAAGGGGCTGAAAAGACATTAACCCTGCAGTCTTTGTGGTCAGGTGATGCAGGAAAAGAATTACTGAATTCCTCCAGATTCTCCCTGATGAAATGACCCGCTTCATGGTCAGGGTTATCAACAAAAGAACTATCATAATCCCAGTAAAACCGGGCTCGCCCCTCCTTCTCAAGGCTTTTGAATATTACTCTTTCACATTTATTCAGTGCATTGAAACCAACTATATGAAATATTTTTATGTCCTTATTCCACCGTCCGGGATCATCCTGTATCTCTTCTGCCTGTTCGCGAATGATCATCCCTTCGTAAGCCAGGCCTTTATCTTTTAGTGATGATTTGAATTTTCGGTATACAGCAGGCAGGATCTGCCAGACGGACAGGAAATCAGATTTTTCACCCGTCATTTTTGCCGCATCAAAATTAATCCAGAACTGCCTGATTATTTCCATCACCTCATCACCCAGGACACCAAACTTCTCATCAATTTCCTTCATTTCGGACAGGTTGGTGAACAGGAGGTCAGGATCAACAAAATACTTATCTATGTCGTCAAAATCACCCAGTAACATTTCACCCCAGAAATAAAAATCATCGAATGTTTCTTTTCGTTTGCCCGCTGATTCATATATCCTGTACAGTTGGTATACAAGCTCCAGGGGTTCAGCTTTTTTTAGCTTACTTTGCTGTTCAGTCAGACTACTTATTGTCTGGAGCGACGGCATAAATACAGGTTTATCAATCAACTCTGAAAGATATTTCCTGAAAAAAAGTATGGAGCGGTTATTCGGAAATACCACACAGTGTTCTGAAAGGCCTGATCCGTAGTCCTTAAGTAATAATTCTGCAATATCCCTCAAAAAAATATTCATGTTCAGTTCCCGCTCATTAAATATTATGCATTTATTTTTTTTCTTTATGCAACCTGCCCTGCCAGGTATCAAGTTCTTCAAGTCTTTGTTCGAAGGCTCTCAGCAATTCATCTGATCGCATTCTGCCCCATCCTTCATTAATTATCAGTCCGGGTTTGGATTCACCGGTAAAGCGTTCCACAATGATTTCAGGATTTAGTTTCTCAAGGAATCGTATAAAAAACTCCCTGTATTCATCCCATGAAAACAGGTTAAAATCGCCTGGTTTATCCATGAATTCATCGGCCATCCGTGTTCCTTTAATAATTTGCAGCTGGTGAAATTTCACAGTCTTTAACGGCAATGATGAAATAATCTCTGCTCCTTCCAGCATTTCCTCCCTTGATTCACCGGGCAGGCCAAAGATGAAATGTGCACCTGTTTTTATGCCTCTTGCAGCAGTTTTTTCAATTGCCTTTACCGAACAGGAAAAATCATGCCCCCTGTTAATACGCAGCAGGGTTTTGTCATAACATGATTCAACTCCATATTCAACTGCTATATAATAATCCCTGCTAAGTCCTGCAAGATAATCAAGCAGATCATCATTAACACAGTCAGGCCTGGTACCAATAATAACACCGGTAACTTCCGGATGTGAAAGAGCTTCCTCATATTTATCTTTCAGCTCTTCAAGAGGGGCATAAGTATTTGTGTAAGCCTGGAAATATGCCAGGAAAGCAACAGATTTCCGGTACCTTCTTGAATGAAAGCGAATACCCTTTCTTATCTGCTCACTGATGCTCACCGTTGACCTGCAATAGGAAGGGCTGAATGCTTCATTATTGCAGTAGGTACATCCTCCCCTTCCTGCTGTTCCATCCCTGTTAGGGCAGGTAAAACCTGCATCAATACTAAGTTTCTGAACCCTTCCCCCAAATTCATTCCTGAAATAATTTGAGTAAGCATTAAAGCGCCTGCTATGTCCCCATGGATATATATTATTATTGCTTTCCATTACACTTCCACTACTTTTGACTCATCAGGATACCATACAAAGGCATCAACATTCCTGTAACCCATATCCTGAAGAATTTTTCGGTATTCTTCAAGTTGCTTTTTATGTCCCGGCAGGCTTTCACCGAATTTGAAATCTGTTATTATAAGCCGGTCATCCCTGAATATCAACCTGTCAGGTCGGCGAATCCTTCCACCGGGCACGAGGATATCCCTCTCTGTTTTTACTTCAACATCACTTGAAAACCAGGTTTTTACACGATCATCGCTTAAGGCATTGTTTAGCTTTTCATTTAAACTCTTGCGATCAATGTGGTCAATAATACCCTTATCCAGGTAATCATCAAGAACCACCGGAATATCATTACTGGTTTTGATGGAAGAAAGTATTTCATGCATAAGCAGACCATAGCTTCTTTTGTCACCATCCTTCGTGTCCATCTTACTGTAGTATGCTTTACTATGAAGGTTAAGTCTTAGCCTGCTGTCGTCCAGTGTAAGAGGATAGCCTATCTCCTGCCCCTTTACTTTTTCCTTTTCTGTTTGTTTGTTTTCCGGTTCCCGTCCATAGGAAAACAACATTTTTTCATCATCCCAGTGCTTACCCATGCCTGTATTATATATCTCTGTGTCATAGGTAAATATATCTGCGATATAATCACCTGCTGATTTTCCTTTCCCTGTCTTTAGCAAATTAGCATACAGACACTCACGTGCCCTGGTAAATGCTACATAGAGCATGTTAAGTTTATCAATGGCAGCCCTGCCCAGTTCTTGTTTATAAAAACCATCAAAAACAGTGTTTTCAAAATCCTTCTTCATTTTCACGGGTACTGCACCAAGTGGTTTTAGCAGTTCCTCATCAGAATAGATCCACAAAAAGGGATTAACTTCATGTTTAAATGGCCATGAAACAAAAGGCAGTACAACAACCCTGAACTGTAATCCTTTTGATTTATGTATGGTCATTAACTGCATGGCATCAGGCTGCTCCGATGAAGAAACTGATTTTTTGTTGCCCTCATTCTCCCACCAATCAAGAAATGCAGGAATGTCATTAGTTTCAGTTCCTGCAAAATCAAGAATACAATTCTGGAATGTATTAAGGTAAGGAATATTGGACTGTACCCTGCCCGTTCCCGTATAATCTATTACTCTGTCAACTATCTCGAAAACGCTGAGATAGCGTACGGTATCAAGAAAACTTTCAAAACTGTCAGTTGTTCTATTTGGAATAGTTCCACCAGGTTCTTCGATAAATGAAGGCCTTGATATTTCATTATCTGTTTTTGCCAACCTGTAGTACTGTTGCATCACGGCCCTGTTTACCTTATTATCGTTTTCAATAAGGTAGCGTAATACGGAAACCAGGAATATTATAACCGGCGAACTGCCAAGGAGAAGTGAATCCTGGGAAATAACATGGTAGCTATATCCTGTATTTTGTGTACGCGATGCATAAGCAGCTATCCTGTCAATCACTTCCTGGCCTTCATTCCTGGTTCTGACCAGTATGCCAATATCTCCCGCACTGTATCCTTTATCCTGTATTTCTTCCAGCAATGAAGGCAGCTGTTCAAGAGCCTGTTCTCTTCCATCATCAGCCGATTCAAAATATTTCATCTGAACAAAGCCACCTTCGTACTTCCCGGGATCATTTTGTTTTACATCAGCATAAACCTCAGATATCATTGTACTACCGGTTTCCAGGTCCTTTTCAATCATTCCCGGCAAACAGGAAAAAAGGGCATTATTAAAACCTATAATATTTGCAGAGCTGCGCCAGTTTTCTTTCAGTGGCACTGTTTCAAAGGATTCTTCACTGAAAGAATCACCTATATTCCTGAATATTTCCCAATCGCTGTTACGCCACCTGTATATAGATTGCTTAATATCACCCACAACCAGGCTGCTTTCACCCTCGGCAAGGCTGTTTGATATAAGCGGCAGGAAATTATCCCATTGTACCCTCGAAGTATCCTGGAATTCATCTATCATGAAATTCTTATACCTGTTGCCCGCTTTTTCATAAATAAAAGGTGCCTGGTCTACTGAAAGTATCTTTCTGAGAATATCACCGGCATCGGCAAGCAGGAACTTATTCTGTTCATCAAGTATCTTCCTTGTATTAAAGGCAATATCATTAAGTATCCCCAGGGTAAAGAGATTATCTGTTACAAGCCGGACCGAATTATAAAGTCTTATTTTCTCCCTGTACTCACTGACAAGAGAAATGATTGTATCATGTAAACCATCAGCAAGTGCTGCATCCAGTTCAGGTGATGCCTTAGGACCGGAGTAGTATTTTTCTTCATCTGCCGCCGCATAAAGAGCACTGAGGTATGTAGCCGGAACCTCATTCTGTGCTTTATCCAGGAATTTCATGAATGAACGGCTTTTACCGGCAAGCATATCCTGTTTAACACCGTGTTTATGTAGTTTGGCCATTGCTTCGCCGGCCAGCTCAGCCAGCCTTTTACTGAAGCTGTTCTGAAAAGCGTAGAGTTTGGAAATACTGTCCCTGAGTATCTCCCTGTCATCTGTTATCAATCCATTCTCCTGGAGCATCCTGTATTTTTCATTAAATATCTGCTCTCCCAGCGACAGTATCTTGGTTTTAAGATTCCAGCTTTTACCTTCAAGTATCTCCCGCTGGCCAAACTCTATAAGCCATGTCAGGAGCTTTTCATCATGCTCGGAATCTTTAAGCAGTTCGTCAACAGCCCTGAGTAGTATGGTACTGTAATCAAGTACAATATTGAAGCCGGCCTGTAGTCCTGATTCACGTGCAAAGGATCTCAGTACTTTCTGAAAAAAACTGTCAATTGTACCTACAGAAAAACTTGAATAATCATGAAGTATGCGATTTAATATTGTACCTGCCTCTGCCTTCAGTTTTTCAGGGCTTTTGCCGGTAGCTTCCTGCAGCAAACCCGAATATTCAGATTCCTTCCCTTTGGAAAGCATATACAGGTTATGCAATATCCTTTCTTTCATCTCGGCAGTGGCCTTGTTTGTAAAGGTTACCGCAAGGATATTTCGGTAACTGTACGGGTCACTGAATAATGAGCGCAGGTATATCCCGGCCAGTTTAAAAGTTTTTCCGGAGCCTGCAGAAGCACTGTATCTTGTTATTTTTCCTGATTCCATGAGAAACATAAATATATCTATTTTTTTGCTGGCCCCGCTTAAATATTTATCTTATTTACTAACATATTGCATCATTTTTAGTAATTTTAGTTAGGTTTAAAAACGAGAAGATGAAAGTAGCATACCGGAAAGCCACGAAGAAGGATATACCTGTTATCCAAAGATTTATAAGGGAGCTGGCCACTTATGAAAAGCTTGAACATGAGGTAGTTGCCACAGAGGAGTTATTGGAAAAGACACTTTTTGGTGATCGTCCCTATGCAGAGGTAATCATTGCTGAGGCAGATAAAAAAGAAGCCGGGTTCGTTCTGTTTTTTCATAATTACTCAACTTTCCTGGCAAGACCAGGCATTTACATTGAAGATTTGTATGTAAGACCTGAATACCGTGGCAAGGGCATAGGAAAAGGGCTCCTGGCTCGCATATCATCCCTCGCACTTGAGAGGGGTTGCGGACGTGTTGAATGGTGGGTGCTTAACTGGAATCCGGCAAGAAGTTTTTATGACAGCATAGGTGCCAAAGCCATGGATAAATGGGTTGTGTACAGGCTAACAGGTGATAAGCTAAACAAGCTGGCATCCTCCGGGTAAATCAGGCATTAATTACTCCCGAGCCAAGAAGCTCATCACCGCTGTACCAGGCGGCAAACTGACCAGGTGTAATGCCCCGCTGTAAAGTATGAAATATTATAAATAAACCGGATGATCTTTTGAACAGTCGCGCCTTCTGTAAAGGCTGGCGATACCTGATCCTCAGATCATAATCACGCACTTCACCCTCTTTCATTACCAGGTCCGGTCTTATCCAGTGTAGTTCTTCATTCTTAATAAAAAGTCCCTTCCTGTGAAGACAGGGATGACCCTGTCCCTCGCCAACATATATAATATTCTTTTCTGTATCTGTTGAAAGGACAAAAAGCGGGTCCTTATAGCCACCAATATTTATTCCCTTTCTCTGACCAACCGTAAAAAAATGGGCTCCGTTGTGCTTCCCTATAGTGGGCCCTGAGGAAGGATTAAAATAATAGGGGGCACATAATTTTTCCAGGCTTATTGTATTTACTGCAGGTTCAGGTACTCCTTCTTCATTGTGTTCCTGTTTATAATCTGCTGGTATGCATATAGTACGACCAGTACGTTTTTCCAGTTTCTGCTGAAGGAAAGTAGGCAAATCAACCTTTCCAATAAAACAAATACCCTGGCTGTCTTTTCTTGAGGCAGTTGGCAATCCCAGCTCTTCTGCTTTTTCTCTTACTTCAGCCTTTGTCATTTCACCCACCGGAAAAACTGCCCCGGCCAGCTGTTGCTGGGTAACCTGGCAAAGAAAATAACTCTGGTCCTTTTTATTGTCAGTACCCGCCAGCAAGCGGTTTATTTCCCTCTTACCCTCAAAAACAGTTTCCTTTCTGCAAAAATGACCTGTTGCAACAAGAGCGGCACCAAGCTTATGCGCTTCTTCCACGAAAGAATCAAATTTGATCTCCCTGTTACACAAAACATCGGGATTAGGTGTTCTTCCGGCCTGGTACTCACCAAACATATAATCCACCACCCTGCTGCGATAAGGTTCACTCAGGTCAACCGTATGAAACGGAATGCCCAGCCTGTCAGCAACCATGGATGCAAACATAATATCATCTTCAGCAGAACAATCGCCTTCAAGCAAACCTGTATTATCGTGCCAGTTCTTCATAAAAAGACCTGTCACATCATATCCCTGCTCTTTCAATATCCAGGCTGCAACACTTGAATCAACACCACCTGAAAGACCTATGACAACTTTCTTTTTCATTGAATGCAAAGATATTAACAAATTCATCTGCGGGCAAGCACTTTTTGATATGCAAAAAAAAGCAAATCCATTATTTGTTTTGGCTCAATCTATTATCGTATATTGCTTTCAGAGAAAAACACAAAACCAGGGAATTATGGAAGAAATAAAAACAGCCGGAAAGCAAAGCAGAAGACACTTCCTCTCGCGTATTGCAGCAGGAACCGGAGGTCTGCTTATTCTTGGCAGCTATGGTTTCAGCATTAAAAAAGACAGCAAGGAAGGTGTAATCAGGGCAATAGCAGTGGATTTTGAAAAATGTACGGGATGCAGAACCTGCGAGTCTGTATGCTCTGAATATAACAACAAAACAATTCTAAACGGTGAAATGATAAAAGGGCTGAGTAATCCTGCAAAGTCAAATATCAGGGTATACCATTTCAACCCGGATGTCGATATCCCTTCCACATGCGCGCTTTGTAAGGATGCTCCCTGCATAGAAGCATGCCCGGTGGAGCCTCATCCCGAAACGGGACACAAAGCATTGTACCGTGACGATAAGCTAAATACCATTGTAAATGATACGGAAAGATGTATTGCCTGCCTTAATTGCGCTCTTGCATGCTCAGAAAAGCGTGCAGGCGTCATACGACCTGATCCGGTAACAGGCAATCCGGCATTTATGTGCACACTCTGCGGAGGCAATCCCCAGTGTGTGAAATACTGCCCATATGGTGCATTAAAATATATGGAGATGCCGGCTGACAGGAATCTTGACAACCTGGCACCCGAAAAACTGGCTGAGATTATGATTGATAAGTTTTACAATGTTTAACGGAAGGAATTATTATTATGAGTACCAAAGGATATTACGGAAGAATGCTTGAGGTAAACCTCAGCACCGGTAAAATAGAAAAAACACGGATCCCGGACAGGGATATACATATGTTCCTGGGCGGACGGGGCCTTGGGGCAAAAATACTGTATGACAGGCTTAAACCCGGAACGGATCCTCTGTCGGCCGAGAACATACTCATGTTTATGGCCGGGCCTTTTGTTGGATATCCCATCCCCTCCTCTTCACGAACATGTGTTGTTACAAAATCGACCCGTACCAGTCCTGTTACAAAGAAATATGAACATTCCTCATCACTCAGCTATTCCAATATGGGTGGTTTTTTTGGCCCTGAACTGAGATATGCCGGTTACGACGGCCTCCTTGTTACAGGTAAGGCAGACAAACCTGTGTATATACATATTGAAGACGACAAGGTCAGCATAAAAAATGCCTCAAAATACTGGGGTATGGGCACCGATGAATTCGATAAGACTTTTCATAAAGACCTGGGTGAAGACAGGCATGAATCATGTTATATAGGACCGGCAGGCGAGAACCAGGTACCTATGGCATGTATTATTAACACTGCAGCAAGAGCAGCAGGCAGAGGTGGAACAGGTTGCGTCATGGGTTCAAAAATGCTCAAAGCAATTGCAGTCAAAGGAACGGCCGTACCTGAAGTTGCTGATCTGAAAAAATATAATGAGCTTCTTGAAAAAATCAGACGCTCATTTATGAAGAAGGATGAGAATGTTATGAACTGGCGCTACGGGGGAACAGCAAATGCCCTGGCTTCATCTTCATCAAACGGCACCCAGGCTGTTAAAAATTATAGTGAAGGTACTTACAGTGAAATTGACAAGATAGGGACAGAGGCAAACAGGAAAAAGATCTGGAAAAGGGATTTTGCGTGCTACTCATGCCAGCTGGCCTGCAAAAAAAGCGGCTTTGCCAAAGGGGCCTATGGCGTACAGGTACATGACGGACCCGAATATGAAACAGGAACCATGATGGGTGCTAATCTAATGATATCAGACCTTAACGGTCTTCATAAGTTGATATATGATGGCGATAATTATGGCATAGACATTATCTCTGCAGGTAATACCATAGGTTTCCTGATGGAAGCAATGGAAAGGGGAGATATTGATGAAGATTTCCTTGACGGCATCAAGCTTAGCTGGGGCGACGTTGAAGGATCACTGGCATTATTGCATAAAATATGTAAAAGAGAAGGTATTGGTGAGCTGGCCGGACAGGGAGTTAAGGCATTATCTGAAAGAATTGGCAAAAACACATCTGAATATGCCATACATGTTAAGGGGCATGAGCTTGCTGCATGGAATGTACCGGTGGGATCATCGTACTGGGCTATTACCTATGCCACATCAAACAGGGGCGCATGCCACATGAACGGTGGTAACACAAGCGGGCAGGATAATGCCTGTCTGCGCGATTCACTGGGTGCCTGCAGTTTTGCTTCTTCATGGTATAAGGATGAAGTCCATTACAGGCATATACTTTCTGCTATAACAGGCCTGGAATGGAGCGAGGAGGAATTCAACAAGGCCGGATCACGCATTTTCACAATGGAGAAAATGTTTAACTACAGGGAAGGATTCAGGCGCGAAGATGATACCATACCGGAGAAATTCTTCAAAAATGAGTTTACCCATGGTGACCATAAAGGGGCCATCGTTGAAAGGGATGAGTTTAGCAAAAATCTTGACAACTACTATGAATCAAGAGGCTGGGATAAGGCAACATCCAGACCAATGGAAAATGTTTTGAGAGATATGGATCTTAACTTCACAGTTTAATCAAGGCTGATTATTACAGGACGTTTCTTTGAGTCTTTATCAATTGGCTGGCCATGTACAATGATCTTCCTGCTTGTCATATCCCCGTATTTTGCCCAAACCCTGTAAATATCAGGATTAATCCGGCTGAAAATAAAATTACCCTTTTCATCCACCGGGGCAGCAGCTGATTGTCTGCCATCAAGTGTCTCAGCCATTACATAGATTCTTTCTGGCAGCTTCTCTTTCCCTTTGCTGACGGTTCCTTTAAGTGTAAAAGAACCATCCTGAATTATCATTGTAACACCTGACCATGACCTGAATACCATGCGTCTAAGACTTCTCAGGCGCAATCCAAAAAACCTCATAAAACATTTTGTTCCAACCTGTATATCAAACTTAATCTTCAAGGGTTTATCCACGTTAACCCCCTTGTTAAGACCTATATAGTTTACTATATGCAGCTCCCTGCCTGGCCTGAGCACTATAGGAATATGCGGCAATGGTTTAATAATGGGCCTAAGTTCTGTCATCTTTCCCGGATACTGTGGATCAACAGCAAACCATCTTGCCTTAAATCGTTTATTATCTTTTAATAAAACAGGATCAATCAGGTATCTGAAATCCCGCATACCTTTCATATTATTCCGTATTATATACACATGCTCCTTGAAGGCACGAAGGTTTTTTGTGGATTTAGTATCTGTATCTTGCTCAGGATTATCTGTTTCCGGTTCAGCATCTTCTTCAGGAGCCTTCTCATCAATCTTGCCTTCACCCGGAGCAGCCCCTGCACCGCCACTGCTGCTTTTCAGACCGGAAGGATCAGTATTTCTCTGGGCTTCATGATTCCGGTTATGTGGATCCCATTCATTCACTGCAGCACCTCCGCTGTCCAGATCATCTATTTCACTATCCGATATTAATTCAAGGGCAAGCCTTGACTTGATACAACTATGAGCAAAGCCCGCATTATAATAATACGTATAGGCATAAGTACTGCTATCTCCCGGTTTAAGCACACTTGCCGGGGTGTGAATACCGGTATGAACCTCTCCCGGGCCTCCTCCTCCCGATCTGAAAACCTTGGATCCTATGTATACAAGCCTCACCGGGTGGCAACCACCGGCATGTATACGGATATGAATGGTATTGTCTTCATCATATACATAATAATCATTATCATCTGAATTGTAATAACCCGGACATGTAAGCCATATATCAGGGCTCTCCCACCAGGAACGTGGTGGGGTATGCTCATCCCCATCCAGGATTTTTAAGGATGGAAGCCCAAGGTATGGGTCATTACCAACCATATTGGAATCGGGAGTTGATACTATCGCCAGGCCGTTTTCCTGGCAGTAATCTTTAGCGAACTTGCAAGCCTGGTCGAGTGTAATGTGCAGGTTACCGGCAGCAAGATCTATCTCATCAGCATACTTCCCGGGATAGTTGGGTGCACCTGCACCCAGTTGCTCGAAGCGCAGAGCGCCGACCCACCCGGAAGTGAAATAACTGCCGGTGTTTGTCCCTCCCGTAACTGAATCAGTTTGTGCGCATGAATAGGTAAATGTATTATCTGCAATGGCATTTACGCAATTCTGAAAACTCTCTCCATGAGGCTGCTGCATAACCACATTGATCTGGCACTTCTCACTGATACGATTAACGACAGGAGGTGGACCCGGATCAATGATTTCGAATCCCAACCTTGCCTGGAGCCAGGTACTGTCAATATCCCCATCGGCTGCTATAGTAATGCTACCATTATTTCCGGCGCCCGTAAAGTATATAAGGACTGACTTCTTACCAGGTCCGCTACCCGGATCGTTGAGGACCTTGTAGAATAATCCCTCTGCACTGTCCTCATATGTATCCTGCATAGCTAGTGTAGTGTTGACTGCCTTCTTAACCGCCGCTCCGTTAAGCCCGGGAAAGGCAGTCAGGTCCGGTACAGAGTCAGCTGCAAAAACAATCCATATATTGCCGTCTGGATAATTGTAGTAATCGCTTATTGTATTATATACCTTTTCCAGGTCATTCAGGTATCTCTCACTCACATCACTGGTAAAAAGATAGGCATATTTATCCTCTGCTTTACTTGTTATAGCCATGATATTATTTTTAGCGGTTATTAATCATTGATGAAACAGACTCCTGAAGGCTTCTTAAATCGTTTGCCATATCAGCCGACTGTTTAAGCAAACAGTCATATTTTTCCTGAAGATCATCCAATCTTTCCTGCTGGTCTTTTATGAGACCCTGCTGTGATTGTATAGCCCCTAGCAATATGACCGGCAGCTTAGTATAGTCGACAGTAAGATAGCCATCTCCGTTTGTTTGTACCAATTCAGGAAACAGATCTTCCACTTCCTGAGCTATCAGGCCAATTTGCCTTCTGTCATTCACCACCAGTTCGGGGTGAGACTGCCTGTCCCAGTAGAAGTATACGGGCCGGATTTTCGAAAGCTTGTCAGTAAAGTTACCAATGACGGAAATATCCCTTTTGAGCCTTTTATCAGATACCTGGCTTAGTGTACCTGTATGTTGCAGGTCTCCATTGATTTTCACTAACTCACTTCCATCAGCAAAGTCTCCGTATATAAGTGGATCGAATGTATCAGAGTTATCAATGTAAAGCTTGTTCGAATAGTAATTATAATAACCTGCCTTATAACCAATCATTACATTACCCGTGGCATTTTCTTCGATGCTCGGATGGCCGGTATAGTAGCCTGCCATATAACCTATTATTACGTTATCAGAGCCACCAACATTTGTATTCATGGCCTGGTTACCCAAAACAATATTATTACTACCTGAAGTACTGCTGGTCCCGGTCAGTTTACCAATAAAAATATTATCATCACCAGTTTCATTATTGCTTCCTGCACTGTAACCAAGGAGTATGTTAGAATTACCTGATATATTTTCCTTACCGGCATTATAACCCATGAATAAGTTTCCATTGCCGTTATTGTTATTATAACCGGACTGATGACCCATAAACATATTATAGTCCCCGTTATTAATCCTTCCGGCCTCATTTCCCATAAATACATTGAAGTCGGCATCATTATTTATACCTGCCTTATATCCCAGAGCCACGTTCATTCGTCCTGATACAGTATTTTTACCGGCCTGGTAACCAAGGAAGGAGTTATATTTACCGCTGGACCCCGAAGGTACCACCTTGTTACCACTCTCATGACCAATGAAATAGTTTTCCGTAGTCAGATCCATAAAACTCTTTGCCTCAGTGCTGCCCAGGCTCGATATTGCAAATCCTGCCGTGGAGTCGTTGACAAAGATTCTGGTGCTGTCTACTGTAACTCTCATATAATCCTGACGAAATCCCTTAGTCTGGTCAAATCCACCTATTGCAAAACCTCCCTTTAATCCTTTACTCCCCGTATCATCAATGTAAAACCTTGTACTGTCTGCATTAAGCACCATCAATTCGCCAACTTCTGCCTTTGTTCTGTCAAATCCTCCTATTGCAAATCCTCCTTTAGGCCCCTTACCGTCAGGTGTGTTATCGAAATACATCCTGATGCTGTCCGGCGTAACCCACATGTAATCCTCTGTATAAGCTCCTTTCGTGCGATCAAAACCACCTATTGCAAAACCTCCCTTGGGTCCCTTGGTTAACGGATCAGTTGGCAGGAATATCCTTACCCCTTCATTGTATACTGCAAAAACAGTCTGGCCATCTGACCTTTTAACCTCGAAAAGGGCATCTTCGGACAGGTCATCCTGGCTGATAATTGCAACCTTTGACCGACCGGGATTGGGAGCACCTATACTCAGGTATTCATCTACCAGGCTTACTGTATCAGAGTTAACGCTGAAGGGACTGTCTTTCAACGAACTAAGATCCGCTGTTTTAAGGGTACCCGCTTCTGTTATTTCAAGGCTTGTACCGTTTAAAACAAGTGTCTCAATTATTTCATTGTCAGGATCACGGTCATTATCGTCCTCTGCACTCTTGCTGACAAGGGCAAAAGGTGAGGAGTTAATTAACTCAGGATCAAACTCCTTCCAGCTCCCGCCATAATTAATACTAACCTTAAGGTACATTGGATTTGCACCCCATATAATATCGGTATAAGCCGCATGAGTGCCTCCTGTCCGGCTTGCATTTTCGTCCCCTACGAGAAGGCTGAACATACCAAAATCATTGGTTGTTGCAGAATGCTGCTCCTCCCAGATCAGGGTACCGGCAGGACTGTCAGTTATCAGGCCGAACTTCACATCAATTGCTGTATTAATAATGATGTTATTGCTGGCATCCCTTAATATTGCCTTGTAATTAATTCCATGCGGGACCTGCCCCGAAACTACGGAAACAAACATAAGAATGGCAATGGAAATAAGTAGTGATTTAAAAGATTTCATAGCAGAAACATTTAGTTAGCAGATAGATAGATGAACAAGTTAAATAAAAATACAACCTGATGCAAAAATATTTAAGCGTTTAATCCTTTTTATTTGATAACTGAAAAACTATTTTTGGTTTTCAACAGCTTATTTAAAAGCATATACCAGTATGGTCATAAGCAGAATACTTATTATTACTGTTATGGGATTTTCCCTGCTAACGGGGTGTAATGAAAATGAGAAAACTAAAATACTCCGCCTTGCACATGGACTCGACACCGGGCATCCCGTTCATAAGGCAATGGTTTACATGTCAGAAGCAGTAGAGAAGAAATCAGGAGGTAAAATGTCACTGCAAATTTACCCTTCCCAGCAACTGGGTACAGAAAGACAATGTGTTGAACTACTTCAGATAGGAAGCCTGGATATGACCAAAGTATCATCCGCAGTTATGGAAGGTTTTGCCCCCGGATATCAAGTACTGAGCCTTCCTTTTATTTTTGAAGACAGGGACCATTCATGGAGGGTTCTTGATGGCGAGGTGGGCAGGGACTTACTTCTCTCAGGGACAGATTATTACCTGCGGGGACTGTGTTTTTATGATGCAGGTAGCAGGAGCTTTTATACAAAAGATAGGGCAGTTACTCATCCTGACGACCTTAACGGACTTAATATCAGGGTTATGAAAAGTCCTACAGCAATGGATATGATAGAGCATCTCGGTGCACGACCCTCACCAATTTCATGGGGAGAGTTATACACCTCCCTGCAGACAGGCAGAGTTGATGCCGCAGAAAATAATCCACCCAGTTTTTATCACTCTCACCATTATGAAGTATGCAGGTACTATTGTCTTGATGAACACAGCTCTGTTCCCGATGTGCTTTTAATTAGTACCATGGCCTGGGACAAACTCAGTACGGAGGAAAAGAATTGGCTGGAAGAGGCAGCAGGTGAATCATCCATTGTACAAAGAACACTATGGATCGAAGATGAAGAAAGATCACTGGCTGAAATCAGAAAAGCAGGTGTCACAATAATACCAAAAGAAGAAATAGATATGGACGCCTTCAGGAAACTGGTTGCGCCTATGCATAAAGCCGCAGGCAAAGACAGTTCTGTTAAGGAAATGATGACTAAAATTGAGGAACTGAGGCAATGAGAAAAACAATTGATATGGTATTAAGCCGGATTATAGTTTTCATTATGATAATACTGACTCTTGATGTATTGTTGCAGGTAGCCACTGATTTTATAATAAAAGACTCCAATCCTTTCAGTTTTACCGATGAACTGGCCGAGTTCCTGCTCATATGGACCGGCCTTTTTGGCGCTGCCTACGCTACAGGCAAAAAGCAGCACCTTGCTATTACACTTATTAATAATAAACTTAAGAGAGCAGCACAAAAACGACTTAACATCTTTATTAACATACTGATATCACTTTTTGCCCTGGTGGTACTTGTGATCGGGGGAATACGTTTCGTGATAATTAATATGAAGCTGGACCAGCTGTCACCGGCTATGGAGATACCCATGTGGTATGTTTACCTGGCGCTGCCTCTCAGCGGGGCGTTTATTATGTTTTATGCGATTGATGAAACCCGGGGGATTTAAGAATTCAGGTTAACGATTTAAGATTTTAGATTTGGATATGCCTGAATAGCCAAAACAACAGAAGAAAACGAATTAACAAATTAACGAATTAACAAATTAACAAATTAACAAATTAACAAATTAACAAATTAACGAATTAACGAATTAACAAATTAACGAATTAACAAATTAACAAATTAACGAATTAACAAATTAACGAATTAACGAATTAACAAATTAACGAATTAACAAATTAACGAATTAACAAATTAACAAATTAACTTTCCCGTCAGATGGACATACTGAGCATAGCTATACTAATAACCAGTTTTTTTATCCTGCTTGCGATAGGGGTACCCATTGCCTACAGTATAGGTATATCAGCCATTCTTACGATGCTTGTCAGCATTAACCCCTTACCTGCCTTCACCACTCTGGCACAGCGCATGTCCACCGGACTGCAAAGCTTTCCCCTGCTGGCAATACCATTCTTTATACTGGCAGGGCAGCTTATGAACCGCGGAGGGATTGCTATACGTCTGATTGACTTTGCACGTGCCCTGGTAGGCCGGCTGCCGGGCGGACTGGCATTTGTAAATATTATGGCTAATATGCTTTTTGGAGCAATATCGGGATCTGCCGCAGCATCTGCAAGCGCCATAGGTACAATTATGACACCAAAAATGGAGGAGGAAGGATATGACAGGTCTTTTACAGCTGCCGTGAATTTAAGCTCTGCCACTACCGGTCTCACGATACCTCCAAGTAATATACTGATAGTTTATTCACTTGCAAGCGGTGGGGTCAGTGTTGCTGCACTGTTCCTTGCAGGGTATATACCGGGTATACTCACAGGGCTTTCACTTATGGGTGTTGCTGCTGCCATGGCATACAGGAGGAACTTCCCGCCAGGAGAAAAAACGGATTTCAGGACCGGACTGCTTAAATTCCTGGATGCCATTCCCAGCCTGTTGCTGCTTGTACTAGTTATTGGAGGTATTATCAGTGGGATATTCACCGCAACTGAAGCTTCAGCCGTTGCAGTGTTATATACACTTGTGCTTGGTATTATTTACGGTGAAATAAAGCTCAATGAACTCCCTGATGCTATACTGCAGGCCGTACGCACCAGTTCAATTGTATTATTCCTTGTAGCAACTTCAATTGGTCTCTCATGGGTAATGTCATATGAGAACATACCCGGTGAAGTAAGCCATGTGCTCCTTGGTCTGTCATCAAATAAGTTTGTTATACTGCTTATTATAAACCTTATCCTGCTTGTAGTAGGAACCTTCATGGACATGACCCCGGCAGTACTGATCTTCACTCCCATCTTCCTGCCTGTTGTAACAGGTCCGGAGATAGGACTTGACCCAGTGCATTTCGGGATAATACTGGTCCTTAATCTCTGTATAGGCCTTGTCACTCCTCCTGTAGGATCACTCCTGTTTATTGGATGTTCAGTGGCTGATATAGGTATTGAGAAAGTAATTAAGCCACTTATCCCCCTGTTCATCGCAATGATAATTGTCCTTTTACTGGTCACATATTTACCCGGTATTAGTCTCTGGCTGCCCGGAATTTTTAATAAATTATAAAATGAAAAGAATAGTAGTATTTCTTCTTTCAGGATCATTATTTTTTACAGGACATCATTGTCATGGATTGTCAAATGTCACTAATGCAGATAGTGCATTGATAGAGAATTCAGTGAAACATATATTTTCAGATCCGTCATCACCAGATACATTTACCATTGCAATATACGGATCATCAATTCTCAAAGGCCAGGTACAATTTACAATAACAGACTACCGTGGAAACAGGATATGGTACGACAGCTTTCCCGCTTCAGGTCTGCTGGGATATGCTTTTGATATGTCACCGGCCTCCACGAAAAAAATGGAAGATTATATAAGGCAGAAAATCGCCGGCTTTTTTAACCCGGATAAGTTCTTAACACCGGCAATAGGTAAGGAAGAAAAGTTCGACCCTGACTATTCAACAGAGAATATATGGTATGAAATAAAGGCTAATGAACAGTCAACCGGGTTTTTATATAATGTCAGTGGAGGTTTACAAAGAAAAATTGCATTTTCGGGTAAACGCAGTAAAACAGTTATTTACTTTGAATGCTGCTGATAATAATGGTACTACGGTACCTGGAATTTTGAAAACACTGAATACAGGTAATAATAATACATAAATAGTTAAAGCATGAAATTTAAAGTTTTGCTGGTTATTTTTATAAGTCTTTTTCTGGTATCCTGCCAGGAAGAAAATAATGATTTTGCTTACACTGATGGTAAAGATATTTACTCGGCACATGGAGAATTATTGCACCTCAGGGGCGTTAATCTTGGTAACTGGTTACTGCCGGAAGGATATATGTTTAAATTAAGTGATTGTAACTCGCCCCGCAAAATAGACCAGGCTATTCGCGAACTGGTTGGGAACACTGCAACTACTGAATTCTGGGACTCTTTCCTGGATAATTATATCACAGAGGCAGATATCAGCTGGCTGGAGAAAGCCGGTGTAAATATAATTCGCCTGCCCTTTGATTACCGCCTGCTGACACATGATGACTACCTGGGCAGGGACATTCATGGTTTTAAGTACCTTGACCGGGCTATTGAGTGGTGCGGGAAACACAATATATATGTTTTACTCGATATGCATGCAGCCCCGGGCGGACAAACGGGGGACAACATAGATAACAGTGATGGATTTCCATGGCTCATGACTGATGAAGCAATGAAAAAAAAGACCTGTGACTTATGGCAGGATATTGCTGAAAGATATGCTAACAACAAAACAGTTATAGGCTATAACCTGCTTAATGAACCCATTCCGCACTTTTTTGCTGAAGACAGCCTTCTGTCACAGCTGGAGCCCCTGTATAAAAGGATAACGAAGGCCGTAAGGGAAGTCGATAAGAACCACATTGTTTTTATTGGCGGAGCTGTCTGGGAAACTGATTTCTCGGTATTTTCTGAACCTTTTGATGATAACCTTGCATACACCTTTCACAAGTACTGGATGCCTCCTGATCAAAAGGAAATACAGGAATATGTTGATTTCAGGGAGAAATATAATGTGCCTGTCCTGATGGGGGAAAGCGGGGAAAACGATAATGAATGGGTCAAAGATTTCAGGGTACTGCTTGATAAGAATAATGTACACTGGACATTCTGGCCTTACAAAAAAATGGACAATACAAAGGGTCCTATGAACTTCGACAAGCCTGAGGGCTATGAAAATTTCGTGAAATATGCAGAGAGTGACAGGACTACCTTTGAGAAAATCAGGATACTTAAAGACAGCATTCAAGGAATAACACCTGTGGAGATCACCGGCATACTGAAGCAGTTCAACGAGAATAGTAAGTTTGAAAACTGTTATCCAAACGAAGGGTACTGCGAAGCACTGGGATTAAGATGGGCAGGGAGCAGGGAGCAGGGAGACTAATGGACTAAGATACAAGTACGGAAGATACAAGTGAGTTGTGCAGGGATGTAATTATCTGCATATTATCCTTGATTAACTGCTTATCCCCGGGTGGTACACCCGCCCACCGGCCAATCCCCGGGTGTGACCCCCGCCCACTGGCCTGATCCCCGGTTGTGACCGGGGCTATTTCTATTGGGGCTGTCTCATAAGTAAAAATGGGGCGCCCTTTTCATTTTTGCAACCCACCAGGTGATTTTTTATTGATATTTTTACTTTTTAAAAAAGAGAAAGGAAGATTTATGCACTAATCTTCCT
>JAIPBU010000059.1 GCA_021738535.1 Bacteroidales bacterium | reverse complement strand
CTCCCCCCCCCCCATGTTACAATCCTGTTAAGTTTTCTTAATCCCTTCGTAACTGAACATTAATTGTTCTTTAACCACCCTGAAACTTCCTCAGTCTATTTTTGCAGTGTGAGAATTAAAAACAATTAATTATCAAATATTTAAACTTACACAAAAACATGAAAAAATTTCTGATTATCTCAATTGCTGCTTTAGTTGCAGTTTTTACAGGATGTAAAGAGGACTTTGCTCCTCCTACTGTATCCAGCCCGGCAGCTGAAACAGTAGAGGTTTCATCATCCGTTGACCTGACATTCAACTACACAGCTGATGCAGGATTCAAATCATCATCAGTTACTGCTACCAATGGTACAGCAACAGTAACTACTGATGCAACAAATGGTGAAACAACAGGCAGCATTGTTGTATCATTCACAGCAGGCAGCACTTCAGGCGCAGGTTCGGTAACTATTACAATTATGGATGCTGAAGACCAGGCAGCAAGTGCAACCGGCGTTCTTACAGTATTTGAAGAAGGTGCTCCAGAAGTTACAGCACCAGCCAGCACTTCAGTACAGGTAATGGAATCTGTTGATGTAACATTTGCATTCAGCGGTGAAGGTGGGTACAGTTCTGCAAGTGTAACTGCAGAAAATGGCACAGCAGAAGTTTCAACTGAGCCTTCAGCAGGAGCAACATCAGGTGATGTGGTTGTTACATTCACAGCCGGCAGAACAGCTGATGCAGGATCAGTTACTCTTACTGTGACTGATGACAATGGAAAATCATCACTCGCTAGAGCTGTTGTTGACGTTGATCCTTTCCCAACAGTAGATGTCGACAACAATATAGCCTCAGATGTAACATGGACTGCAGACAATATCTACATACTGGGTGGTCGAATAACTGTTCTTGACGGTGCTACTCTTACAATAGAAGAAGGAACAGTTATCAAGGCACGCGCAGGCAGCCAGTCAAATGCCAAAGCCCTTATGATCGCTCGCGGTGGTAAACTTATGGCAGAGGGTACAGCTTCAGCTCCTATCATTTTCACAACTGTTGCTGATGAGATTCTCCCCGGAGAAATTGAAAGCCCCAACATGGATCCAACTATTAACGGTGCATGGGGTGGTCTCCTCGTATTGGGTAAAGCTCCTATTTCAGCTGACAATCCATCAATGCAGATTGAAGGTGTTCCTCCCTCAGATGAGAATGGCCTTTATGGTGGTACAGTTTCTGATGATAACTCAGGTGTGATTGAATATATCTCAATCCGTCACGGTGGAGCAAACATCGGTGAAGGTAACGAGATTAACGGTCTTACACTTGCAGGTGTTGGTTCAGGTACTACTATCTCTCATGTTGAGATCGTATCCAACCAGGACGATGGTGTTGAGTGGTTCGGTGGATCAGTTAGCGTCAGCAACGTTGTTGTATGGAATACAGGTGACGATGCTATTGACGCCGACCAGTCATGGAGTGGTACAGTTGATAACATAGCCATAGTAAATCCCGGCGACGAATGTTTCGAGCTTGACGGTGCCGAGGGAACTATGGAAGCACAGTACACAATCAAGAATGTTACGGCTTTTGCTGGTGCAGCTACTAAAGGTCTTGTTGATAATGATCCTAACACATGGGTTGCTATGGACAGCATCTATTTCTTCGGAATGGACGGTAGTCTTTCAGAATTACAGACTTTCGACGAGATACCTACAGAGGTTAGCTCCACTTTCACAAACTTTGAAGCTACAATACCTTCAGGAAAAGTTATAACTGACTTCTTCCCTGCCGGACTTACTGATATTTCAGCAGTTGCCGCAGGACAGAACACAGTAGGTTGTGACGTTACTGCTTTCGACAACTGGTCATGGGCTGCCGTTGTTGGAGGATTAAGCGACTTCTAGAATAAATATTAAATACAATTCAAAACTCGCAGCTTTATGCTGCGGGTTTTGATATTAAAAAAAACCAATAATAAAAGTATAAAATGAACTTTCGCAGAATAATAGTTGCATTCTTTAGTATAATGATCTCCTTCGCGGGGATGAATGCACAGGATGGTATTATCAGAGGTTCTGTTTTTGACAAGTCAACCGGGGAGGCCATGATAATGGTAACGGTTGCAGCCGAAGGTACAACAACAGGTACTTTCACTGATCTCGATGGTAAATTCAACCTTAAAATTACACCGGGCACCTACAACCTCAACCTTTCTTTTGTAGGTTATAATCCGCTTACTCTTAATGATGTTACTGTAACAGATGGGGAGGTAACACTTCTTGATAACATTATGATGTCTGCTTCAACAGTAGAGCTTGAAGAAGTCACTGTTACCGCAGAAATGAGCCGCAATAATGAGAATGCACTAATGACTCTTAAGATGCAGTCTGCATCTGTGATGGACGGAATATCCTCGGTGAATTTTAAAAAAATGGGAGACTCTGATGCTGCATCCTCAATGAAGCGCGTAACAGGCGTTTCCGTGGAAGGTGGTAAGTATGTCTATGTGCGCGGACTGGGAGACCGCTATACAAAAACCATACTTAATGGTATGGACATACCCGGTCTCGACCCGGACAGGAACACCATGCAGCTCGATATATTCCCAACTAATATCATTGACAACATAATGGTATACAAATCATTCAGGGCAGATATGCCTGCCGATTTTACCGGTGGTGTTATCGATATTTCAATAAAAGATTTTCCACAGCAGAAAAAAGGCTCCATATTTATCGGAGGCGGGTACAACCCGGATTATCACTTCAACAGTAATTATGTCACATACCCGGGCAGCAGCACGGATTTCCTTGGCTTCGATAACGGTTCAAGGGATATCCCGGCAATTGAAAATATACCGTCCTATGTAGATATCCTTGGCAATCCAGGTGGTGAAGAAGCAATTCGATACAGGGAAATACTTGAAGGCTTTAACCCTAACATGTCAGCCATGAGGGCAAACAGTTTTATGGATTATAATTTTGGTGCTTCATTTGGTAACCAGGTCCCCCTGGAGAATATCACTATCGGTTATAACTTTGGATTCTCTTACAAGAACAATACTGAATACTACAAGAACGCTGAATACGGAAGGTACGGATTATCATCTGACCCGGACGTTACAGAGATGGAAGTCAGGGAATTTCAGATAGGTGATTACGGTTCAAACAGCGTATTGATGAGTGGACTGGCCGGATTTGCTGTTAAGACCAAAAAATCTAAATTCAGGCTTAATGCAATACACATGCAGAATGGTGTTTCAAAGGCCGGTATATTTAATTTTGAAGGATCTGACCAGGGATCAGTATTCTCTGCCTTACAGCAAAATCTTGAATACAACCAGAGATCACTGACAAATATACTTCTCGATGGTAAGCATACACTTACCGGAGCAGGTCTTGACATAGTCTGGAAAATATCACCTACCATATCATCTATAAGTGACCCCGATGCTCGTTTTATAAGGTACCTTGAAAACGGTGATGACTATTATATTAACACCGAAGGCGGATTCCCTGAAAGAATATGGAGGGATCTGCAGGAATACAATATATCCAGTGTACTCCATATAACTAAAAAATACGATTTTGCCGGTGAAGAGGCAAAACTGAATTTCGGAGGAGCATATACATATAAAGAACGCGACTTTGTAATCCGCAAATATGCTCTCAATGTTCGTAATGTACCCTTAACAGGTAATCCTGACGAGATTTTTTACCCGGAAAACCTCTGGCCTCTCAATGGAACTGATTATATAAGCGGTACCACTTACGAAGCAAACTTTATTCCGGACAACCCTAACAAATTCAATTCCTCTGCACAATTGGGTGCTGCATATATATCAACAGAGATTGTTCCTTTCAAAAATTTTAAAGCCATTATTGGTGTCCGCGCTGAAAAATATGCACAGTACTACACGGGACAGGATCAGCAAGGAATAAATGTGCTTGAGAATGACAAGGTAATGGATTACCTTGATCTTTTCCCTTCTGTTAACCTGGTATACGCTCTCTCAGATGGCATGAACCTCAGACTTGCCTATGCCCGCACTACAGCACGCCCTTCATTTAAGGAAATGTCCTTTGCTGAGATTGCAGATCCACTAAGCGGCAGAACATTCGTTGGGGGTATGTTTGATGACAGAGACCGGGTATTGGGACTGGAGTACTGGGATGGTGATCTGAGAAGTTCATATATCCACAATTTTGATCTCAGATGGGAATATTACCATGACATTGGACAGATGGTATCTGCCAGCGCATTCTATAAAGAATTCATTGATCCCATAGAGATAGTACAGTATGCCACATACACTGGAGCATTTCAGCCCAGGAATGTTGGAGACGGACAGGTTATGGGATTGGAATTCGAGGTGCGACAGGATCTTGGTCTTATATCAAAGGCTGTTGAAGATTTCAGTGTAATAACAAATGTATCTTTCACAAGGTCTGAAATAAAATTAAGTGCAACCGAATACCTTTCAAAGGTTGAAAATGCGCGTACAGGTGAGATAGTGGAAGAAAAAAGAGTAATGGCAGGACAGGCTCCCTACATCATTAATGCAGGTGCATCTTATAACGGTGGGAAGAAAGGCTTCTGGAAAGGCTTTGAAGCAGGTCTTTTTTACAATGTCCAGGGAACAACCTTGCAATATGTTGGTATAGCTGACCGCCCTGATATCTTTATGCTGCCATTCCACAGCCTTAACTTTACAACGAGTAAAAAGTTTGGTAAGGATCAAAGAGCAAAAATAAGTTTCAAGATTACTAACCTGCTGGACGACAAGAAAGAATCGGTCTTCAGATCGTTTAATCCAACCGACCAGTATTTTACAAAGCTGGAACCGGGAATAACATTCTCAGCTAAATTTTCTTACGCATTATTCTAGAAAGTTCATTATACTTGCTGAAAGGGGTACAGGTTTTTACCGGTACCCTTTTCTTTTATAATTATCCTGCAATAGCTGATTCTCAGGTTTTCCAGACAACCAGGACAAGAGCACCTTGTTTTGATGAAAAAGGTCCATGCCTCTGGTGTGCATCAAAGTTCCTGTAAGCACCTTCAGTATAAATGTTACCATCACTTTCATATTCTCCTTTAAGGATAATGTGTTGCTCACTCATAAGATGTGAATGAGGGGCCATACTGAAGCCGGCAGGCAGACTGATCAATATGATCTTTGAGTCCGTTTCGTCGAGGAGTACTTTTTTCCTTGTTTCATCTGAATATTCAGGGGCATCCTGCCATCCAGATTCGCTGTATAAGTCGATGTAATCTGCCATTTTAATATCCTCCCTGTTAATTAATAAAACCAAATAAATTATTCTCTATATGTAAGTTATGCAAAATAATTCTAAATAACAAGCAGAAACCAGGATGTAGTGATGAAACCAGTCTATATAAAAATTATGTTATACTTTTAAACAAATAACCTGTTTAGTATAACGTCAAATGCATAACATTACCTCAACAGATGCTGCCAGTAAGATGAATGCTTTGGGTAAAAAAGGCATACCATATTTCTTTATGTTCGATTTTGAATTAGAAAAACCCCTGGTAATACCTCTTGACCGGCTCCCTGATAATATTATAATCAGCTCCTCACTGTTTGATAACTCGGAAAGGCTTCCACGGTATACAAAGCATGAAATAATATTAAGCTCCCTGCCCATCAGCTTCATTGATTATAAGAAGGCCTTTGACAATGTAATAAAGAACATCAACCATGGTAATTCTTATCTTGTTAACCTGACTTTCCCCACAGAGATTAAATTATCAGAGCCACTGGATGAGATATTCTGTCGCAGCATTGCTAAATACAAGCTCCTTTATCGTGATAAATTTGTTGTCTTCTCTCCTGAAACATTTGTCA
Organism: Bacteroidales bacterium; assembly: GCA_021738535.1. Lineage (GTDB taxonomy): Bacteria > Bacteroidota > Bacteroidia > Bacteroidales > VadinHA17 > UBA9300. Next base: position 6,498 of record JAIPBU010000059.1, on the reverse strand, counting down.
GGATAGATGAAGCAGGCAGGATAAGTTCTTACCCCATGAAGGGCACAATAGATGCTTCTATTCCGGGGGCACGCAAAAAAATACTGGAAGACAAAAAAGAAAAAGCTGAGCATAATACAATAGTAGATCTTATCAGGAATGACCTGAGTATATTTGCTGAAAATGTAAAAGTTGACAGGTACAGGTATATTGACACTCTTTTTACCTCGGAAGGCAGACTGCTACAGGTCAGTTCCGAGATCAGTGGCTGCCTTGGAGACGACTGGAAAAGTAAGACAGGAGATATAATATGTTCTATGCTGCCGGCAGGGTCAATCAGCGGGGCTCCAAAAAACGAAACCCTGAGAATAATTAAAGATAGTGAGGCTGACAAACGTGGCTATTATACAGGTGTTTTTGGCATCTTCAATGGTCATAAACTTGATAGCGGGGTAATGATCAGGTTTATTGAACAGAATGATACGGGATATGTTTATAGAAGTGGGGGTGGCATAACTTCAATGAGTGATGCCAGCAAAGAATATGATGAAATGAAAAAGAAAATATATGTCCCGGTTGATAGAAACGATAAAAGTTAAGAACGGAAAAGTATACAATCTGGATTACCATTCTGCCAGGTTCAACAGAAGCAGAAAAGAAATATTCAATACCGGCCCCTCAATCGACCTGGCTAACAAAATAACCGTTCCTGAATATGCTTTGCAGGGTCTTTTCAAGTGCCGGATTGAATACGATGAACAGATAAGGAATATTGACTTTATACGCTACAACCCCCGCAGGGTAAGGACCCTGAGGCTGGTTGAAGCTGACCATATTGACTATTCTTACAAGTATCTTGATCGCTCAGGCATAGAAGAATTGGCGGAGCAAAACAATGAATGTGATGACATCCTGATGATTAAAGACGGGATGATTACCGATACTTCTTACGCTAACATTATTGTAAGGGGAGATGATAATATATGGTATACTCCCTCCAGCTATATGCTGAGAGGAACAAAAAGAGAATTGCTTCTGAACGCCGGACTGATCCGCGAAAAAGATATTAGTCCTGCAAGCCTGAAACGATACCGTGAACTGAGACTTATAAACTCCATGCTCGATATTGATGATAGTCCCAGCGTAGCAGTAAGAACAATCTGCTTCTGAAAATATTACTCCTTGATAAATTCGGTGCTCTCCCTCCTGATGTTAATCAGCGGGTAAGAAAATTTGCTTCCCTTATAAGTGAACCTTAACATATCCCCGGCATCTTCAACTTTGTATTCATAATTCTCTATAAGAGACGGACCGGTATTAATGGTTGCCTTCAACACAGTAACACCGTTTTTTACAGTTGCCCGTATATCGGTCTCAATACCCCTGAATACAATTGAAGTGAAGTCCACATTACTGTTTACATCCTTTAGTTTTATAAATACATCGGTACCTTTCTCAATATCTTTTACTACCCATGACCTGTAATAAATATCACTTATACTGAAGGGTTCATGACTCTTCGTGACAAGGGTAGCACATGATACTGAAATAAATAAAAGTAAAGCAAATACTACCGGGGCCTTAAGGCGGTTTATCATTTTCATTTTACTAAATGTTTTATTATCCTCGTGCAACAATTTCCATGCAAATATGGTTATTAAATCAAAAGGCAGTGCAATAAAAAGAAAAAAATGCCCTGCCGGATTTAAAATATGCAGTAAGAATAAGGCATAATTTTTGTACTTTTACAGACTGCATATAATTGAACCTGATATTAAAGTTTTTTACAATGAAGAAGATATATAAACTATTTACAGTTGGCCTTTTAATGACTATCCCTTTTCTGACTTCCTGCGAAAAGGAGATACCAAATGAGAATAATGATGATAATCCACAGGTTGAAACTCCCGATGAGATCAGCCAATTCGTTTTTGAAGGCCTTAAGGATGTTTATCTGTGGTATGATAAAGTGGATAAATTTGCTGATGGTTATTTCGCTACCAATGAGGATTATTACACCTACCTGAATAATTTCGGCACCGATTATGAAGGTCTGTTTTATGATCTTCTTTATGAATACGGCAGTATAGACAAATGGTCATGGATAGTTGATGATTATGAAGCCCTTGAAAACTCATTTGCAGGAATATCAACATCAATGGGATATGATTTCAGGCTGGTCAGATTAAGCGAATCTGATGATATTTTCGGGTATATAAGATATGTACTTCCTGATTCACCTGCTGAAGGCGCAGATCTTGAAAGAGGTAACTTGTTTATGGAAGTGGATGGACAACAGCTAACCATAGATAATTACAGGGACATCCTGATAAACAATGAGAGTTATTCTCTTTCACTGGCAAGCATAACAAATAATGTTATCTCGTTAACCGGTGAGGTAACACCGGTAATGAATGCAGTAGAATTACAGGAGAATCCGGTATACTATTCAGAAATCATGGATATCGGGGGAGTAAGCACCGCTTACCTTGTTTATAATTCTTTTACATCAAACTTTGACACTGATCTCAATGCCGAATTTGAGTATTATAAAACCCAGGGAGTACAAAGGCTTATACTTGATCTCAGGTATAATGGCGGAGGGTCTATCAGAACATCGACTTATCTTGCCAGCATGATATATGGAACTAACACAAATGATATCTTTACCAAGTCTGTATGGAATGATAAGTACAACGATTACTTTATAGCAAATTACGGTGAAGATTACCTTAACTACTATTTCAAGGACGTAATAAGCGCAACCGACGAAACTGCAGAAGTTAATATAGCGAGCCTGGAGCTAAGCGAGATTTACTTTATTACCACTGGCGCTACAGCTTCAGCAAGCGAACTGGTAATCAACGGGCTAATACCTTATATGGATGTTCATATTATCGGGACAAATTCAACGGGGAAATATGTAGGGTCAATAACCGTCAAAGACTGGGACGAGCAGGGTAATGTAAACCCAAAACATAAATGGGCAATGCAACCAATTACTCTTAAACTGGCAAATGTAGATGGCGTATCAGATTATGTTAACGGGCTTGACGTAGACCTGGAAGCAACTGAAGATTATGCCAACCTTCTTCCTTTTGGTGATCCTGATGAGCCATTGCTTAAAGCCGTTAAAGATTATATCCTGGGTACTAAATCAGCCACTTTCAGCAGGCTTGTTGAAGGCGTTGACTATGAAGTGATAGCTGATTCAAGGGATTTTAAACCCCTCAGTAAAGAAATGTACCTTGAAGGTGACTTCCCTTTTCTGAAATAGAACAGTATAAAGATACAAGATACAAGTACAGAAGATACAAGTGTGTTATGCCTGTGATATAACCAGATGCATATTAAATTGTCATTTAGTCGCTTAGTCACTTCGTCTCTTAGTCACTTCGTCTCTTAGTCACTCAGTCACTCAGTCACTCAGTCACTCAGTCACTTAGTCGCTTAGTCACTCAGTCACTCAGTCGCTTCGTCCCTTAATCACCATCGGATCATTCACCAGGAATAGTCATACCAGGACCTGACATCAACACTTTTCATCCCGGCCCTGGCAGCCGCTTCTATTCCCAGGTCGCCATCTTCAAATACCAAAATGGACTCAGGATCAACCTTCATTAATTCGGCACACTTCAGAAAAGTCTCGGGATCAGGCTTGTGACTACTGACATTATCGGCTGTTACAATTATTTCAAAATAATCTTTCATACCAATAACTTCAAGTGTTCGTTCAACAGTTACACTGTGCCCACCGGTCCCCACGGACATTGGAATTTTACCATGATAATTGCGTACAATGTCAGCAACGGGCTTAACCTCACTTACCCTGTGCTGGATATTTGCAAAATTTTCTTTCTTCCTGTCAGCTATCTGATCAGGATTAATCGCATCCTCTTTCCCGTATTTTTTAATTATTGCTTTTGCAATGTTTATTCCCGGGCTTCCTGTGAATGTCCTAAGGAAATCACTGCTCATTTCCATACCGAAGCTCTCGCACGCATCTTTCCATGCCTGCATATGGTATGGCATTGTATCTGCAAGCGTCCCGTCAAGATCGAATATCAGTCCCTTTATTCCTTCAGGCAGGTTAAATTCCATAGCTTTAATTTTTGAAGGCTCAAAGATAGAGAAAAGATCAGAAAATGCATTTGTGAATTTTTATTAGCCGGATAAATAAATTATTAATAATTTTCGGTATAAATTTGATCTTTCTGATGGCTAAAATCATTTACATATGCGGACTGGGTCATTCCGGAAGCACAATACTGGACCTGGCACTTGGTTCACACCCCGACATTACGGGATTAGGTGAACTTGCTCCCATTGTCAGGGAAGAAGATCGCTCACGTCATTTCAGGTCAGGATGTTCATGCGGAAACAATGCCAGATCCTGTGCTTTCTGGAAGGAAGCAGAAAATATCCTTGAGAGGCAAGCAACAACAACTGAAAAATATGAACGAATAATAAAGTATTTTGCTGAAAAATACGGTGATGACCATATCCTGGTAGACTCTTCCAATAATTCATATAATTATCTTTCATACCTGGATAAAAACCACGAACTGTCAGTGATATATATCACAAGAGATTTTCGCAGCTGGGCGTACTCGCGTCATTTAATGGCAGGTCTCCCCGTGGGGTATTTCTTACTCAGATGGAAGCTTGAAAACATGAAATTACTCAGGCAATTAAAAAAGATGAGAATTACTCCTCACAAGGTAGGCTACGAAGAGCTTGTTTTCCACACTGATGTGGTTATGAAGGATCTTTTTGACGAAATGAGACTGCCATACAACGACGCAGTATTGCAACCGGCCATAAGCAGCAGCCATATAATAAGTGGCAATATTGCAAGGGTAGACCCTATTAAACGCAGTGGTTTTATTTATGACAGCAGGTGGATGCTCTCTTCCAGGCTGATATACCTGAGTGCATTAACAGGTTTTATCAATCGCACAAACAGGAAGCTTGTCTATAGCCGGCTACTTAAAAACGGGATAAAAGAATTTCCCGTTTATGGCAGTCGCAGGAGGCAAGATTATAGTCGCAAATACAACTAAGTGACACATAGTCTGGCAATTCAGAACAATTCAATAAATACAGGCCAATGAATATCAACAGGAAACAATTTCTCTCACTGTCCGGATTGGCTGGAGCATCAATAATGCTTCCAGGCAATAAGCTGGGTGCATTATCATCAACAAATATTAGATCTAATGATTCGAAACCAAATATTACCTACACAAGGAAGAAACTGAAACTGGGTCACAGGTGGACTATCAGCAGGGGCAGTGCAGATTGCAAGGAAGATGTTTTCGTTTACTACAATAAAGACGGGATAACAGGCATTGGTGAAGCATCTCATATGACAGGAGCGGGACAGAATGCTGACAGGACCATAAAGGAACTAGAGCTTATAATGCCCGTATATCGTGATACCGATCCTTTTATGTACTTTGACATACCTTCGAAAACAGATAAGTTATTAAGCGGTATTTCCCCTGCAAAGGCCGCACTGGATATTGCACTTTTCGACTGGCTGGGGAAAAAGCTTGATATTCCCCTGCATAAAATGCTTGGTCTAAACCCGGCCATCCATGCTGATACTTCTTTCTCAATTGGTTTCGACAAACCCGAAATACTTAAGCAAAAAGTCAGGGAAGCAGAACCTTACAAAATACTGAAGGTTAAACTAACCAACAATAATGATCGTGAAATAATAAGAACCATACGTGAACTTACCGACAAACCAATCAGGGTCGATATAAATGAAGCCTGGCATGACAAAGAAAAAGCCATCAGGCTTATTGAATGGCTTGCGTCAAAAGGCATTGAACTGGTAGAGCAACCCATGCCGGTTGATATGCTTGAGGAAACATCATGGCTGAAGGAACGGTCTCCCCTGCCCTTAATTGCGGATGAAGCAGTAAATACTTCCGTGGACATTGCTGCCCTGGCAGAATCATATGACGGCATAAACATCAAGTTAATGAAATCAGGTGGCATCCTTGAAGCCTACAGGATGGCCATTGTGGCAGAAGCCCTTGGACTTGACATAATGATAGGCTGCATGATAGCATCATCTGTAGCCATAGGGGCTGCTATACAGTTGCAACCACTCGCCCGCTGGCTCGACCTGGACGGATCACTGCTTATAAGCAATGATCCTTTTGAAGGAGCTGTATTTGACAATGGACACTGGCTTATGCCGAAGGGACCGGGAATAGGTATAGAAGAAAAGATACTGGAAGATTAAATGGGAGACGAAGGGACTAAGAGACTGAGAGACTGAGAGACTAAGCGACTAAGCGACATGGATATAGAATGAATTATTCGCTATTCACCCGCCTCCGGGGGTGTGGGGTGGTTCTATGTATCAAAACCCGCGGTGTAACCCGGGCTATTATTATTGGGGCTGTCTCATAAGTAAAAATGGGGCGCCCTTTTCATTTTTGCAACCCACCAGGTGATTTTTTATTGATATTTTTACTTTTTAAAAAAGAGAAAGGAAGATTT
>JAIPBU010000058.1 GCA_021738535.1 Bacteroidales bacterium | reverse complement strand
CATATTTCCTTTTAGCTTCTTCCTTAGAAATATGTCCTTCTAAAATCTCCCGAACTACATCTCTTTTAAATGATTCCGTGTAATGATTATATCCTTTCATAAGTTTACTTTTTGTGTAAACCTATTTTAGGACAAGACAGTCGCTTCGTCACTTAGTCACTTAGTCGCTTCGTCGCTAAGTCACTTAGTCGCTAAGTCCCTGCTACACTATCAATTCACCGCCACTACCCCGGTAATGCCGGGTATTTCCTTCATCAGGGCCTGTTCCACTCCACCTTTTAGTGTTTGCATGCTATAGGGGCAGCCGTCGCATGCCCCTGTGAGCCTTACCTTTACCACCATGTCATCGCTTACCTTGACCAGTTCAATATCTCCACCGTCGGCCTGGAGGTAAGGTCTGATTTTTTCGAGTGTGGCTGCGACCTTTGAAAAAATACTATTTGTTATATTGTCTGTCATAAGCTATGAGGGGTTAACATGCACTTTTTTAGTAGGATCCTGGTTACGGTTTCTTTCTTCGGTTTTTGCAACCAGTTCAAGGGCAAGTTCTTCAAATGCTTTACCCGTGGCATCGCTGTTGAGAGCAACCGGTGATCCGCTGTCGCCGCTTTCGCATATACTCTGTATTACAGGTATCTGTCCCAGGAGGGGCACATTCATATCTTCTGCAAGCTTCTTACAGCCTTCTTTGCCGAAGATATAATATTTATTATCCGGCAGTTCGGCAGGGGTAAACCATGCCATATTTTCCACCAGTCCAAGCACCGGAACATTGATTTTTTCATTACTGAACATGGATATACCCTTGATAGCATCGGCCAGTGCTACCTTTTGAGGTGTTGATACAATAACTGCTCCTGTTACGCCAACTTCCTGTACCAGTGTCAGGTGGATATCGCTTGTTCCGGGGGGAAGGTCCACAACGAGGTAATCAAGTTCTCCCCAGTCGCCCTGTTCTATCAGCTGTTTCAGGAAATTGGAGGCCATTGGTCCGCGCCATACCACTGCATCTTCTTTTGATACGAAATACCCCACGGACAGGATCTTAACACCATATTTCTGTACCGGCACCACCAGTTCTTTTCCATCTTCTTTTTTTACCTGTGGCCTTGTACCTTCGGTATTGAACATTTTTGGGGCCGAGGGTCCGAAAATGTCGGCATCAAGGAGACCGGTTGCATAGCCCTGTCGTGCCAGTGCAACTGCTGTGTTAACAGCTATTGTTGATTTACCCACACCACCCTTACCGGAGGCAATGGCTATTATGTTTTTAACGCCAGGCATCATCTCCGACTCGAACTTTTTAGTTTCCACCTTTGGCTGAGGAGCTTCAATTTCAACTGATGATACTTCTGTTTCGGTCCCGAATGCATCCTTGAGAGCTTTCACGCAGGCATGTTTCAGGGATGAGGCTACGGGATCTTTCTGCCTGTTTGTTCTGAGTACTATCTCTATCCCTTTATCGCCATGTTCTGCCTTTTTCACCATTCCAAGAGATACAATATCTCCTTTGCCGGGGTATTCAACTTTCCGGAGGGCTTCAATTATCTGATCTTTTGAATACATATCTAACTATTTTAAAAGCTTGTTTTTATTTAATTTAAATATAAATTAACCATGAATGAGCAAGTTTAATTATTTTTTTTTGAAGTGCAAAGAACTAGCTTAATTCAGTGGACGGGTTCCAGAATAATTCGCGGAAATTGATAATCCTGTCATTTTCTATTATAGCACCTTCATTTTCCAGGAGTTGTTTCATGGTGCCGGTATTGCCAAAATGGTGTTTTCCTGTCAGCATGCCGTTCCTGTTAACCACCCTGTGGGCCGGAACAAATTTATCGAGGCTATGGCAGTTATTAAGGGCCCATCCCACCATACGTGCTGATCCCGGGGCAGCTATGAAGGCTGCTATTGCTCCATAGGATGTTACTCTGCCGCGGGGTATTTTTCTGGCAACTATATAGACCTTTTCAAAAAACGAAATATCCTTTTCATTCTTCATCGGCAGGAGGTTCAATAATTTCTTTATTACTGTTCAGTGTAAAGCATATATATGTTATTTTTTTCCCGGCATCAAGGAATATTTGTTCATAGTGAGTACGTATTGCGAGGTTTTCGTTGAAGCGGTTTTCTGCATATATATCTGTTGAGTGGTCTACTATTTTTATTTCATTTTGAGCAATTATGCTCATGGTATAATCGTACAGCTCACGGCTGTCTGTTTTAAGGTGAACAAGGCCGTTTTCTTTAAGCATATCGCTATAGTGATTAAGGAATCGTGAGCCTGTCAGTCTTTTCTTTATTCTTCTTTTTTTCAACTGTGGATCGGGGAATGTTATCCATATTTCATCCACTTCATTTTTGTCGAAGAATGATTCTATGAGTTCGATCCTGGTTCTCAGGAATCCCACGTTGGCCAGTGCTTGTTCATTTGCAGTACGTGCACCTTTCCACATCCTTGCTCCCTTAATATCTATACCGATAAAATTCTTTTCCGGGAAACGGGAGGCCATACTGACAGTATATTCACCTTTTCCGCAGCCCAGTTCAAGCACAAGGGGTTTATTGTTATTAAAGAAGCGGGTGTTCCATTTACCTTTAAGTTCATGATCTTTTCTGAAGACATCTTCAAAGGGAGGCTGAATCACATTAGGATACTGTTCCATATCAGCCCATTTCCGGATCTTATTCTTGCCCAAAGCCTAAAATTTTATTGTTTTTTCCTGGTAATCTGCAGACCTATATCCGTTACTCCTTCAAGGTTTGGATCTCTCATCCCGTGTTTAATATCGAAAGTATAAATTCCTTTTACCGGGAATACCACCTGTGTTTTGAAGGGGACTGTAAGGTCACTCACATCGCCCAGCCCTGATCCGTAGCGGTTTCCTTTTGAGTCGGCCAGGAAATATTCAACTGTATCCTTAATACTTTCTCCCCGTGGGGAGCTGGTTTTCACAAAGAGGAAGATGTTACGGTAGGGGTAGTTTTTATCTGTCCTGATAGTCAGGTTAATATCGCATACTGACAATGTATCTTCTATATCTGCTTCGAAGCTGACTTTATTGGCAAGGTTCCATGAATAATCCGGTATCATCTCCGACCCGGAGTATATATTTTTGCCGGTACAGGAGGTGAGGGTAAAGAAAACCATTAGTAATATTATACCTGCCTGTGGGTGTTTTTTATTTTCTGTCATTTTTATCAGGTCTTTTTCCCTTTCTTTTCCTAATATTTTTCTTTTTATTCTTTTTTCTCTTTTTATTTTTATCGAAACGGGTAAGGCTTTCACTGCCCAGTACATCGGTAAATGTATCGGCATCTATATTTTCATATCCATGGTCTATCAGTTTCACCGGTTTTTTACCTTTCCTGTTCATCTGCAGTACTTCCTTAACCCTGCTTACAGGCACAGCTACAGGGTTAGAGAGATTATCCCTGTCGAATGAATACCAGTAAAGGTCTTTAAATATTTCAATCTTGCTGAAATATGCTTTTCCTTCTTCTGTTTCGAGTGTTTCTTTAGGTGGAAAGTTCTTTTGCCTGTCGACATAGGAGTCGAGTTCAAAGTTCAGGCAGCATTTAAGTTTGCCGCACTGGCCCGCCAGTTTTTGAGGGTTAAGCGACAGTTCCTGGCACCTGGCGTAGGCGGTTGTTACTGATACGAAATTGGTGAGGTAAGAAGCGCAGCAGAGTTCTCTGCCACATGAACCTACTCCACCTATACGGCCGGCTTCCTGTCTTGCACCTATCTGGCGCATTTCTATCCTGACCCTGAAATTTTCAGCCAGCACTTTTATCAGTTGCCTGAAGTCTACTCGTTCATCGGCTATATAATAGAATATAGCTTTTGTTTTGTCGCCCTGGTATTCGACATCACCAATTTTCATGTTCAGGTTAAGTTCTTTGGCCAGTGTTCTGGCCCTGAGCATGGTTGGCACTTCCTGTTTGCGTGCATCCTCCCATTTTTCCAGGTCAACGGTTTTGGCTTTCCTGTATATTTTTTTAATGTCTTCAGGAGAAGGCACTACTTTAAGCTGTTTCATTTTTATGAGGGCCAGCCGGCCTGTCATTGAAACTCTTCCTATGTCGTGGCCGGGTGATGCTTCCACTGCTACGACATCCCCTTCTTTGAGGCGCAGATTATTGACATTCCTGAAGAAAGCCTTACGTGTATTTTTAAAGCGTATTTCCACGATATCAGTTTCATTACCTGTATCGGGAATATCAGAAAGCCAGTTAACAGAATTTAATTTATAATCGTCCGGGCGGTAGCTATATTCTTCAGTTTTATTATTACTATCCTTCTCGGCATTTTTGTTCTCCTCGTTATCCATAAAAAAAGTTTTTAAGGAACTGTTACGGAGGTATAATGGTTACTTCCCGTATTGTTCCTGGCGATATATTGAGTTGTATTTGTCTTATCTCCTGATAATCCAGCCCCAAATTTAGGCATAATTTGACTTAATATCAATAATATACTGAAGAGAGGTAATATTTCAGCGTATCAGTCCTGCCACCTTGAGTGCCAGATCGAGGAAAACGATTTTTGGATTACCGTTGGAAGCAATATGCGACCATGCTGTAGAGAATTCGGTATTCAGTCCTGCTATATTTTTATTATTAATGAAGGAGTTAAATTTTTTAGCAAAGGCGGCTTCTTCACCTTCGAGAAAAACCAGTTCTGAGGATTTATCTTTCCCGGTATTATTAAGGATATAGTTTTCTCTCAGCTGGTCAAGAGAAAAACTGAGGAAACTCTTCTGCAGTTCCCTTCCCCTTGCGGCTATTTCTTCAGACCATTCGGCCAGGGCCGGTATGTCCCTTTTATATGCCAGCCTCATGAGGCGGATAAAGTCATTAAGGTTTGACTGCCTTGCTTCATTGTCTTCAATAAACTCAACCGCCCTGAGGTAGTTCCCCCCTGACAGCCGGGCTGTTATACCTGCCTTTTTTTCATCCAGCCCGTGTTCGGTTTTCAAATGCTTAGCCAGGGCTTCCCTGTTGATTGAAGGGATCCTTATAAACTGGCATCTTGACATTATGGTAGGCAGTATAAGGTCCGGTTTTTCCGATACCAGGAGGAAGAGAGTTTTATCAGGCGGTTCTTCTATCATCTTAAGGAGCTTATTGGCTGTTGACAGGTGCATTCTTTCAGGCAGCCAGATGATCATCACTTTATATTCCGATTCATAGGTCTTAAGGCTCAGTTTTTTTATTATCTCGCCTGCTTCTGATGAATATATCAGTCCCTGCTGGTTCTTAACGCCAATTTTCGCGAGCCAGCCATTCAGGTTAAAGTAGGGAGAGTGGTTAACAAACTCGCGCCATTGTTCGATATAATTATCGCATACAGCTTCTCCCGAACCTTTATTTATGATTGGAAAGACAAAGTGGAGGTCAGGGTGCATCAGTTTTTTATACTTAACACATGAGCGGCACACACCGCAGGAATCATTGTCCTGCCTGTTTTCACAGGAAATATACCGGGCAAAAGCAATGGCCATTGCCAGCTTGCCGCAGCCCGGGGGGCCTGCAAATATCTGTGCGTGGCTCACCCTTTCCTCTTTTACCGACCTGGTTAATTTACTGACTATTGTTTCCTGACCAATTACCTCTTCGAACTTCATTTAACTGTGTTTTGGGATAGAACAAAAATAGAAAAATTGATCAGTATTTAATGAAAATATTGTAGGTTTGTATGTCGTTGTAAGAATTTGGTAACAATAAGTTTATTTATTTTTAAGGGCTGGTTAACAGGTTATTATGAACTCAGGTATTCATATGGCCTGCCAGGGTAACAATAAAATATTTAGTATGAGGAATATTAACAATTACAGTTTTGACGGAAAGAAAGCAATAGTAAGGGTAGATTTCAATGTACCTCTTAATGATGATCTGCAGGTAAGTGACAATAACAGGATAAAGGGGGCATTGCCTACCATAAATAAGATAATGGAGGATGGCGGATCGGCCGTTCTTATGTCGCATCTCGGCAGACCCAAGGGAGGTCCGGAGGACAAGTTTTCACTCAGGCATGTTGTTCCCGAGCTTGAGAAGCTCAGTGGCAGGAAAGTGCTTTTTGCGGATGATTGCATAGGAGATGAGGCGCTGGAGATTAAGAAAAGGCTTAAGCCAGGGGATATATTACTGCTTGAGAATCTCAGGTTTCATGATGAGGAGAAGAACGGGGACGAGGCCTTTGCCGGTAAACTGGCAGAGGGTTGTGATGTTTATGTAAATGATGCATTCGGTACTGCGCACAGGGCGCATGCCTCCACAACTATTATAGCACGCTTTTTCCCTGATGAGAAACTTTTTGGTTTCCTTATTAACAGTGAGCTGGAAAGCATGGACAAGGTGATACATGATTCAGCCAGCCCATTTACTGCAATAATGGGTGGCGCCAAGGTGTCAGACAAGATCCAGATAATTGACAACCTCCTTGGCAGGGTTGATAACCTTATAATAGGAGGTGGCATGGCTTATACATTTATCAAGGCCAGGGGTGGCAGGATAGGCAATTCTCTTTGCGAGGAAGATAAGCTGGATATGGCTCTTAAAATACTGGAGTCTGCAGAAGAGAAAAATGTAAAGATATATCTTCCATCCGACAGTGTTAACGGTGATAAGTTCGATGCAGATGCGAAGACAAATGTTACTGCTTCTGATGCTGTTGAAGACGGATGGATGGGTCTTGACATAGGGGAAGATACCATCAGGGAATACAGTAGTGTTATTGAATCATCCAAAACCTTGCTCTGGAACGGCCCCATGGGTGTTTTTGAGATAGAGAAATTCTCTAAGGGAACAAGTGCCGTGGCAAAAGCTATAGCGGAAGCCACCGCTAAGGGTGCATTCAGTCTTATCGGTGGTGGCGATTCAGTTGCTGCAATAAACAAGAACAAGCTTGCTGATAAGGTCAGCTATGTTTCGACAGGCGGCGGCGCCATGCTGGAATACATGGAGGGCAAAGTGCTGCCGGGCATTGCTGCCATCAGGGGTGATGAGTAATTAGTGTTATGAAAAGGTTATACGGGCTTTTATTAACAGCGGGCATGGTGCTCACCGGTCTGCTTTTATCGTCGTGTGAAAAAGAACCACAGGACAGGGTTTCCGGTGAATTTACCATTGATAATGCACTTTACGGGGCAGGTCCGTATTATGCAATAGGCTTTTCTTTTGAGGAAGGCAGGAAGGTAAGGACGGATGAGAGCCCGCAACCTGATATAACCGTGCATGCCCGTACTGATGCAGGAGGGAATATCACGGGAGCTTACCTGGATACACCAAGGCTGATAGAATCCTTTGCACTGGCAGGTGAATATCAAAGCCTGTCAGAAGCCGAAGATTTTTTTAACGACCTTCTTGAAGTGGGTACATATACATGGACTTTTCTTGCAGACGGCATACAGGAGAACCAGGTATGGATCTTTAAAACTTCACAGGATAATTATGTTAAATTCCTGATCACTGATCTATTGTTGGATGGCAGTGGTGATGTGCCGATTGCAGAAATTACTGTAAGGTGGGTTATACAGGATGATGGGACAAGCATTTTCCCCGGCTGATGGAAGAACTGGCAAAAAAAATATTTGCTGTATCAGGCGATAATGATTTTACAGCAGCGGCTCTTGAAGTTTTTCGTTACCAGGCTGCAAGTAATCCTGTTTATAAAAGATGGATAAGTGAGCTGGGTGTTGATCCGGCTGCCGTCAATAAGCTGCATGATATACCCTTTATGCCTGTTTCTCTTTTCAGGGATCACAGGGTGATATGCGATAACAGGGAAGCTGAACTAAGCTTTTCCAGCAGCGGCACCACGGGTATGAAGCGCAGCACTCACCTTGTTGCTGATGCGGGAATATACCGTTATAGCTGCACGCGGGGATTCAGTAAATTTTACGGACCGGCAGAGGATTATCATATACTGGCACTCCTGCCATCTTACCTGGAGCGTAAAGATTCATCGCTGGTTTATATGGCAGAAGCACTGATGAATGAAGGAGGGAGCAGGAGAGGGGGTTTTTACCTTAACGACTATGATGCACTGAGAAGGTCTGTTGAGCAACTACAGGCAGAAGGAAAAAAAATTATCCTGCTGGGCGTCAGTTTTGCCCTTCTCGATTTTGCGGGGCAGGGAGGTGCTGACCTGGGGGGTCAGGTAGTAATGGAGACAGGAGGCATGAAGGGAAGGAAGAAGGAGATAACCAGGGAAGAGTTGCATGGCCGGCTGAAGGCAGGGTTTAATACAGATGCAGTACATTCGGAGTATGGCATGACGGAACTGCTCAGCCAGGCCTATTCAAAAGGAGAGGGCTTATTCAGCTGCCCCTCATGGATGAGAGTGCTTATACGCGACCCGCATGATCCTTTCACGTATGCAGACACAGGTGTTACAGGGGCAATAAACATCATTGATCTTGCCAATATTTATTCATGTTCTTTTATTGCCACATCAGACCTGGGCAGGCTGTATAAAGACGGCCGCTTTGAGGTAAGCGGCCGCTTTGATAATAGTGATATAAGGGGTTGCAGTCTTCTTGTAGTTTAAAAGTTCTGCGATGTTGGTGTTGATCTCCCTCCGGCCACCGTAGCCTTGGCGAAGGTGGCAGATCAACACCAGGCGCAGGTCATGAGACCTGCACCAACATACCTTTCAACTTTTTATATGTCCAGTTTCTCCCTGATTGCAGTCGGCACAGCATCTTTATGCACCATGATAAAGATAACCTTTGCCTTAACGTAGCTTTCTGACATATTGAGGTATCCACCGAACCTGTTACGTGCGGTGCCCCATGAATTCTTTGTTATATAATATTTTGTGCCATTCTGGTCTTTTACGATACCTGTTACGTGCATCAGGTGGTCGTCAGTGGTTACGAATCTCTCGTAGCCTTCCTGCCTTATTTCCTGGGTAACATTGATTTCGGGGAATGGTTTTTCAAACTTATATACTTCTTCAAGGCGTTCGCTGGTTGACATATCTTCGAAGCGAGCCCTGTCTGTTCCTGAGAAATCTTCAGTTTTGGTAACATCAGGGTTAATGGCAACGCCGTTTGAATGTGAAAATCCTTTTTCGCTCACATCACCGTCCCAGTTAACTGTATAGCCGTTTTCCAGAGCGTAGTCCATAATTTCGGTAAGCTCATTGATGGGTACATTATAAAAGCGGTTATGTGTCCAGTTGTCAGGAACTTCAATTTCACCCATTGTATAGAAATCCCAGTGGTTAAACGATGTTATCTCCACGTAGTCGTCAGGGTTGATTTCAAGGCTTTCCGCGAAGGTTTTGGGCGTATAGTTTTTTCCTTTATAGGTAAAGTTCCCAGGAACTTCACCGAGGTAGGTATTAAGTACTGCATCAACTATATTGTGATATTCGTCGCTCTGGTTCCTTCTTTTTACGGGTACTTCTGCAATGGCATTGATGAAGCCCTGCAGTTCACTGTGGTTATGGGTTTCTGAATCATAGTTTATACCATCATAATTTTCTTCCGGCATCATACCGTAGCTGGCAAATACACGCATCCAGTCGTGGGCCAGGCTTCCGGGACCGAGGTTTCCTTTTCCTCTTCTGAGGTAGTTATCCTGCAGCCTGTCGGTATAGTTATACCTTACAACAAACATTTCTGAGAGGTCATATTCGCCTTTGCCCATTCTGAGCAGTTCAGACTCGACAAAGGAGGTAGTGGCAAAGCACCAGCAAGTACCTGTACGGGATTGATTTTTTACAGAGGTAGCATCCAGGCTTACAACTGTTTCAAATTTGTAGCCTTTGGGCTGATCACTTTTGTTTGCTTTTCTTCTCTGTGCACTTACATTAAGTGTTAGTAGGGTAATAAGAAGAATGCTGATAATTCTTGTATGTTTCATAATACTAATTGGTTTGAGATTCAGAGTACCAATTTAAAGTTTTATTGTGGAAAATCAGGTGAATATGTTTATTAACATATGGGGGCAGGGGGGAGAGGAGAAGAGAGAGGAGAGAGGAGAAGAGAGAGGAGAGAGGATGAGAGATTCATGTTTATAGATATTGGTAGATGCGGCATGCGTGCCGCATCAATGTTACATGCAGGGAGAATGATATTTGATCAGAGGGTGGGGTAGAAGGCGTTTTCTATGTGTTCGAGTTCATGTTTTGGCCCGTCTGCCACAATTGAGATAATATCAAAGCGGGCTTCTTTTTCTATATCGTTACGTTTAATATATTTTTCGGCTGCGTAGATTATATTTCGTTGTTTGGGTACGGAAACTGCGTCACGTGGATGAACTTTGAAATCCTTCACTCTTGTTTTTACTTCCACAAATACTATGTAATTGCTGTCTTCGGCAATGATATCAATTTCTTTACGTCCTGTTACCCAGTTGCGTTCAAGGATGTTGTATCCGTTGTTTTCCAGGTGTTTAATTGCTGCCTGTTCACCTGTTTTACCGAGTGAATGCGATTGTGCCATTGTAATTTAAGCTTGCGGGGGTATCAGATCTCAATAATCTTATTTTTAATAGCATAGAGGATCAGGCTGGCGGTATTCTTGGAGTTTGTCTTACTGAGCAGGTTAGCCCTGTGCTTGTCTACTGTTCGTTTGCTGATAAACAAGCGTTCTGCTATCTCCTGGTTTGACAGTCCTTCGCAGATATTGTAAAGGATTTCTTTTTCACGGTTCGACAGGTTTGCATGTTTGGTTTCTGTCTCCCTGCTCCTGATCTTCTGGATTACGTGTTGCAGCAGTTCCTGGGAGAAATAGTTACCACCGTTATGCACATTTACTATTGCTTCTTTAACCTCGTTGATATCTGAATCTTTGAGGAGGAATCCTTTTGCGCCGGCCTCGACCATCCTGTGGTAATATTCTTCTTCGCCATACATTGAGAGGGCAATGATCTTGACACCGGGGTTAATGGTCAGGCTTTCCCTGGTAGCATCAATACCGTCCATTACAGGCATATCGATATCCATCAGGACTAAATCGCAATCAGTATTTTCCAGTATTTTAATTACCTCGGTTCCATTCACTGCTTCACCGCATATTTCAAAATCATCAAATGCTTCAAGTAATATTCTCAGTCCGTTCCTGAACAGCTGGTGATCGTCTGCAATTATAATTTTTATTTTGCTCATATGATTTTTCCTTAATCGCTTATATTGATTTTTATCAGGCAGTGCATCCCTTCGTTATTGCGGCTGTCCAGGACAAAGATACCATTAACCGACTTAACGCGGGTGTGGATATTTGATAATCCCATGCCCATATTATCTTCGGTGTTGAGTACAGATGCATCGAATCCTTTTCCATCGTCATTATACTGCAAAATAATAAAATTTCCGTGCAAATTCAGTTCGACAGAAATATTCGCAGCTTCTGCATGTTTGAGTGAATTATTTATCAGTTCACAGACTGACCTGTAAATAACGGCTTCAATATCGCTGTTGAATCTAAGTTTCCCAATATTACTGTTGAGGGAGAACTTCACTTTACTGACTCTTTCTGCTTTTTTAATAAAGGATGAGGTTGCGCTTTCCAGGCCGAAATTTGTGAGCATATGGGGGCTGAGGGTGTTGGATATATCTTTGATGGTTGCTATTGCTTCATTGACGACATGACTGGTATTATCGAGGATATCTTTATCGACAGGATCGTTTGCCCTGGCGCTTAGAGCGGTAATAGACATTTTTACCGTTGACAGCAATGGGCCGAGGTCGTCATGAAGGTCTTTGGCAAAGCGTTTACGTTCGTTTTCCTCAGTATTTATTATGGCATGGAGGACTCTTCTTTCGGAACGCAGCCGGTCAATATCAGCTTTTTTCAGGGAGAAGAACAGTTCTCTTATGAGGATTACTCCGCTAAAGATAAGTATTGAGATAAAAGCGCCTATCCATTCATCAAGGATGGCCATTTCCATTGTTTCCTGCCCTCTTGTTAATTCAATCAGGTGAATTATTTTTCTTGCAGCCATGAAGGTAAAGGCGAGTGAGAGGAGGACCCATGAGAGCCTGTATTTTGTAAGCCTCATGAATCTCAGCGCGATTGATGCGGCCACTATCTGGAGGCCGATTGATATTACCAGGGCCAGGAGACGTACCATAGCAGTGAGATGTTAATTTGATACAAAAATAGTATAATAATGGTAATTGGCCTTAGACTTCGACACCCGCCCACTGGCCTGATCCCCGGGTGATACCCCCGCCCACTGGCCTGATCCCCGGGTGATACCCCCGCCCACTGGCCTGATCCCCGGGTGATACCGGGGCTATTTCTATTGGGGCTGTCTCATAAGTCTACCATATTATTTTTTTTCAGGCAAAAATGGGGCGCCCTTTTCCAGTGTTAATAACTTTAGATTTTGTTAAAAAAAGCAGGGGCCGAAGCCCCTACTAATAC